>JAIRPG010000052.1 GCA_031257105.1 Treponema sp.
CGCCCACCGGCTCTCCACCATCCGGGGAGCGGATAAGATCCTCGTCATTAACAATGGAGAGGTAGTGGAGAGCGGTTCCCACAAAGAACTCCTAGCGGTTCCGGGGGGCTTCTACGCCCACCTGTACCGGATACAGTATAGCGCCGGCGTGGTCCTGTAGGGGGCCCGCTTTTCGGGGGCTTGCGGGTGTTCTTTTGTGGCTTTACTATCAATCAATAACCCCGCCCTAAAGGGATAAGGAGAGGTACTATGAGTTTGGCGGAGAAAAAAACAATCTTTGAAAAAAGCCGGAAACCGGCGGAAAGCGTTCTGCTGTCTTTCAGGGGCGTAGACGGTTTTGACGTGTACAACTGTTCCACGCCATTTGAGTGGAATGGACGGCGCTATATCTATGGCCGGGTGGAAAAGCGTGAGGAATGGGCCCGCTCCTGGGTGCGGCTCTTTGAGGAATCAGGCAGGGACGAATATACCCTGGTAAAGGACAGCATGATCTACCAGCTTGAAGACCCCTTTATCAGCTTTATCAAGGACGAAATCGTCCTGGGGGGTACTCATGTCCGGTACAGCCGGAACCGCATCAGCACTTATTACGGTTATTTTTACCGGGGGACGGATCTTGCAGACCTGCGCTACTTTACCACCGGTCCGGATTACATGAAGGATATACGCCTTGTCGATACGCCCAGCGGAATCGGCGTGTTTTCCCGGCCTCGAAACAAAGAAATTGAAGAAAAATATGGTTCCGCTTCCATAGTCGGTTTTACCCTTCTTCCCGATCTCGACAGCCTTGACGGAGAAGCTATAGCCGGCGCAAAAATGATCCCCGGCCTGTTCGGTTCCGGTGAATGGGGAGGCTGCAACCAGTGTTTTTATCTGGACTCAGGGCTGATCGGCGTCATCGGCCACAAGAGCTATACCGCCCCCGGCGATCCGCCACTGGCGGTTTACATGAACGTCTCCTTTGTGTTTGATCCGGCTCAAAACCGGATTATGGATGAAAAGATCCTCGCCACCCGGAGTTCTTATCCTTCCTATGCGGCCAAAAAACCGGAACTCGCGGACTGTACCTTCACCAGCGGTATTGTTATGCGAAAAGACGGCAGGGCGGACCTTTACGGCGGCTTGGGGGACGCGGGCCAAGGCCGCGTTGTTATTGAATATCCCTTTGAGGGATATGGAAAAATGGTTACAGGAGCGGTTCCCACAAAGAATTCCTAGCGGTTCCGGGGGGCTTCTCCGCCCGCCTGTACCGAATACAGTACAGCGCCGGCGTGGAAGCTCTGTTCAGCTAATAACCGTTACTTTGGTTGCCCGGTAACGGGGACTATCTTCTTTTTTACTTCTTTCCGCATCTTCTTCGCGCAGATATTTTACCATTATACCCGGCTTTAATTCGTTAAAGTCCATATTTTCCAGTGTGCTAAAATGGAAAAATACATTATTGCACTGCCTGTCCTCTATAAAACCGTAACCATCCTTAACGCTTTGTATGACTGAGGTGCGGTATTCATCATGATTATTGGCAACATGGGGAAGTTTAAACTGCTTTTCTTCGGTAAAATCTTTTATATCATCACTATTTTTTTCAGATTTTTCAGAGACAAACAAGTTTTTGATATATTCGTTATGCGGGGAATTATCTATAACATCAACCATAGCGACAGGATAGTACACTTCTTCTAACAACTGCTGCGATGTTCGCGTCTGTTCTACTATGCCATTTTCATTAAGGTAACTGAAATCCCAACTAATAAGCATTACCAGAGTGCCTAATATATTAAGTTTTCTGACCAAAGGAACATAGTCTCCATCACCGGCAATTAAGACGAGAATATCAAATCGTTTGTACATAGCTAGTTCGTAAGCTTCCAGCGCAAGCCAAACATCAATTCCCTTCTCTTGCAGCGAATTATTTTCACCATACCGCAGGGGCAGATAATGGGTAACGATGTTTTCCCGCATGAGAATATCTTCAAAGATACGCTCATTCTGAACCTTATCGCCGAGGGCTTTTGCCGATGAGCGCCCTTTGAAGTAATGAGTATCCACAATTCGGCACTGTTTGACATCACTCCCGGAGACAAGGGCAACTTCGCTGCGGATAAACTCCTGAAGGCCGGAAATACTGATACGTGATTTTTTGGTATGCTCATACTTGTAATAATTACTTACCTTGTAAAAATAATACCCATCGTAGAAGATACCAATACGAACTAAATCATTTATCTTATTATTCATGAATATAAGTGTCTGTATTTATGCACGTTTGTCAAGCCCCGGTCAAGTCCCGTTAAATGCCCATTCGGAGAGGGGGGATTTGAACCCCCGATTATGAGTTCCCAAAACTCATGGCTTAACCACTGGCCTACCCTCCGTCAACATATCCTCGCCCTTTAGGGCGGCCCTTTTAGGGCGAAGATATGTTAATTATAACCGTTCTTTCCCGTGGGCGTCAATGTCCGATTACTCGATCTTGAAACGTGAAACCTCCTGAACGAGAATATCAATGTTTTCCCGGTTATGTCCGGTTAATTCATTTACTCGGTTTACGGCAACGTTGATCTGTTCTGCGCCGGAGGCCATCTCGTTCATGCCGCCGGTTATCTCCGTCGTCACCCGTTCCAGGTTTTTGCTTTCGTGGATCACTTCCTTGCTGCCCTCAAGCATTTCTTCGGAGCCGCCTTTTACCTGCTGGGTGATTTCGTTTACCTGGCTAATGGCTTCAAGTACCTGCTTACTGCCCGCAGCCTGCTCCTCCATGGCGTTGCGGATGTTCTCTTCTTGATCCGCCACGGTCTTAACGCCCATATCAATGGCCTCGAACTTGTTGAGCACATTATCGGTGGATTTGGTAATCTTATCGATGGACTCTTTGATCTTCTTGAGTACCGTACCGATAGTTTTGGATTGTTCGCTGCTCGATTCGGCGAGTTTGCGGATTTCGTCGGCGACGACGGCGAAGCCCTTTCCCGCTTCCCCGGCGTGAGCCGCCTCGATTGCGGCGTTCATCGAAAGCAGGTTGGTCTGGCTGGCGATGTTCTCCATCACCGCATTAATCTCCAAAAGGCCCTCGGACTCACGGGCTATTTCCTGTATGTCGGTAGCTACTTCCTGCAAACCGCTCCTGCCTATATCGGAGGCATCAATCAGCTCTTTGACATTACCAGCGTTCTTGATCAGCGTGCCGGTTACCGACTGGATATTGGCGAGCATCTCTTCTATAGCCGATGATGACTGCGCCACGCTGGAAGACTGATGCTCTACATGAGTGTTGAGCCGGTCGATGTTGACGGTGATCTGTTCCATGGTGGCGTTCGTCTCGGTGACGCTGGCGCTCTGATTGAGTACCCTGCCCTTAATATTCTGTATATTAGCGGTGATCTCGTTTACCGCCGCCGCAGTCTCGGTCATATTGGTGGCTAATTCGCCGCCGATGTCGAACAGCGCCGCCGCTTGTTCTTTGATGGTGATGATAAGGTGCCTTATTTTCTCCAATGTCTGGTTAAAGGAAGCGCTTATGTCCCCAATTTCATCCTTACTCTGAATTTCCAGCTTCCGGGTAAGATTCCCTTCCCCAATCTCGGTAAAGGTTTCCATCATTTTACCGAGTGGCCGTGAAATGGTGCGAGCCATAAAGAAAACCGCCACAACAATGAGGATGAGCATTCCCACCACGATGGGAATGGCCAGGCCCAACATCCGCATAACCGGCGCGTTAATAACACTTAAGGGGACGCCGATCATCACCGACCAGGGGGTAGATGTTTCTCCTACCGTAATGGGAACCATGGTGTAATAGTATGTTCCACCAAGCGTTGAGGAGTAACTCATAAAAGAACGGGATATTCCGTCCTTAACGGCTTGTACCATTTCTTCCATGTGGGCGCCTGCTATGTTAATCTCAGTTTCCCGCATATTCTTCCCAACCCGCTTCTCGTCGTAATGACCGGCTACGATGCCGCTGTTGGTGTAGACTACGGCGACGCTTCCCGGATAGGGCTGTATTTTTTTGACCCGTTCCTCAATGGCGGCTATACTGATGTCGATAATCGCGGCGCCTCGTATAGAGCCGTTGACAATAACCGGCGTCGTCACGGAAGTCATTAAAATGCCATTGTACAAATAAGGGTCAATGATGGTTTCTTTTAGGGTCTTTTTGGCGATAAGGTAATAGTCCCCCACGCCGGGAGTTTCATACGCGCCATCGGCAATAGGCGTTACGGTGGGACCGTTTTTTCCCATCGTCCAATAGGAAATAAAACGCCCGCTGCGGTCGCTTTCCGGAGTATTCGCGTACAGGGCATCCATGCCGTCTACGGCGTTCGGTTCCCAGCAGGTTCCCACGCCGGTCATGTCCGGATTGCCCACGAGGATTCCTCGCAGCATCATATCGTAATAACGCCGCCGCTCAGAAGGCTGCAGCGTACTGAGCCCCTCTTTCATAATATCGCTTAGGGCACGGGCATTATCCATGTAGATTTCCAGCCACACCTGAATCTGGCTGGCTTCCTGGGTTGCCAGGGTCGTAACTTGACTTTCTACCAGCGTTTCTATTTCGCCTCGGGCGGAAAGCAGTGTCACCGTCATCAATATGCCGATGCCTATCAATGCGATGCCGATGGTCATAATCGTAAGCTTGTTTCCAATTTTCATACTTCTCCTCCTATAAAAACGGCTGCATAGCCGCTTGCGTCCAATCGTTGCTCCTTTTGAATGACGAGACTTGTTCTGAAACCCGAAATTTCTGAACACCTCTATAATATACAGATATAGGCAAAATGATCAGGTGAATTCCGACCTTTTTCAACATTTCTTAACCGTTTAGACCCGGTTCAGCCGGCGGAGGAGCAAGAGATCCGCCAACGTCAGGGCTGTCATGGCTTCCACCACCGGAACGGCGCGGGGGACAACGCAGATGTCGTGGCGTCCCTGAATAGCCAAATTATCTATACCGCCGTTCCGGTACAGCGCTTTTTGGGGCTTGGCAATAGAAGGCGTGGGCTTAAAGGCCACGGTGAACTCCAGAGGCAGCCCGGTGGATATGCCCCCAAGCATCCCCCCCGCCCGGTTGGTCTGGCGGCCCAGCGGGGGAAACTCCGCCCCGGTAGTATCAGCGGTAGTACCGGCGGTGTCCAGAGGCTGATCGTTTTGTTCCGAACCCCGGCCCTTCGCGGCGGCAAATCCGGCGCCGAACTCTATTGCTTTAGCAGCGCCCAAGGACAGCATAGCGGCGGCGAGGAGGGCGTCAAGTTTGCCGAAAACAGGCTCGCCTAAACCGGGGGGGATTCCCAAGGCCACGCAGCGTACCGCGCCTCCGGCGCTGTCCCCCTCTTGCCGGATCGTTTCCAGGGCGGCTTGTATCCGTTCCGCATATTCCCGGCGGGGGACTTTTAGGGGATTCCGTTCCGCCTCGTCCGGATCAAACCCTGGTTCTTCCGGACCCGGTACATCGATTCCCGCGATAGAAGCAGTCCACGCCCGGACGGTGATACCCTGGGAAGCCAGAAAGACCTGAGCGATAGCCCCGGCGGCGACTCTACCCACGGTTTCTCTGCCGGAACTTCTGCCTCCGCCCCGGTAATCCCGAAAGCCGTATTTCGCTTCCCACGCCCAGTCGGCATGACCGGGCCGGTACACATCTTTTAGGGCGTCATAGTCGGTGGAACGCTGGGATGTATTGCGAACCAGGACGGCGATAGGGGAGCCCAGGGTCTTCCCTTCAAAAACCCCGGAAAGGATCTCCGGCTCATCAGCCTCGGCGCGAGTGGTAGATGCCGGGCCTGAGCCGGGACGCCGCCGCCTGAGTTCTCGGCGTATATCCTCCACATCCAAAGAGAGACCCGCCGGGCAGCCATCCACCACACAGCCTAAAGCTGAACCGTGGGATTCTCCAAAGGTGACTACGGTAAAAGCCGTTCCAAAACTATTCCCTGCCATAATCCGCATCAAAGAGGCTTTACTTAAAAAGCCGCTGGATCTCCTTTGCGTGGCGTGCGGTAATTTGGTGGCGGAGCAGTTCTTGCTTGGGGGAAAGCTCTTTACCCGGTTCAAATGGCTGGGGCAGGAGGAGGAATTTAAAGATTCGCTCAAAGGGCTTAAAGCCGTTTTTAGGGCTCACCAGGCTGGCCGTTTCACCGGCGATAAGCTCGTTGATCTCCGGCTGTTGAAGGAGGAGGTCGTAATCGACAATGGGGATATTGTTTTCTTCGGCGAAGGCCATAATCGCCTCCTCATTCGGGATGATCAGCGCCGCAAGATACTTCTGATCCTGACCGACCACCATGCACTGGTGGATATAGGAACTTTCCCGCAGCTTGTGTTCAATGGGAACGGGCTCTACATTTTCACCGCCCCGGAGAACGATGGTGTCCTTCGCCCTGCCGGTGATTCGCAGTTCATTGTCCCGGGTCATCATGCCGATGTCGCCGGTATTGAGCCAGCCATCGGCGCTTAGTACCGCAGTGGTGGCCTCCGATTTCCGGTAGTACCCCTTCATCACCTGGCCGCCCCGTACATAGATGATTCCATTACGGCCCGGCGGCAAAGAGCGGCCCTGTTCATCCAAGATCTTCACCTCGGTGTTGAGTAAAACCTGTCCGATAGTACCTCGTCGGGATTTTTTATGCTGCCGCACCGAAACGATAGGCGCCGATTCGGTAAGACCATAGCCTTCCTGGAGCCGTATCCCCACCGCGTTGAAAAACAAGTCCACCTTGGCGGGAAGGCTGCCGCCGCCTGATAAACCGGCCTTAAAGCGCCCCCCTAAGGCGCGTCTGAGCCGGTTGAACACCAGGAGTTGGGCAAGCCCCCGGCCTGGCAGGAGAAGCAGCCAGGGGAGAAAGCCCACAACCGCATCCAGCGGGCGGACACGGCCATGGAAATTGGGCAAGAGACCGAAGACGAGATCGTTAAAGTACGTGTGTATCACGGCCAGGGATACCGCCAGATCAAATGTTTTTTTCGGTATGCCCCCCACGGTATTGATGTTCCGATAGATGCCGTCCATGACCGCCTCCCAAACACGGGGAACGCTCACCATAAAATGGGGTTTGATGGCCGGGAAGTCCGCCATCAGCACCGGAGCGGTGGGCTTAGAATAAGCGATGCTGTCTTTATTGTAGAAGATAAGGTACTCGATGAGCCGCTCGTACACATGCCAGACCGGTAGTACCGAAAGCCAGATGTCGCCGGGCCGCATTTCAAATACCTGGTCAAAGCCGGGCAATTGGCAGAGGAAGTTACCGTGACTGAGCATTACCCCCTTGGGCTCACCGGTGGTACCGGAAGTAAAGATAATGGTAGCGAGATCATCGGCGTTCCCCTGATCCATCTCCGCTTCGGCGCATCCGGGATGTACGGCCTCTCGCCGCTGTCCCAAGGCGATAACGCCGGCAAAGTAGTAAACCGTCAGCCCCAATGCGGCGGCGGCGGTCTCGGTTTCCGTATCTACCGGATCGAAAGTGATAAGCGTCTTCAGGCAGGGAAGCTCGTTTTTAACTGTAAGGATCTTTGCCGCTTGTTTCTGGTTTTCTACAAAGGCCACAGCACATTCGGTAAAGCCCAAGATGTAGGCGATCTCTTGAACGGTAATATCGCCGCCGCGGGGTATGTCCGCCGCGCCGATAGAAAGGATGCCGAACGATGCGGCCATCCACTCACGGCGGTTGTCGGAGAGGATCCCCACATGATCCCCTCGGCGGACTCCTAATTCCAGGAGCCCCGCCGCGGCAAAGCAGACTTCTTCGTAGAACTGCCGGTACGACCTTTGCCGGATCTTTCCCGTTCCGTCCTTGTAGAACTGAATGATAGCCTCCGGCGTTTCCAGGGCTTTAGCCCGTAGCATCAAGGGAAGTGTCACTGGTTCCGGCGTCCGTTCTTTGCCCAGAACGTTCATTATAAACACCGCAGACGCTTTGATGCGTTCCTTCCATGCCGCGGATAGTGTATCTGATCGATGGGATTCCATCTCGTAAGCCTCCGGCATTATGACAACATTTTTAATAATGTCATCCTAGATTCAATTCGCCGTTTTGTCCAGCGGCGTATTCTTAATGCGCCGCCGGCTTGCTTAAAACGGAATCGATAAGGTTTTTTAACCGCTGATCGAGGAATTTTCCGTCCTCCTGTTCGGGGTGAAGCGCTTTTTCGCTTACATAGTTGATTCCTTCCCGGAATTCGATTATGCCGTCGTCCCGGCTTTCGGGAGAGGGAACGGGTATCGGCGTGGGAACAGGTATTGGGATAGAAGCGGGTACATCGTTACTTTCATTGGCAAAGGGCGTATGCAGCAGGGACAAGCGGTAATTTGTATCAAGAGATTCCAGCATTGCCGCGGCTGAACCGGCCCAAACGGTAGTGTCATCGAGCCCCGAAAGTATGGAAGGAAAGGGAGACACAATCTCCAGCTCTTCCAATTTCTCCTGCGTCATATCCGGCTCCAATTCAGGGATAGGGCTCAACTCTATCTGCATGGCAATATCGGAAGCGCTTGAAGCCCCTGTTGCGCCAGGTTCTTCTTCGTTTTCCAGAATTTCTAATTCTTCCGGTTCACACAGTTCTTCAAGCTCCTCGGTTTTGCTGCCGTCATTCATCGCTTCCAGCTCTTCCAGTTCCTCATATCCCTCTGGGTGCGAGTCGGCGTCAAATTCCTGAACTTCCTCTAGCTCTTCGGCCTCTTCAAGCTCCTCAAGCGCTTCACCGTTTTCCTCCGTTTCGGTTTCTTTGGGAGCATCAACGGCCTTTACTTCTGGCGCCGGTTGAAGTGTTTGGTTTGAAAATGCCGCCAAGCCGGAATTATGAAGAATATGGCTCACCATCTCCCGCAGTTTGGCCTCATCGATTAAAGCGGGAACGGGCCTACGGGTATTGATAACCGCCACTAACTCCGCCCAGGAACGGTCGATAAAGGCGTCAAGCTCTTTTTCCTGCTTGCCCCGTTTTGGCCGGAGGTTCTTTTTGAGTTCAGCCCGAATATCTTCCCGGCGGCGCTCAAGGTTTCCGCTCCAACGGCTCCAATCCCCATCTTCTTTACGGCGTTCATATTCATCGATCAGCAAGGAGCGGAGTTTATTCAGGCGGGCCCCGGCAATGGCCAGCGGGTCTTGCCGGAGGTTGAGGAGCAGAAAGACCAGCAGGTAGAGCGTAAAGAAACAGGCTGCCAGGAGGAGCAGCCGCATAGAGGCGGAAAAGTTAAGGAGCGATTCTTGTACAAATCTGCCCGTAAAGATCCCCTGGGCGGTCTTGGAAGAAACAAGAACAGAAGAAGTAGAATCCGCTAATTCCAGAGCCGTAAGTCCCTGTGTTCCACCGTTCCAGATGGATATGATAAGACTGATGAGCGTATCCTGCCCTATAGCGGGCAGTCTGGTGACAATTCCCGCCGGTTCGGCAACCAATGAAACCGTTTCTCCAACTGATATACGGGCTTCTCCGGCAAGCCGTTCCGTCAGACCGTAGACAGAAAGGGTGAACAAGACGGTTCCCCGGTACACATCCTGGGAATCATGGAAGGGAAAGGAAAAGATGATACGATCGTTTGCCTGATCGATGGTGATCTTTGGCGCTCCTTGGCTGGAAACCGCCAGGTTTTCAAAGGGAATCGCGCCGTCTTCGTAGTTCCGGTAGGCGACGGAAGCGGTATCCTGACGCAGAATGTCTGATTCAAGGGTTGAATAGTGGATTCGCCGTCCTCCGGCGTCAATAAAGCGTATGGATTGCAGTCCGCTGATGTTTTCCAGCAAGAGCCCATAGAGCTTTGACCGCTCAAAAATATCTTCGGCGTTTTGATAGGGCAGAAAGCTCCGCTGTACCGCGTCTTCTTCCAGCGTCGCGGCAAAGCGGCCTTCAAGTTCGCTAAAATAATCTTCCACCGCGCCGGTATCCAGGTTAATTTCCCCGGTGAGCGCCTTGGTAATCGATGGGTTGTAGAAGCGGCTTTCTATCAGGTCAAAGAACCCCCTATAGGCCATTACCGCAAAGCCAGAGAAGAGAAACACAGAAATAAACAGGCTTAACGCCGCTTTGTGGGGTATCGTCACATTTCGTTTCCAGAAAACAACCTTCTTTTATATGATAATAGCGGCTATTTCCCCGGTCAATAGACTTGTTCCGAACCCCGGTTGGTTTTCTGACAACTCTATTGTTTGAAGCGGGGATCGCTACTATAGTATGCCTATGCTGCCATTACTTATCAAGGAAATTTTTACGCTGCCCCCCGGTCAGGATTTGGTGGTTCGGGGGTGGGTCAGGACAAAACGGGAGCTTAAAAACCTCGTTTTTGTGGAAGTAAACGACGGTTCCTGCTTCAAAAGCATCCAGTGTACCTTTGACTGCTCAGGGGGAGATCGGGGAATCTTTTCGCGGCTGGGGAGCCTTACCACCGGGGCCTCGGTTGAGATTCGGGGAAAGCTCGTCCCCTCTCCCGCCGCCGGCCAAGCGGTAGAAGTTCAGGCAACGGAACTCACCGTCACCGGGGAGGCCCCGGCGGAAGCTTCCGGAGATACGTCGGCGTACCCTTTGCAGAAGAAGCGACATTCTCTGGAATTTCTGCGGGAAATCGCCCATTTGCGTCCGCGAACCAATACCTTTGGCGCGGTAGCGCGGGTAAGGAACCGTATGGCATTCGCCGTTCACGAATTCTTCCAAGCCCGCTCTTTTCAGTACATCCATACCCCTATTATCACCGCCAGCGACGCCGAAGGCGCCGGGGCAATGTTCCAGGTTACAACGCTCAATCTGGAGGCATTGGCGGCGGGCTCACCTGCGGGCGGCGCGGTGGACTACAGCCAGGATTTCTTTGGCAAACGGGCCGGCCTAACCGTCTCCGGCCAGCTTGAGGCGGAAACATACGCAACCGCGCTCTCCAGGGTCTACACCTTTGGCCCTACCTTTCGGGCGGAGAATTCCAACACCACCCGGCACCTGGCGGAGTTCTGGATGATCGAGCCGGAGGCGGCGTTCTTCCACCTCGAGGATAACATGACCTTGGCGGAGGATTTCCTCAAGAGTCTCTTTACCGCGGCCCTGAACGGCTGCGCCGACGACCTCGCCTTCTTCGACGCTCATATCGAGAAGGGGATTATCGAAACCTTGCAGTCGGTGGTTGATTCCCGGTTTACCCGGATAAGTTACACCAACGCGGTGGCGGAACTGGAAAAACACGCGGGGCTCTTTGAGTTCAAACCCTACTGGGGCTGCGATCTCCAGAGCGAACACGAAAAGTTTCTCACCGAATCGGTTGCCGCAGGCCCGGTGATTGTTACTGATTACCCTCGGGAGATCAAAGCCTTCTATATGAAACAGAACGATGATGGAAAAACCGTCCGGGCCATGGATGTCCTGGTTCCACGGCTGGGGGAGATCATCGGCGGCTCCGAGCGGGAAGAAAACCTGGAACGTCTGGAAGGGCGGATGGCGGAATTGGGGATGAACAAAGCGGACTATTCCTGGTATCTAGACCTGCGGCGCTACGGTACGGTTCCCCATTCAGGTTTTGGCCTGGGATTTGAGCGGCTCATCCAGTACATAACCGGCATGGCCAATATCCGGGACGTGATCCCTTATCCCCGGGCGGTGGGACAGGCGGAGTTTTGATGTTCGTTCAGGTTGTAACGTTGACTTTAGAGACGCCGGGGACTATACTCATAAGAGGATTACGTTCTTCAAAGGAACTGTTATGCGCTTTTCATTATCAAAAAGTCGGCGCTTGATGAAGATGTACTGTGTAAAGGGTATGTTTCTGGCGAGCCTGATTCTCGTTTTCTGTTTCAGCGCGTGCCATAGTGCGCCGTCCACGTCTTCACCGGTACAGGGGTTGAAATTTCAATCCCAAAACTGGAAAGAAACGATAGAACTCAACCTTGAGAGCGCCGGCGGGAAGCCCCGGATGTTGATTACGCTGACGTTACTAGACTTACCGGAGGCTCCGAACTCCCCCGACATAGAAGTTCGGCGGAATCTACGGCAGGCCATGCGGCAGTCAATCTACGATAACAAAGAACCGAGCGCGTATGCTCAAAGCATCATCAGTGACTACCGGGTTCAATATCTTCAACAGAACGAGTTTTTGAAAGATTTTCCCGAATGGCCCCTTGATGGGTTAAATTGGGATTTTACTGAATATGTCAATGTAGAAGCGTCTCCCGAAGGTTCCCAGAGCAGGGTATTCAGCCGGAACAGGATATACTACCTCGGCGGCGACCACGGCAGAGAGGAGAAAATTTATTTTGTCGCCGGCGAGGGGATACCGGATATGCTTACGCTGGATTATTTTATTCGGGGAGGCGCCGGCTCCTCCATACTCGCTGAACGGCTCGTAAGGGAACTGCGCCGGCTGAAGGGCCTCGCCGATAATGTCCCGCTCAGTACGGGCGGCTTTTCTACGGACAACATCGAAGTACCGGATAACTTTTTTATCAATTCAGAGGGTATAGGGTTCCGGTGGAACACCGCCGAGATAGCCCCCTATGACGAAGGGTTCTTCGAGGTTGTCATCCCCTATAGCCGGCTGCAGGACATCATGACGCCCCAGGGCCGGGATGTGATTGGGCCAAAAGCCCAACTGTAATGCTGTATAATACGGTCACTCAATCATTAAGGATAAAGGATTTTGTTATGATCGCAACTTCAAAATTGTTCGTGTTTTTAACGGGAAAATCTTACCGTTACCGGGGCCTTTTAAGCGCCGCAGCTCTGATTCTCGTCATCGGCCTTAACGCCGCCTGTACGAGCGAGCCTCCTCCCGCAGCTTCACCGCCTCCGCCGCTCAAATTTTCGTCTCAGACTTACAAGGAGGTCGTTGAGCTGAATATCGAAGGGATAGACGCCAAACCCCAGATGGCGATTAGCCTTGAACTCATCGATCTTCCTGAGGTGCCTGAATCTTCTAACGCGGAGCTGAGGAGGACGGTGCGGCAGTTCTTGCGGCGGAACCTTTACGGCGGTAAGGAACCGGGGGATTACGCAAAGGCTATTATCGATGACCTCCGGACCAACTACCTAAAACAAACGGAAATCGTCAAGGAAAATCCTAACCTGGCTCTGGCGGCGTCTATGAACTGGGAATACCTTGAAAAAGTAGAAGTAGAGACCCTTCCGGAGGGGGCGCAAAACTGGGTATTCAGCCAGAGCCTCTATCAAATTGCGGGCGGCGCGCATGGTTCAAGCTCAAAACGCTACTTTGTTGCCGGTGAAACGGGAACAGATCCGCTCAAGGTGGAAAATTTTATCCAGGGCGGCGTCGAATCCACCGCGCTGAACGCGCTTTTGACACAAGCGTTGCGCCGCGCCAAAGGGCTTTCTGATAACACCCCCCTCAGTCAGGGCGGTTTCTTTGAAGACAAGGTAGAAACACCGGAAAATTTCTTTATAAGTCCCGACGGTATAGGCTTCCACTGGGATCCTATTCAAATCGCGCCTTATTCGGAAGGCCAGATAGAGGCGGTTATTCCCTATGCTGAGTTGGCGGATATTCTGACCGATCAGGGGCGTTCCCTGGTTGCGGAACCACCCGCGCCACCTACGGCGGAGTAAGAGGCAACTTCAACGCCTTTTACTTCCTTGTTGGAAAGCCTTATTCCCCCCGCTTTAAGGCCCCGGATAGCGTAATCCTGGGCCTTAAACGTTTCCTGGACTTTCTTGAGCCGGGGTTTGGCCGCATAGGTAAGGGTAAAGCTGAACTGCTCTCTGGTGTCTATGTGAAGCACAACCGCTCCTTCGGGAACCAGAGCATATTCTTTATTCATGATCCAGCCTTCGATGACGCAGCGTTTGATGCAGGGGTAGCCGGTTTCGGCCTCCCGGTAGATTATGCTAAAGACCGTCTCGATAAGGCGTTCTTTGTCCGCCACAGAGATCCACCACGCGCCTGCGCCGATGAAAGCTTTCTCCGGCACATCCGTTACGGAGTAACTGCCATTGTTGCGAAGGGTAAGGATCCGGTCAAAAGGCGATACTTCGGCTATCGTCTCTCCGGTAACGGCGGTACCCAGGTAGCCTGTCTGTCGGTCGTACTTGAGTTCCAGATCTTTCTTTACCACTTCCTTGACATCTACTTTTTCAAAAACGCCTACGCTGGTTTTTCGAGCGCCTTTCCCCACTTCTTCATTCTGTTTAACCTTGGCGATAATCGCGTTCAGAAAATTCAGGGCGTAGGTTACGATATTCCGCAGGTGGCCGTTGATCTCCTTGATACGGGCTTGAATTTCCTCCATTTCGGCTTGGGCCTTGTTGATGTCGTAAAGAGAAATTCGCCGGATAGGGATCTTGAGGAGGTGTTCCACATCGTCACCGCTTACCCCCCGGGGCCCCACTTCCTTTGCAAAGGGAACAAAACCATCTAAAACCGCTTTGGCTACCCCTTCGGCGGTTTTCATTTTTTCGATAGCTTTATAGATCCGCTCTTCAACAAAGATTCGTTCCAGGGTGCGCCGGTGAAGCTTATCCTGGAGTTCCTGCTTTTCCAGTTCCAGCTCTTTGGTGAGGATTTTTACCAATTGTTTAGCGTGGTACTTGATAACCTCAGTTACGGTCATAATCGAGGGAAGCCCGTCTTTGATCACCAGAAGGTTTACCGAAATGCTCTGCTCACATTCGGTGAAAGCAAAGAGGGCATCCACCGTTTCTTCAGCGTAGATCCCGCGAGCCATCTTGATCTCAATCTCTACGTTTTCGGTGGTAAAGTCGTTGATGGACTGGATCTTAATACGTCCCGCTTTGGCGGCGGTTTCGATACTGTTGATGATACTTTCCGTGGTGGAACCGAAGGGCAGTTCCCTGATAAGAATTCGTTTTGGATCCGAAGTATCTAGCTTTGCCCTAACCAGCACTTTGCCGTTCCCGTCCCGGTAATCCGATACATCTACCATGCCGCCGGTGGGAAAGTCCGGGTAAAGCTGAAATTTCTTACCTTCCAGGCACGCTTTCTCCGCTTCCAGCACCTCAAGGATGTTGTGAGGGAGTATCTTCGTACTCATACCCACGGCAATACCCTCGGCGCCCATAACCAGCACCGCCGGTATCTTGGCAGGAAAGAGCACAGGCTCTTTGTTCCTCCCATCGTAAGAATCCGCATAAGGGGTAAGCTTGGGATTGTAGAAGAGATCTTTAGACAGCGGAGAAGCCCGACATTCGATGTACCGCACCGCCGAAGCCTCGTCGCCGGTGTAGATGTTCCCGAAATTCCCCTGCCGGTCTATGAAGTATTCTTTATTGGCCAGCACCACCAAGGCGGAACCAATGGATGCATCCCCATGGGGGTGATATTTCATGCACTCCCCAACGATATTGGCCACCTTGTGAAACTTGCCGTCATCTTTCTCGAACAGGGTGTGGAGAATCC
Organism: Treponema sp.; assembly: GCA_031257105.1. Taxonomy (GTDB): domain Bacteria; phylum Spirochaetota; class Spirochaetia; order Treponematales; family Breznakiellaceae; genus JAIRPG01. The sequence goes on from JAIRPG010000052.1 coordinate 15,338, forward strand.
TCCGCTGTACCGGCTTAAGGCCGTCTTCCAGATCCGGAATGGCCCGATCTTTGATCACATAAGATGCATATTCCAGAAAGTTACGATCAAATAGGTTTTTTATGAATGCCATGATCTTCAAACGGCCCGCAGACCGAGCGCGCGCGGGACTATACCTCCAAGAGACGGCTGTAACCGTCGAGGGCGGAATCCCCGGAGCCGGAACCGGCTTTGGCGGCTAGAACCTGCTTGGTGAGAATCTTCCCCAACTGAACCCCCTCCTGATCGAAGCTGTTCAGGTTCCACACAAAGCCCTGAAACATTACCTTGTTCTCGTAGTGGGCCAGGAGCGCCCCCAGCGCCGTGGGGGTGAGCCGCTTCCCGTAAATGAGGCTTGAGGGTCGTCCGCCCAGGAATTCCTTATTTCGGTTGCCGTCCCCTTTGCCCTTGGCAAAAGCCACAATCTGAGCGGCTAGGTTAGCCTTGAGCTTGGTCTGACTCATCGAGCCGTCCACGGTTACGTCATCCCCCCGCTGGCTTTCGGTGAAGCCCACAAACTGGAGGGGCGTTACGTCCGTGCCTTGGTGGAGGAGTTGGTAGAAAGAGTGCTGGCCGTTGGTACCGGGCTCGCCAAAAACTACCGGGCCTGTGGCGTAAGCAACGGGGCTGCCGTCCCGGTTAACCCGCTTGCCGTTAGATTCCATATCAAGCTGCTGCAGGTGGGCGGGGAAGCGGGACAGCGCCTGGCTGTAGGGGAGTACCGCTGTGTAGGGGAGGGATAGGAAGTTCCGCTCCCACACGCCGATAAGAGCGTCTAAGAGCGCCCCGTTTTTCAGGATGTTTGGTTCCAGGGCCAGGGTATCCGCCTGATACGCGCCGGCGAGGAATTCCCGAAACACTTCCGGGCCAAAAGCCAGGGAGAGAATCACCCCGCCTACCGCTGACGATGAAGAATAGCGCCCGCCGATAAAGTCATCAATATAGAAGGAATCCAGGTACGCCGGGTTGTGGGCCAGGGGGCTGGTCTCGCTGGTTACCGCCGCTATATGTTTGCTCGGATCCAGGCCCGCCTTCTGGAGCTTGTCCTTGATGAAGAGCTCGTTTGCCAGGGTTTCCTGGGTGGTTCCGCTCTTAGACACCAGGATAAAGACCGTCTCTTCCAGGGGAACCGATGCGGCGATCTGGGATGCGTCGTCGGGATCGACATTGGAGATAAACTTTGCCTGGAGACGCCGTTTACCCTCCACGGCGGCCCAATTCTCCAGGGCCAGGTACAGCGCCCGGGGCCCCAGATCCGAGCCGCCGATACCGATCTGTACCACCGTGGTGAACGCCTTGCCGGTAGCGCCCCGGAGCTTCCCGCTGTGTACATCGGCGGCAAAGGCGGAAAAGCGATCCAACTCGGCGGCGTAGAATTTGCCCAGATCCTTCCCCCCATGGATCACCGCCTTGCCGGTAGCGGTTTTGCCATCCTTGCCCCGCAGAAGGTGGTGGAGTACCAGCCGTTTTTCCCCGGTGTTGATTACCTCCCCTTCCAGGAGCAGACGGTACTTCCCGATGAGATCCTGCTCGTCCGCCAGAGCTTGCAGCGCCTCCAACACCGGCTCATCCACCGCTTTAGCCGCCCATGAATAGGTCAGCCCACCCGCCAGGGGAACCACGCTTTTTTGTACCCGCTCCACATTCAACAGCTTGGCGTAATCAAACGTGAGCGAACCGGCGCCCGTGTATCGAGACGCCAGATTCTGCAGCCGTCCATAGGCCGCAGTCTTGTCAAAATCAGTCCACCTCATCATATCCTCCTATAATTCTGGAATACTTTCCCTCATTCTGTTAAGAAAATCCTCTCCGGTAATACCTTCCCGCAGGCATACAAATACCGTATTATCCCTGCCGGCGATAGTTCCCAGCACATCATCCAATCCGAGCGTATCTACCGCTAGAGCCACCGCATCGGAATGGCCTGAATACGTCTTGATCACCACCATATTACCAGACCAATCGATAGATATATAGCCCCGAAGGAAGTCGTTGATATAGGCCCGTTCAGCTTCCCGCTGCTCCTCTTCGCCGGGGAGGGAGTAGAAGTAACCGGTATCGCCATCTGATATTTTTCCCACCTTGAGGAGCTTCAAATCCCGGGACAGGGTAGCCTGGGTAACCACAAAGCCTTCTTGATGAAGGAGCCCCAGCAGGTTCTCCTGAGACTCTATGCGGTTGTTTTTTATGAGTTTTCGAACCGCTCTAAGACGAGTCATTCGCTCTTTCACACCAGGCTCCGGGCAAGATTTCGTACTTGGGTCAACATACGACAATTGGGAATTTCTTACAAGAACCTCCCCTTCGCTTGAACGCCGCTCTTTTTACACTTTGTAAGAGAGAAAAAAACGCCGATACTTTAACGAAACACCTCATGGAGTGCAGGTGAGTTACACGGGATGAGCAGGGAGGAGATGATCCAATGGCGGAGCCAGCGAAGAACGAAAACAAGCCAAACCGCTCCATGATAATGGCGGAAAAAAAGAACGATGGAAATATGGTCGTTGCTTTTTCCGAAAACGATATTGAAGTCCGGGCGGATTTCATCCCCCCCATTGGTACCGGAGCGATCATCACTGAACAATATACCACGGCTCTCCTGGAAAGGTTCAACATTGTCTATGGAGTGTACCAGGAAGTTCTGGCGGATACGGTGAGGCAGTGTAATCTGGAAAGAAAAATCATTAAAGATGTTGTTATCGCCCGGGGTGATGCTCCTGAAGAAGAAGTACCCGAATACTTCGAGTTGAATTCCATACTCAGCGAGCCGGTTCCCTATTTAACGGAAAAACAAGATGAGCTGCGGCAGATCGATTACCGCGCCATTTCCCCTTTCGTCATCGTCAAAGAGGGACAGATCCTGGCCAGTCTGCACCCTTATAAGCCTGGAAAAGAAGGTAAAAACGTTCATGGCATTGCCGTTCCATTCCAGGTGATCCAGCCCGTAGGGGGGGTCATTGGGGGAAGCAATACGCAAACCGGGGAGAAATTCATCACCTCCAGGATCAACGGCCAGTTTATTCAGAAAGGTTCAGAGATAAGCGTTCAGGAATCGCTGGTGATCAACGGCCCGGTAGGTTACGCCACAGGAAATATTATCTACCCAGGAGACGTGATCATTGATGGGCCGGTTTCAGATGGGTTCAAGATCGTTTCCGGCGGTTCGGTAACGATAAAGCAGACCTTTGATGTAACCAACGTGATTACCAAAGGCGATCTTGTCGTTACCGGGGGTATTATTGGCCGAGGAGTGGCGCTGATCAAAGTCGGCGGCGACATCAAGACGAAATTTATCCAAAATTCGCGGGTTGCGTGCCGGAAAAATGTTATTGTTGATACCGAAGTGGTGAATTCCAGCATCTACGCCATGGGAAGCCTTGATCTAGGCGATAAAGGAATGGTTTTGGGGGGTGATATTTACGCCATCAACGGGGTCAGGGCGGGAAATATCGGGAAAAAAGCGGGTAAATCCACCGCGATCCACTGCGGTATAGACTTTACGATTCAGCAGGAAAAGGAAAAATGCAATAACCAACTCCGAATCCTCACCGCCAAGCTGGGAAAAGTTAGGGAAATTATGGATCAGCCGGAATTAGATGCGGAAAAACGGGTTCGTATGGATGAACTTCTCCACCGTCTGGAAGATGAACAGAAGAAAATTGCCGCGCGGATCACCGCGCTTTTGGGGAAGCCCAACGATAACGAAAAAGCGGTTGTTGAAGTAAGCGGCGAAATTTGTCCGGGAACCCTTATTGAAATCTGCCAGGTGGCCCTCTTTGTTACCGAACCCCTACGAAAAGTGAGAATACAACTGGATGTTCCTACCGGTAAGCTGATCCATACTCCGCTGTAACGAGAACCTACCGGTTGAAGAGGGCCCGCAGTTCGTCGTGGCTCATCCGGGCCAGCCAGGATTCCCCGGAAGCCACGGTCATGTCCGCCAGTTCCCGCTTGCTCTGGAGCATGGCGTCTATCTTTTCCTCAAAACTATTCTTGGTGATAAAGCGATGGACAAAGACGTTCCGCTTCTGGCCGATACGGAAGGCCCGGTCGGTGGCCTGGTTCTCCACCGCCGGGTTGTACCAGAGGTCGTAGTGGATCACCCGGCTCGCGGCGGTGAGGTTGAGGCCCAGGCCCCCGGCTTTGAGGCTCACCAGGAGTATGGGGCAGGCGGCGTCGGTCTGAAAGCGGTCTATCACCCCGCTGCGCTGTTTGCCGGTCATGCCGCCGTGGTACAGCAGGGCCGCTTCGCCCAGTTCTTCCCGGATGATGCTTTCCAGACATTCCAGGGTTTCCACGTACTGACTGAACACCAGCGTCTTCTCCCGGCCCGCCAGGATCTCCTGAAGCAGGGTGAGGAGGAGCGTCGCCTTGCCCGAAAGACTTGAGCGGGCGGGGCTTTCCTTGTCGTAGACCCGTGGGTGATCGCAGACCTGCTTGAGCGCGGTAAGGAGGGACAGGATCAGGGCGCGGCGCTGGCCTGGATCTTCCATGGCTTCGGACTTCTCCATGGTGTCCGCCACGATGCTTTCGTAGAGCGCCGCCTGCCCTTTTTCCAGGGCCGCGTATTCGTTGATGCTGATCTTGTCGGGCAGGTCGGAGATGACCGTCTTATCGGTCTTGAGCCGCCTGAGCAGGAAGGGAGCGGTGATCTTCCGCAGGGCCTCGGCCTTGTCTTTCCGCCGCATCACCTCGATGGGGACTCTCCAGGTTTCCTTGAATTCCGCCTGGGCGCCCAGGTAGCCGGGGAGGATGAAGTCGAAGAGGGAACGCATGTCCTCAAGGCGGTTCTCCACCGGGGTTCCCGACAGGGCCAGGCGGAACCGGGAACGGAGCTGCTTCACCGTCTTTGCGCCCCTAGTTTCGGCGTTCTTCATCAGGTGGGCCTCGTCCACGATGAGGAGCGAGAAGGGCCGTTCCCGCAGCTTCTCCGCGTCCCGCACGGCGGTCTGGTAGGTGGTGAGGAACACATCCGCCGCTTCATCGCCCGCCGGAGCAGCCAGGGTACGGCCCGCGCCGTGGTAGCGGGAAAGCCGGAGAACCGGGGCAAAGCGGGAGAGTTCCCGCTCCCAGTTTTCCAGCAGCGCCGCCGGGGCCACCACCAGGCACCCGTCACCCAAGAGCCCCTCCTCCCGCAGCCGGAGCAGCGCCGCGATGGACTGGACGGTCTTTCCCAGGCCCATGTCGTCCGCCAGGATACAGCCAAAGCCCGCCAGCAGGAGGGAGCAGACCCAGTTGTAGCCCCGCTCCTGGTACTCCCGCAGGGAGGCGTGGAGATCCGGCGGAACCGGGAAGGATCTTTCCGCGAAGAGCCGCTGGATCACCGCCTCGGCGTCAACCGACAGAACGCTGTCCCCGGAAAAGTGGGCCTTGAGGAAGTCGTTGACCGACGCTTCCCCTGTCTCTGCGCCCTTGAGGAGCCGGGAAAGTTCCGCCGGATCCAGCCGGATGAACTGGTTGCGGAATTTCACGAGCCCCTTCTTCTGCTTGAGTAGGGCCTTCCACTCTTCCGCGCTGAGAACCGTATCGCCGATGGCAACCTGCCAGCTCCAGTCCAGGAGGCTCCCCAGGTCGAGGTAGCTCACCAGGGAACCGGCCTTCTTCGCGTCCCCCTGCATCACCAGCCGGGGCTTGAGTTCCCGGTGCAGGTTCTTGGGGAAGATCACCCCGATCCCCAGCCGGGCAAGGAGATCCGACGCGGTATCCAGAAAGTCCATGAGTCTTTCGGTGGAAAGCCCCACGGTTTTTTGGGTTGACAGCGCCCGGATTTCCGGGAGGTAGTTGGCCAGGGCCGTGGGGGCCTTGAGCACGTCCAGGGAACCGGTCTTCTTTACCGCGTCCTTGAGGGGCGCCGCTTTGACCGCCCCCGCTTCTTCCAGCAGCACATCCATAGAAAGGTTGAAACCGGGGATGCTCTGATCATCCGCATCCTCTTTTCCCGCCTTTCCCGTAGTCTTCAAGGTAAAGCGGTACTTCCAGGCGGTAAAATCCGTGTGGAGCACCGCCAGCCAGTTGTCGATTCCCCGGGGGATACTCCGCTGCGCCGGGGAAGCGGTGTCCATCACCGCGCCCCGGAAGAAGAGTTCTTCTAGTTCGTCTCGTCCGGCGCGTCCGGCAAACCAGGTGTGTTTGACCCATTCGCCCAGAAGCGCCGATACCAAGAGTTCCACCACGCTTCTCCCGGAGGCATAGTGGAGCGCTGTTTTACGGGACTTTCGGCCTTCCCCCAGGAGCAACATTCGGTCTTCATAGTCCGCGAGGGTGTTCAGGGCCTCGTTGATCAGGGGAAGGGCGCGGTAGGGCTGCCATATCACCCGAAGCTGCCTGCCCTCCAGGATGGGGCAGGGGATAAAGGCCCCGGCGGAACAGAGAAGGTTGAGGAATTTGAACAAATAGTAGAGGAACGTGTAGTTTTCCGTGCCATCTTCAGAGGAAAAGTCTCGAAACCGCAGGAATGCCTCGTAGACCGGGTAGCGCTCTTCCTCGCCGGAGAGGGTCTTTCGTATCAGGATGGGCTGGGAACCGGGGCCGGGATCGGAACATTCAAGACTCCAGCGGGAGCGGGAAAAGCGGTGTTCCAGCTCCTCGGTCTGCTCCGCAGCCGACTGCTCTGCTGTCGCCGACTCCCAAGGGACGAACCGGGCCGCTTCGTGGTAGAAGGCTGCCAGGGTCACCGCGAAGTCTCGCTCGCTGAACGCCGGTTTAGGGGGAAGCAGAGAGAGGATAAGTTCCGCGCAGTGCGGGATCTCCGGGAATTCAGGCGGCAGCGTGGGGCGTTCATGCATCCCCTTGCCGGCTTCTACGGTGAAAGGAACGGTCAGCTTTCGATCCAGAGCGGCGCCGTAGCGGCTGCCTTGTTCTTTTAGGTCGATGCCCCGGATCCGGAAGAGCAGGGAGGGATCGGCGTCCACTTCCCTGGCGATGATATAGTAGAGCGCCGCCATGTGCTTGCACGGGTCGCCGTCATCCGGGCACGTGCAGGAACGGCGCATCTCGCTCCAGCGCCGGGGAATAAGGTTTATCCCCTCCCGTTTCAGCTTGGTAAGGAACGCCTCCGGCAGCTCTCCCGCCATGATAGCGGCCAGCAAGGAAGGATCCGCTTCGATAAGCTGGAAGATCCGCTCGGCTTCGACTAATTCGGGGAATTCGATCTTTACCGTGTAGGAAGGGCGGTAGTTTCCCTTGACTTTGGCAATAGCGGTACGGCCTTTGAACTCCAGAGAGAGCACTTTGCCGGTGTTGGCGTAACTCTTCCCCCGATCAAGCCGGGCGCCCATCTGGTAGCTGTCCAGCACATCGATAAACCACTTGCCCCAGGGGCTGCGGCCATAGGTTTGCCGTGGCATAATACGCTTACTATAGCGCGGCCCCCCCGTCTTGAGAAGCGATCTCTATGAGTCGTTATGGGGAATCGGGGCGGGCTTCCGTTTCGCCGCTTCCAAGGGGAGGCTTTCAAGGTAACCATCCAGCAATTCCTGTTCTCCAGCGGACAAAAAAATGAATTCCAGACATAATTCCGGGCTTTTACGGATAACCCGGCAGATAGGGGATAAGATATGTTCACCAACTCTGAGGGAACACTCACTGAGTTCCTCGTCTTCCAACATCAAACTGATGAGTTCAGGATCGTTAGCGATAAAAGAAATCCCCGTGGAAGAGAGGGTCTGCACCGTACCGGTGATGAGTTCCTTTGTCCGGGGGTTGATGATGCAAAGCCCGAACCGCATCCATTTGTCCATGTGGTGCCGGCGGGCGCGGCGTCTCTCGTCCAATTCGATATAGCGTCCCAGTATGCTTTGCAGGCGGTCTACTTCGGCGGCATGGCCCAGGTTTTCTGGGACAATACCGTTGATGCCGATATAGAAAGCCTTTGCCGCGTCATCTATAGAGAAACCCGCCCCGGCGAGGACAACAATGGGGCAGATCTCCTTGGGACGCTCTGAACGGACAAATTGAACCAGCGTCTTCCAGTGCCGGGGAAAATCCTGGGCGCTGATGATAATCCCCGCAGGATCTATCTCCTCCAGGTTATCCATCGCCTTGAGGACGTGACGGTAACGAACAATGTCAAACCCCAAGGGCCTTATTTTTCCAGAAATAATTGTTAGGACTTCATCAGAGTCCAGTATCACCATTAATTTCATTCAGTCCCCAAGTGTACTACCACATAGTCTACGATAGTCCAAATATCATCTCTCCGGCGCAGATAGTACGTGTACCGCTTCCGTTCAGTATAATTACCAGAAGTTCTGAATTTTTCCAGTACCACCACGGTTCCTTCTTCGGGGCCGTAGTTGGTTCGCTCGATTTCAAATTCTGAAGGGATGGTAGAAATATCCCCATCTATTATTGAAGATTCAAGTTCCGTCCGGTATCGGGTGAGGATCCGCTGACGATCTTCCTCGGACGCAGCCTGCCACTGCCGGCCCCGGGCGCCGTCACGGGTGATCATGGCTTCCAAATCCAGGTAGAGGAAGAATTTTTCCCACTGGGATTTCTGCCGGGCGGTAAGGGTATACCGTACCACCTCATCCGGGGGGAGCCGATCCCGCACCAGTACCGCATTGGTAGCCTCGTCCATAGCCCTTGGGATCCCATCGGGGCCCGGAATCACCGGGGGCCTAATGCTCAGGCTTAACCGGTTAGATTCCAGCGCGGAGAATGCGGCGTTGCGATACAATTCCGGGTAGATCCGGGCCTGAATGATGAAGGAACCGCTCTGGCGTAGTTCCGCGTAGTTCCGAATATCTTCTATAAAAGAAAAAGATTCCCCGCTTTCCACGGCAATTTCCCGAAAAAAGACCTGCTGGTTCATCGTCCGCTTCCGTACCAGGAAATCAGCGGGTTCCACCGGCCTGTTCGTTACGGTACGGACATCAAAGTCTATCGAAAACATTCGTTCATCGGCCAGTTTAAAACGATAGGTGAAAGGCCCATTGTTGGTAACGGTAACCAGCACCGAGATTGGCGCATCCTCTACATAGTAGATCCGTTTATCGAAGAAGCGGATGGAAACGTCTATATCGGCTCTTTCCGCGGCAAACGAAGCCGACGGCGCTAGAAGCAGGACCAAAAAAAGGTTGAGTTTGATCAAAACGTTTCGTTTTTTCACCCTACAACTCCTCAAGAATACGTTACATTAAAGATAATTTTATAGTATAACTATCGGAAGATCTCTATGAATACCTTATCTTTTCCCGCGTTTTTGGAGATTCCCGTTCTGGGGGCTGCGCTGGAAGCTTCCCAGGCGGTCTCTCAGACATATACGGCATACAAGCGTGAGCAGTTTCCTTTGGAAATCGATGGCCTGGAGGGGAGTCTTGGCGCGGTTGCGCTGGCGCGATTTGCCAAGGCTGCGGAAGACCAGGGGAGATGGCTCGCGGTAGTAACCCCTGATCGGGATGTAGAAGAGTTAGCCGCGGATCTTGCCGCCCTCGGGATAAACGCTCAGATTCTCCCCTGGTGGGGCGCCATGCCGTACCGGGAGCTGGCCCCGCTCTCCACGGTTTTTGGGGAACGTTCCCGGACGCTCTGCGCTCTAGCGGGCGGAGGGAAAGGCGGCGTGGCGCTCGTTCCCCAGCGGGCCTTTCTTACCCCCCTGCCGCCGCCGGATTACCTCAGAAAGCTCCTCGTTTCTATCACGCCGGGGGGAACTATCGATACCGCCGCTCTATCGGGGACCCTGAACTCCTATGGCTATACCCGGACGCCCAGGGTACAGGTACATGGGGAATACGCCCTCCGGGGGGAGGTACTGGACATCTACATGGGCGGAGACGACACGGCCTTTCGGATCCTCTTTAATTTTGACCGGGTTGAGTCGATCAAGCGCTTCGATCCCCAGGATCAGAGCGGTCTCGACAAGGTTTCGCGGCTTGTTATCCGCCCCGTAAAGGAGGTGATCTGGTCTGATGACCGCATCGAAGCTTTGTCCCGCACGCTTGCCGGGCTGCCTGAATTTCCCCATAAAGGCCGCCATACCATAGAGGAACTGATAAAACACCGCCAGTGCCCAGGGGAGGAACTTTTTTTCCCCTTGGCCTTTAAGGAAAGCTGCGCTCTGCCGGACTATCTGGGGGAAGGGGGAACGATCTGCTTTGTGGATCGGGAGCGGCTAGAAAACGCCCAGGGGATTCTGGAGCGGGAGTATCAAAGCTTCTACCAGAAGCTCCACCGGGATTGGGAAGCGCCCGCGCCGGAACGGATACTCCTCACGTTTGGGGAATTGGCGGCTCGCGTACCAAGGCGAATCTCTTTTATGACTATCAAGGGCGGCGGTGAAGAAGGAGCGTTCCGTATTTCGGTTCCCAGCGATCCCCCTCGGAGTTTTTTTGGGAACATCAACTATTTAAAGGAAGAATTTGAAGTTCTGCTCAAAGAAGGCTGGCGGATCATCGTGGCAGCCGAGTCGGATGTGCAGGCATCCCGTATCGCCGCGATCCTCTCCGATGGGAAAAAAGGAGACGGCCTCGCTTCCCATCTCTCCATCGCCATCTTCCCCCTCTCGACGGGTTTCTCCTTGCCGGACATCAAGCTCATGGTGGTTCAGGAGAACGAGATATTCGGCAGGAGGCAGCGTCCCCCCCGGTCGCTCAAGACCAGCCGCAGTATTGCCATTGATACCTTTGTGGAACTCAACCCTGGGGATTATGTGGTTCACGTGAACTACGGTATCGGTCTCTTCAAGGGTATCGAGCGGGTACGGGCGCTGGGACACGAGCGGGACTACGTGAAGCTGGAATATGCGGGAGAAGAAGTGGTCTTTGTCCCCATCGAACAGGTGAATCTGGTTCAACGCTACATTGGGAACGAGGGAAGCCCTCCCCGGTTGGACATACTGGGCTCCAAAAGCTGGGAAAACCGAAAGAACCGGGTTAAGAGCGCCGTAGAGGACATCGCGGCAAAGCTTATCACCCTCTATTCTAAGCGGAAACGCTCGCCGGGGTTCGCTTTTCCACCGGATTCGGAATGGCAGCCTTTGTTCGAAGCGGCTTTTCCCTTTGAAGAGACCAATGATCAACTCCGCTGCGTGGAAGAGATCAAAGAAGACATGGAGAAACCGCATCCCATGGACAGGCTGGTCTGCGGGGATGTGGGCTACGGCAAGACCGAGGTGGCGGTTCGGGCCTGCTTTAAGGCGGTTATGAGTGGAAAGCAGGTGGCTTTCCTCGCGCCCACCACGATCCTGGCGGAACAGCATTACGAGAATTTTCAAGAACGTTTCGCCCAGTTTCCGGTACGTATTGCCATGCTTTCCCGGTTTGTGGAGCGCGGGCAGGTGAAGAAGACCCTAGAGGCGGTAAAAAACGGGGAAGTCGACATCCTGGTAGGTACACACCGGATCATCCAGCGAGACGTGGTCTTCAAAGACCTGGGATTTATGGTCATAGATGAAGAACAGCGTTTCGGCGTGAAGGACAAGGAACGGCTCAAAGAATTCAAGACCAATGTGGACTGTCTTACGCTCTCCGCCACGCCGATCCCCCGGACGCTGCACATGAGCCTCCTCAAGATCCGGGATATGAGCCTTTTGGCCACCCCGCCGAGGAACCGCCAGCCTATCGAGACGGTCATTGAAGAGTGGAACGAAGACCGGGTCGCCCTGGCTATTCGCCGGGAGGTGGAGCGGGGAGGCCAGGTCTTTTTCCTCCATAACCGGGTGGAAAGCCTGCGGGAAACCCGGATCAAGATCGAACAGCTTGTACCGGAAATGCTCGTGGACATCGCCCACGGCCAGATGGACGCCCAGGAGCTTGAGGATGTGATGCGCCGCTTTGTTCACGGGGGCTTTCATGTGCTGGTTTCCACCACGATCATCGAGAACGGCATCGATATTCCCAACGTGAACACCATCATCATCGACCGGGCGGATATGTATGGCGTGTCCCAACTCTACCAACTCCGGGGCCGGGTTGGCCGCTCCGGTCGCGTAGCCTACGCTTACCTTTTCTACCCCAAGGATCGTTCCCTTACAGAAGTCGCCATGAAGCGGCTTCAGGTCATTTCGGACTTTACGGAGTTGGGATCCGGCTTTAAGATTGCCATGAAAGACATGGAGATCCGGGGAGCGGGGAATCTTCTGGGACGGGAGCAGTCCGGGGACATCTATTCGGTTGGCTTTGACCTGTACCTGCGCCTTTTGGATGAGGCGGTACGGCGGCTCGAAGACGAGCGTTACGAGGGAGAGACCGAAACCCTTCTGGAACTGGAGTATTCAGGTTTTATTCCCGATACTTATATCGATTCGGCGCAAGAAAAGATGGAGGTATACAAAAAAATCGCCTCCGTTAAGACACGTGACGAGATGGAACGGGTCTACGCCGAGTTGCTGGATCGCTTTGGCCCTCTTCCGGACGAAGCCGCTTCTCTTTTGGCGCTGGCGGAGATCCGGATCATCTGCCGGGATATTGCCGTTTCGTCTCTGCGGGAACGAGGCGGGGTTGTACGGGTAGAATTCAGGAAGGTCTCTGCGGTAAAGGTGGATCGCTTGGTACGGCTTATGAAGGAATCGGGCGGCAAGGTTAAACTGGATCCGAAAGCGCCGAATGTTCTGGTACTCCAAACCGGCAGTATCGGCCTTAAGGAAAAGAGTGAGTTTATCAGAGAGAAGCTGGCGGCGCTGGCTGGATAGAAGGATCTGATATGGTACGAATAAAGACGGTTCTGGTTTGTCTCTATGTAGGGGTAAGCATAATCTTCCTTACCCCGTTTGGGATGGGAATGTTTATTTTGTGGCTGCTGGGGTTTAAACAGGCTATGAACTGGGCGGTGTACCGGCTGGCCTGGGGTTGGGCCTGGCTGCTCATCTTTCTTACCGGCTGCCCCCTAACCGTGATTGGCCGGGAGAATATTCCCCAGGGCGAAGGGGTCTGCTTCGTCAGCAATCATCAGAGCATCGTTGACATAGTGATCCTCCTGGCGTCTGCGGGCAGGCCTATCGGTTTTATCGCCAAAAAAGAACTGGCCTGGATACCTTTCCTTGATTTATGGATACTCCTTATCGGCGGCCTCTTCATCGACCGGGTCAATACCCGTAAGGCGGTGCGTACTATTAAGACCGGCATCAAGCGAATCAAATCGGGGGGCGCGATGATCATTTTTCCGGAAGGGCGCCGGAGCAAGGGCAAGGGGCTGCTTCCCTTCCACTCAGGTTCTTTTAAGCTGGCTACTCAAGCGGACGCGCCTATTGTACCGGTAGTTATCAGCGGCAGTTACGAAGTATTTGAAAAAAACTATCAGGTACAGGTAGTGCCGGTTACGGTGGAATTCTGCAAGCCTATCTATACCGCGGCGCTGCCTCCGGAAGAACGCCGCCGGAACCTGTCCGATTATGTCTATTCGATTATGAAAGCCGCTTTAGGGGAGGAGCGTCCGGCCTCCAGCTAATTGTACTATCTGTGAACATACCCGCGCCGCAAGCGCCTGGTTATGCGTGATTGCAAGCAGGCTTAAACCACGCTGGTCAATAATCCGCAGAAGCAATTCCCATATCTGCGCTTGAGTTACCACATCAAGCATCGTGCTTATTTCATCGGCGATGATAACCCGCGTTCTTGGCGCCAGCGCTCGGGCTATGCAGAAACGTTGCAGCTCACCGCCGGAAAGTTCAGCGGGATACCGGTTTAGCCATGATTTTTCAATGCCAAGAGCGGTTAAAAAATCATCATCGGGAACCCATGATTCGGCGAGAATTTCTTTTAATTTCCAGCGGGGATTAACGGCTTTTTCCGGATGCTGGTGAATAAGCTGAACAGGACAGAATCCCTTCGGCGGAAACGGTTTGTTATCGAACAAAACGGATCCGGAATGGGGAGGCAGGTTTCCCGCTAAGATCTGCGCCAGCGTACTCTTCCCGCACCCGGAAGAACCTACCAAGCCGACACGGGCTCCCGCTTCAAGCGCGAAAGATACCCCCTCAAGAACGAGACGCTTTTTATCGTACCCAAAACAAATATTTCGCGCTTCAAGAAGCATGATTACAGCGCACCTCTCCGTTTCGTATCCAGCGCGGCGCAGGGGGAGCGGCTTCACATTCTGGCGTTTTCCACTCACAGCGCGGCGCGTATAAACAGCCCGCCGGTAAATCTCCGGGATAGGGTTGAAATCCCGGAACAGCGCGAAATTCCTTTTGCGGCATTGCCCGGCATAACGCCTTACTGTAGGGATGCCGTAAAAGCCGCGCTTCCGCAAAGTCTCCGGCCCCGGCGGTTTCAACCGTCGTGCCGGCGTAAAAAATCGCAATCCGGTCGGCGTAGCGCACCGCAAGGTCTAAGTCATGGGTTATCAGCAGTATTGCGCCGCCGGATTCGGCAAGTTCCCGAAAATGCCCCATCGCGGATTCGGCAAGTTCTTCCGATAACCCCGGCGTTGGTTCATCCGCGATGATCAGCTTCGCCCCGCCAATAACCGCAGTAGAAACAAGCGCCCGCCGAGCCATCCCTCCGGATAACTGAAACGGATACCGCAGCGCGGTGGATTCATCCAGGCCGTACCGCGCAAACACCGCCCGCACTGCGGAACTATTCCGGGAGACCTGCCTGCCGACCCGCATAACCGGATCGAGAAATTCCACCGACTGCGGCACAAGGGCAAGTTCCCGGCCCCGCAGTTTTCGCTGAAGCGCCGGAGTCAAAGCCTGCCCGAACCACTTCATGCCGCCTGCAATAACCGCGTTTTTTGGCAATATTCCAAGAACTGCGTGAGCGAGCAGACTTTTTCCAGAACCGCTGGAACCCGCAACCGCGAGAATCTCTCCTTCTCGAATCGCAATATTCAGTCCTGTAATGACCTGCAGTTCTTTCCGTTTTAATCCAAAATCGTACCGGAAAAAAGAAATAGACAAATTATTCACCTCAAGCACGTTCATAACGTCTCCTATAAGCGCGCTTCTTTTGGTTCAAACAGATACCGTAACACCGCGCCAAGTTTATCGATCAGCAGTACCAATATGACCAAAGATAAGCCGGGGAAAAAAGCCAGCCACCACGCGCCGCTCGAAATATACCGCATCGATTCAGAGAGAATTATCCCAACCGCAGGCTGTTCCGGAGGCAGTCCGAAGCCGAGAAAGGTCAGCCCCGATTCGTGCATAATCGCGTGGGGAAACAGCAGAATCAGCCCCACCAAAAATTGCGGCGCGATATGGGGAAACAGATGCTTCCGGACGATCCACAGCGAAGATTTGCCGAACCTGCGGGAGGCGGCAATGTATGGCCTTGCGCGTACCTGCAGAACTTCCCCCCGAATGATACGCGCCAAATTGCACCAGTGCGTTACCGCTACCCCGATGAAGAGTCCCGCCGCGCCCCGGTTAAGGGCGATGGAAATAAGGATCAAGAGGACGGTGTGGGGAACGCTCATAAACACGTCGATAATCCAGTTTACCGCGTGATCGATGCTGTTCCCTACTGCCGCCGCAACTCCGGCAATCAGCGCGATAAGCGCCGCCACCAAGGACGCGGCAGCGCCAACCCCAAGGCTCAGGGATAAGCCTTTTAGCGTCCGGGTAAACATATCTCTGCCCAGGTAATCGGTTCCAAAAATATGCGCCGCCGAGGGGGGCAGTCCTTTGCGGGAAAAATCCGCGTTCAGCGCGGAAGAAGGGGTCAGCGCGCCCCCTACATATATCCCCAAAATCAGAGCGGTTATTGCGGACGCAAGCAGAACCGCGATAAGCCGCCGGTTAAAACAAATCATGCCTTTGCCCCCTCTCGTGTTCGGGGATCAATGAAAAGATACAGAATATTTGCGATAAGGTTGCCGGTAAAAATAAAAATCGCGGAAAATACCACAATTCCAAGAAACAAGGGAATATCCGTTCCCCCGGTTCCGGCAGCGGAAACAGCGGCGCCTAATCCGGGGTACGAAAAAATATTTTCCGCGAAGATCGATCCTCCGAACAGTTCCCCAAAAGAAGCACATTGCATGGTCACTGCGGGAATTAAAGCGTTGCGAATGCCGTGTATAAACAGTATCTCCCCGTCGCTTCTGCCCCGGGCTTTGGCGAACAGCGCGTAATCGCTCTCGAATACGTCGATGAGCTTTTCCCGGGTATGCAGCGCTACATTGGCAAAAGAAAGAAAACTCAAGGTCAGCGCCGGCAGGATAAGATGGTGGATGCGCTGTCCCAAGGTCACCGACTCAGGCGGAATACCTGGAGGGATAGACATACCAAACGGAAACCAGCCCAGAATCGCTGAAAAGAAAGCGAGAAACACTAAGCCTATCCAAAACGTCGGAATTGAGCAGAGGATCAGGCAGACCCGTTTGATAAGCGCATCCGCGAGTTTTTCACGGAACACGCCCATAACACAGCCTACCGAAAAACCGAGAATTCCAGAAAACGTCCACGCGGTAAGCATGAGCGCTAAAGACGCTTTGAAACGGACGCCAATCACCTCCAGCACCGGGCGCTTAAAAGACGTAGAATTTCCCCATTCGCCTTTTAATAGTGAAGAAAGCCATTTGAAGTACCGTTCAGCTGGCGGATCATGCAGTCCCCAATAGGCTTCCATTTTTGCGACATTCTCTTTGGACACTCCGGGATTCGCTTGAATATACTGGCGTACCGGATCAATCGGCGATACTGACGCGAGAGAAAAAGAAAACACCGTTACTGCCAAAAGAAGCGTAATACCCCGAATGACGTAGATAACAAGGGTTTTCATTCCCATTTCCATTCCCGAAGGTTTGCCACCAAGGGCCACGCATCACCGTGGGCGTGAATTTTCTGCCTTCCGGTGTTAAGCCCTTCCCGAACCCAGTAGAGGTGGTCTTTGTTGATGAGGAATAAATACGGCGCGTCTCCCCGCATGGATGTACCGGTTACGCCGTCCCACTGCGCGTTCCGCCATGAAGGAATCGCTTCTTCCATAGTGGGCGCGTTCAGCGCGGCGTCGAGGTAAGCGTCAACAGCGGCGTTGCGAAAATTTTCTGGGTTGTACCAGTCATCTTTGCCGGCGTTGGAAGAATGAAACAGCATATAACTGGTCATCGGGTTAGAAGATCCCCAGGCGAGGATCATTGGCTCAGAGAACATACGTTTAGCGAGGTCTTCTCCCGCGCCTTCCACGATGATTTCAATGCTCAGGTTATCCCGCGCTTGATTGCTCGCGGACATCCCGACCGCCTGCCGCACACTGTCTCCCGCAAAATAGAGCAGTGGAAACGATGCTTTTACGCCGTTTTTCTCCCGAATCCCGTCCCCGTCCGTATCGATCCAGCCCGCGTCATCGAGCAGTTTTTTTGCAAGGTCAAGATCAAAAGAAACCGCGCTTTCAGGATTGCTCCAAGGCATACCGTCATTTTCTGAATACGCCGGGGACGCATATCCGTTCAGCGCCTCATCGCAAATCCGCTGCCGGTCGATGCCGTAGGCGAGGGCTTTGCGAATAGCGGCGTCAGACGTCACATTATTTCCCACGAGATAACCGTACTCATTTTTTGTTCCACGATTAGGCGTTACCGGCGCGGCTATGCCCATGTTATCCACAGATTTTTCCGCCAGCAGTTTGTAGCCCGCGATTTTGTTTGTCCCGGCAATAGTCGCAGACGTAAGGGTTATATCAACCTGACCAGACTGAGCCGCCAGAAGCCGGGTATCTTCGCTCGCCATCTTGAGAAAGATAATCCGCTTTATAGCGGGCGCTCCTCCATAATACCGTTCATTAGCTTCCAATATAAATTGCTGATCAACGTCATACTGGGCAAGCGTAAACGGTCCCGATCCAATTGGTTTCAGCGCAAAATTGCCGGTATACGCATGTTCAGGAACAATTCCTACCTCCGCTACCGTCAGGATAAACACGGAACGCGGTTTTTTCAGCGTGATTACAACGCTGTTATGAGACGCGGCAACCGTATCCACCACGGAAAGATCGATAGTGGTAGCGTTTTGCATCAGCGTCGTGTAGCTGAACACGACGTCTTCGGGGGTTACCGGCGTCCCATCAGAAAAAAGAACGTCCTTCCGCAGGGTAAACGTATAGGTCAGCGCGTCCTCGCTTACTGTATAGGATTCGGCGAGATCTGGAACTACGTTCATATCCGCATCGGTCTGAACAAGCGCGGAATAGAGTATCTGTACGCCGTTTGAAAAACCGTTTAAGGGATCAAAATGAGCGGGAACGCTCGAGAACCCTATAACAACGTCATTCGATATTGTCCGGGTAGCTGCGGGTTCTTTCGCAGTACAACCGGCGAAGAGAGCGGATGCGATCAAGATCGCGGCGATTTTAGTCCACATTCTTTTCATTGAATGTTTCCTTTGATTTGGATAAATGCCGCCTGATGACAAAAAAAGACCATTCCGGCGACAAACCGCAACGCGGTTTTATCGACCTTCATGGCCGTTCTTGCGGGAACGTTTGAGAGCCCGCAGTATACCTGCAGTATACCATACCGGTTTTCATAACCGGGCCCTTTATGATACGCTATCTTTACAAGATATGTCAATACGCCGCATACTAGAGCCGCCTCACGAGGGTTCAAGTTTCATAACGCAAGGAGTTTTATATGTCCGAATTAACTGAGTATAAGGGGCCGGCAACCATGGAGAAGATTACCTCCCTGGCAAAACGGCGTGGTTTCGTGTTCCAGTCATCAGAGATTTACGGCGGCCAGAACGGAGCTTGGGATTACGGACCCTTGGGCATAGAACTCAAGAACCGCATTGCCGCCGCCTGGTGGAAGGAGATGACCCAACTCCACGATGACATCGTGGGGCTCGATGCAGCTATTCTGATGCATCCCCGCGTCTGGGAGGCTTCGGGCCATGTGGAGAACTTTACCGATCCTCTCGTGGATTGCAAGCAGTGCAAGACCCGATTTCGCGCCGACCAGATACCGGCGGAGAACCTGGCGGCTCAAAAGTGCCCCGACTGCGGCGGAGAGCTCACCGATACCCGGAAGTTCAACCTGATGTTCAAGACGCACATCGGCCCCACAGAAGACAACGCCGGCGTCATCTACCTGCGCCCGGAAACCGCCCAGGGGATATACGTGAACTATAAGAACATCATCCAGTCGAACCGCATGAAGATCCCCTTCGGCATCGCCCAGATCGGCAAAGCCTTCCGCAACGAGATCGTCACCAAGAACTTCATCTTCCGCACCTGCGAGTTCGAGCAGATGGAGATGCAGTATTTTGTCAAACCCGGCAGCGACGAGGAGTGGTTTGCCGAGTGGCGTAAGCGGCGCTGGGCCTACTACGAGAAGCTGGGGGTCAAGATGGATCACCTGCGCTGGCACCAGCACGGCCCGGACGAATTGGCCCACTACGCCAAGGACGCCTACGACATCGAATACCTCTTTCCCATGGGCTGGCGGGAACTGGAAGGCGTACACAACCGAACCGACTACGACCTCACCCGGCACACCCAGTATTCGGGCAAGGATCTGCAGTACATCGACCAGGACAGCAATAATGAGAGGTACATTCCCTACATCATCGAGACCTCCGCGGGGCTTACCCGGAACCTGCTCATGGTGCTCTGCGACGCCTACGACGAGGAGAAGGTCGCCGACAAGGGCAACGATGACGACTGGCGGACGGTGCTCCGCTTCCACCCCATGCTTGCGCCGGTGACCGTGGCGGTGCTCCCCCTGATGAAAAAGGACGGCCTCGCGGAGCTTGCCCAGGACATCCGCAAAGAACTCAAGGAAGACTTCGCCACCGACTACGACCAATCCGGGGCTATCGGACGGCGCTACCGCCGGCAGGATGAGGCGGGAACCCCCTTCTGCGTCACCATCGACTACGAAAGCAAAGAGACCGGCGCTGTAACCTTGCGCCACCGGGATTCCATGGAGCAGGTTCGCGTTCCCCGCGTGGAACTTGCGGCGCGGATACAGCGGGAAATAAAGAATTACCGAAGGTTCTCAAAATAGGCTTTGGCGTTTCCGAAGGAAATATCCCGAACCATCTTTTCCAGAAGCGCCGGATCGTGGGGGATTTCCCCCGCCTTGGCCCAGCGGCCCAGGAGTTCGCAGAGGATCCGCCTAAAGTACTCGTGCCGAGGGTAGGACAGAAAACTCCGGGAATCGGTCAACATTCCGGTAAAGCGGGAAAGCAGGCTTACGTTTCCCAGGAGCCGCAGATGTTCCTCTATGCCGTCGCGGTGATCGCAGAACCACCAGGCGGGGCCGAGCTGTATTTTGCAGGGCAGTCTCCGCTCCGTTTGGCTGTTCCGGCCTAACCCGCCGCCCTGGAAAGCGCCCATAATTGTGCCGAGCGTGTGATAATCGCGGGGGTTCAGACTGAAAAGGATCGTTTTGGGCAGCTTGTCCCGTTTTTCCAGAGAATCCAGAAAACCAATCAATGCGCCAGACATAAGGTGATCCTGCGCGGCGTCAAACCCCGTATCGGGGCCCAGCGCGGACAGCATCCGGGAATTGATACTCCACCGAGCTTGAAAGTGGAGTTCCATGACCCAACCGAGGCGGTGGTATTGGGCTCCCAGGAAGCGGAGGAGGAAAGCTTTATAGGAATCAATTGCCCGCATCCCGGCGGCGGCGTCCTTTTTTCCCCCTTGGGTATCTCCTGCCAGGGCTGCGGCAAAGGTTTCTTTCACTTCCTTCTCCCACGCCCCGCCCCGGCAGTTCTCATCGCCGTCGTCCTGGCCGGACTGGGGCATATATCCCAGGCCGTGATCCGCCGCCCGGCACCCCAGCCGGTCAAAGCGTTCCATCCGTTTCTGGAGGACTTCCAAGAGATCCTCCAGGGAAGAGATTGTTTTTCCCTCCGACTCACCGAGTTTGGCTATGTAGGCGGCGAATTCCGGCTTTTCGATGCGGATCGCCTTATCAGGACGGAAAGAGGGGAGCACCTTTGTTTCGGTCTTTCCTTCGTCCCGAATCCGCTGATGCCATTCCAGGCTGTCCGCCGGATCATCGGTAGTACCCACCGCGTATAGATGGAACTTCTTAAAAATACCGAACACGGAAAAAGCGGGATCGCGGACGAGTATCTCATTCGCCGCATTCCAGACGGCTTTGGCGCTCTGCGGATTCAAGGGATCGGTGATGCCGAAATAACGCCGCAGTTCCAAGTGCGTCCAGTGGTAGAGAGGATTCCCTATGAGGCGGGGGACGGTTTCGGCCCAGGCGCTGAATTTATCAAAAGGATCCGCCGCGCCGGTGATAAATTCCTCGGCGATGCCGTTTGCCCGCATGGCCCGCCACTTGTAATGATCTCCCCCCAGCCATAACTCCGCCAGATTATCAAAACGGCGGTTATCGGCTATCATCTGGGGATCCAGATGGCAATGGTAGTCAAAAATTGGTTCTTCCGCAGCCGCTTCATGGTAGAGCCGCCGGCTCGTCTTAGCGCTGAGCAGAAAATTCGCGCCTAAAAATGGTTTCATAGCACCTCCTCAATTACTCTTGTCGTAAAGAGCGTTTAAGAAAAATTTTGCCCATCAGGGCGGCCAGTGTCTGCTGGGAGACGATCCCCAATATTGCCGGCAGCGCCGTTGCGGGAGCGAAGAATCGAATGGCCATGGTGGCCGCAGCGCTGATGTTACGCAGGCCAACCGCAAAAAAGAGGCTTACCCGCTGATCCGGCTTAACCCGGCAGAGCAGACTCGCCAGCCATGCCCCTGCGAATCCTCCTACGGCGAAGATAACACAGAGCGTCCCGATAAGCCATACCTGGGGATCGGTAACGTGAACGTGCCCCGCCGCAGACGCCGAATTGGCCGATACCACGAGGGTAAGGCACAGCTTCGATACAGGCCCCAGGTACGGGGATACCTTGGCGGGGATACCACCCCGGCTTGCCTCATTTACCGATACGCCGATGATCGTGGGAAATACCACCATCATAAAGAGTGAAAGAACCATGCCGCCCATATCCAGGGAAACCCCTTCACCCGAAAACAACGATACGGCGGCGGGAGCTACCAGCGGGGCGGCCAGCGTATCCAGCAGGATCAACGCCAGGGACAGCGCCCGATCTCCGCCATACAGAGAAACCCAGATGAACCCCGATACGGCGGTAGGCGACGAAAAGAGCAGAACAAAGCCCAAAACAGCGTCACTCTTGCCGAATATCAGAAAACTGACGGAAAAAACCAACAACGGCAGCAAGATATGGGAGATCGCAAAGAAGAGCAGTACCGGCAGCGGTTTTTTCAAAATAAGCCCCAGATCACGGCCCCGGAGTTTCATTGCTCCCGACAGGGTCATAACGGCAAAGAGCGCGGGCGCCAGCGGTTGCAGCCGGAGCAGCGGCCTCGGCAGGAGGAAGCCCGTCAGCACCCCCAGGAGAGCCAATACCGGCATGAGCTGTTCAAGCCGCCGGTTCAGGGCCAACGCCGCATCCGCCGCGCCTCTGGAAGGCCGCTCATCGTGTTCCGCAAAGGGCATAGGATGACTATAGGTCATGTACGCCCACGCCGCAAGGCGGCGTTGAGACTTTGCGGCGCCCTGTTTATACTGGAGCTATGGAAAAGCGTAACAGCATAACGAAAACCTTCGGCATCCTTACCGCCGGAGGGGATTGTCCGGGATTGAACGCGGCGATACGGGGAGTGTGCAGGGCGGCCCAGGATCGGTACAACATGAACATCGTGGGTATCGCCAA
This sequence comes from Treponema sp., assembly GCA_031257105.1. GTDB lineage: Bacteria > Spirochaetota > Spirochaetia > Treponematales > Breznakiellaceae > JAIRPG01. Next base: position 37,938 of record JAIRPG010000052.1, read on the forward strand.
TGGGTATCGAGGGCTCATTGATGAAGAGTGGCGTATCCTAAGACCCTCGGATGTCTACGGCATTCTCACCAGGGGAGGGACTATCCTGGGCGCCAGCCGGGAGAAACCTTTTAAGACCATTGTGGGAGAAACAGAAATCGTGGGAGAAAAGGTAGCCGCCATTAGGGAGAACTACCGAAAACTCCAGTTAGACTGCCTGGTCGTGCTGGGAGGAAACGGCACCAATACCACCGGTTACCTCCTCGCTCAGGAGGGCCTTAACGTGCTGGGGCTGCCGAAGACCATTGATAACGACATCGCCGGTACAGACCGAACATTCGGCTTCGATTCCGCCCTTTCCATCGCCACCGAAGCGATAGATCGGCTTCATTCCACCGCTCAAAGCCACAATCGAATCATGGTGATAGAGATCATGGGGCATAAGGTGGGCTGGCTTGCCCTCTATGCGGGAGTCGCCGGCGGCGGGGATGTGATCCTCATCCCGGAGATACCCTACGACATCAAGGTCATTGGCCGGCACCTTGGAGAACGGGCCGCCAGCGGAAGGGCGTTTTCTATCGTCGTGGTGGCGGAAGGCGCCCTTTCTACCGCCGAATTCAAGATGGACAAAAAGGATCGGAAAAAGTACCGGGAGCAGACCGTGCAGCCGTCCATAGCGTACCGGGTCGCCCGGGAGATAGAAGCGGAGACCGGTATGGAAACGCGGGCTACCGTCCTAGGCTATGTTCAGCGGGGCGGCATCCCCAGCGCTTCCGATCGGGTACTCGCCACGAGCCTTGGCACCTTTGCGGCGGAACTGCTGGCAAAAGGGGAATACGGCAAAATGGTGGCCCTCTCTGGGGATACAATCACCGCAGTGGATCTGAGCGTTCCCGCAGGGAAGGTAAAAGCCGTCCCCCGCGATCACTACATGGTAGATACAGCCGTCTCGGTAGGAACCTGTATGGGCTCCGAAGCTTATCCCATCCCGTAAGTTTCGCCGTAGCGCGCGATTTCCACGTTGTATCCTTTTTCCGTCAGGTATCGCTGAAACGCCGATTGGGCTTCATGCTCACCATGAACCAGGAATATCTTCTTGAGGCGGGAAGTATCAATCGAATCAAGCCACGCTCCGGCCTCGGCATAGTCTGCGTGGGCGCTGAATGCGTTTATCTCTTCTACCGCAGCCCGGCGCTTCAAAACCTGTCCGTGGATCTTCACTTCACTTGCTTTGTCGCGGATACGCCGGCCCAGGGTATTCTGGGCCATGTAACCCACCGTAAGGATCGTGACATTCGGATCGCCGATGTTGTGGATCAGGTGGTGCTGGATACGGCCCGCCTCGCACATACCATCGGCGGAGATGATGATGAGCGGCCCCGGATGGTTATTCAGGGCTTTTGACTCGTCTACGCTTGTGGTAAAACGCAAGGCGTTGAAGCCGAAGGGGTTCTTGTGGTGTTTGATGAACGCCTGATAGATGGCTTCGTCGTAACATTCGGGATGAACTTGAAAGATAGTAGTGGCGTTAGCGGCCATCGGCGAATCCACGTAGATGGGGATCTCCGGCGTGAGTCCTTCGTCTTCCAGCAGGTGAAAGTAGTACACCAGCTCTTGGGTACGCTCGATGGCAAAGGCGGGGATAAGTATCTTCCCCCGGTTCCGGGCTGTTCGCCGGGTAATCTCCCGGAGTTTGGTCAGAGCGTTATCAACGCGGTCGTGCAGCCGGTCGCCGTAGGTGCTTTCCAGCACGAGGTAATCCGGCGCGGGGGGCTTGCCGGGATCCCTGATGATGGGCATACCCTTGCGGCCTAGATCGCCGGAGCAGAGTACCCTCGTTTCTTTGCCGTCTCTGGTAATGGTAAAGAAGGCCATGGCGGAACCTAAGATATGCCCGGCATCGTAAAATTCCAGCTTAACCCCATCTCCGATACAGAAGGGCCGCTCGTAAGAGACCCCCACAAATTGGCTTGCCGCTTGAATAGCGTCCAGTTCGCTGTAAAGGGGCTCCCAATCGAAGCGTTCCCCCTTCTTCTGAGCCTGCCGCTGTAGGTATACCGCGTCGCGGGCCTGGATATGGGCCGAGTCCAGCATGATAAGGCTGGCGATGTCCCTGGTAGCTGGCGTAGCGTAGATGTTCCCCCGGTAGCCCGCTTTGGTAAGGCAGGGAAGGAGCCCGCAGTGATCCAGGTGCCCGTGGGTTAGTACCGCCGCCTCGATACGATCAACGGCGATACCAAGGTTCCGGTTTTTTCGCTCCGCTTCGGCGCGGCTGCCCTGAAACGCTCCGCAATCTATCAGGTAACTTTTGCTGTCAACTTCAAGCACGTGCTTGGAGCCGGTAACTTCCTCGGCGGCGCCAAGGGAATAAAAGGTAATAGCCATTTATCTAGGATACCTTCACCGGAACCGCCGGTAAACCCCTAATCCCAGAGATCTTCCCAACTCTTCGCGCCGGGCCAGAGGAACACCTGACCTTTAACCAGGCGGCAGTTCCGCTCGGCTTTGGCTATAGCCGCCATCTCCGCTTCCGTAAGGGGATCCTCGGTGACGCAGCGAAGGTTGCCCTGGTAGTTCTTCTCGTGAACCGAGAAGGGAATGGGGATGCTGCCCCGTTGAACCGCCCATTTAAGGCACACGAGCGCCGGATGAATGTTGTGCGCCCGGGCCGCCGCGAGTACTTCCGGCTGCTCGGTGTCCACCAGGTCTCCTGGCGCTTTGTCCCGGTCTGGGCGGTTCGGTGAACCGATGGGGCAGTAACCGATGACGGTAATTCCCCGCGAGACGCAGTAATCGAAAAGTTCCCGCTGCTGAAAGCAGGGATGTTGTTCCATTTCGATCAGGGCGGGTTGAATCCGGCAGCGGCCCAGTACGGCGTTGAGTTTGGTAATGGTCATGTTGGACATACCGATATGCCGAACCAGCCCTTTATCTACGAGCCGTTCCATCTGCGCCCAGGTTTCCATAAACCGGTCCGCCGAGAAGGGCACCGAGTTGGGGTTGCGGGCGTCGCCGTCACAGCCCGGGGCGTGGTAGTTGGGGTAAGGCCAGTGGACAAAGTAGGCGTCCAGGTAGTCCAGCCGGAGATCCCGCAGTGTCTTGGCCAGGGAGAGAAGCACGTCGCCTTTGCCGTGCATATCGTTCCAGACCTTAGAGATGACGAAGATCTCCTCCCGTTTGACGATTCCCTGCGTGAAGGCGTCGTCAAAAATCACGCCAATCCGGTCTTCGTTGCCATAAACCGAGGCGCAATCGAAAAGCCGGTAACCATACCGGAGGGCGCCGGCGACCGCCGCCGAAACTTCCTCCGCCGAATAATGGTCGGACCCGAAGGTCCCCATACCGATGCAAGGAATCCGCGCCCCCGATGAGAGGGTATAGTGGGGAACCTTGCCGGTAGCAATCGTGTTGTCAATCATGGGTATATGATACGCCCCAAGCGAACAATTCCGCAAGGCGAGGAAAGAAAAGTTACGCAGACAGGGCAGGAAAGCGGCTTTCTTTCAATAGCGTTGTTCAATTAAAAAACGCGGTTCCGCAAGGCTAAAACCGACCAAAATCAGGCTATAATCGGGTTTTAGCCAGTTTTAGCCTGAGAAACCGCAGGACTTGTTCAGACTTTAGTCTGCGGGAACCAACCGGGTTCCTGCTTTAGTACGACAAGTCTAATGAGTGTCTGTCCACAAAGTCGGTTACTTTGCGGACAGACCTTGCATTTTCTCGCCTAACGGCTGCGAAAATGCGTTTTTTAAGGTGGTCTGTCCATAATGTGTCTACATTATGGACAGA
>JAIRPG010000062.1 GCA_031257105.1 Treponema sp.
ATTCTGGGGAATCCTGATTTGAAAACCGCGATGGGGCGGCGCTCCGAGGAAATTTCAAAAAACTATTCGGTGGAACGTTTTATCGATTCCATGATCGCGGTTTATGAAACGTATAGAAAAAAATAAAGCGCTGGAAGGGGCAGGAGCAGAATTGCCGCGATGGGAACAGTGCCGCATAAAACTATTGAAACCGGGGTCTTTTCTATCATATCATACGTATCATGCCCAAAATCGAAGTAAATGAAGAAGTTTTCTATACATTGGCGGGCCGCCGGTGGGACACAAGAGCGGAATTCGAGGAAGCCCTAACCTGCGCCAAGGCGGAATTGGATGAAGCGGGCGATACGAGTCTCCCCGCTTCTGAGCGGACGCTCAAAATCGAGTTGAACGACACCAACCGGCCCGATCTCTGGGCTACCGCAGGCTGCGCCAGGCAGCTCAGGCTCTATGCGGGCGGTAAACGGCCCGGCTATCCCTTCTTCTCATCGCCGGGAAAGGCGCGTACGGCGGCGCATAAGGTGCTGGTGGAAGCTTCGGTCGGGCAGGTGCGGCCCTACTTGGCGGGGTTCATCGCCGCCGGCAAGGCCGTCACCGACGCAGCCCTGCGGGACATGATCCAAACCCAGGAAAAGCTGGCCTGGAATTTTGGCCGTAAGCGGCGCACCCTCTCCATGGGGCTCTACCGGATCGCCGCCATCAAGTGGCCCATCATCTACAAGGCGGTAGACCCGGACAGCGTTTCCTTTGTGCCCCTCCAGTGGGACGTTCCCCTCACCTTGCGGGAGATCCTTAAACAGCACCCCAAAGGCAAGGAATACGCCTTTATCCAGGAACACGAGCCGCTGCATCCCCTGCTGCTCGATTCCGGGGGGGCTATCCTCTCCTATCCGCCTATCATCAACTCGGCGGACTTAGGCGCGGTGCAGGTGGGGGATACCGGCCTCTTTGTGGAACTGACCGGCACAGACCTCCCCTCCGTAACGCTGGCGGCGTCTATCATGGCCTGCGATCTCGCCGATCAGGGCTACGCCATCGAGCCGGTGGAGATCGAGTACCAGTACGACACCCCCTGGGGACGCCGTATCACCACCCCCTACTACTTCCAGGAGCCGGTGTTCTGTTCTCTCGCCAGGGTGGAGAAGTTCCTGGGGGAACGCATCGGCGCGGATGAATGTATCAAAGCGCTGGAACGGATGGGCTGCACGGCGGAACAAGCCGTATCGGCGGAGCGCGGCCAAGCGGAGTTCGATTCTCCCGGTATCGCTATGAGTACCGAAGGCATTTTCGTCTATCCCCCGGAATACCGGAACGACTTCCTCCACGCTGCGGATGTGGTGGAGGATATTATGATAGGCCGGGGGCTCGGCTCCTTCGTTCCGGAGCGGCCCAGGGAGTTTACCGTGGGCAGGCTTTCGCCCATCACCTTCTTCAGCCGCAAGGTCAAGGAGATACTGATAGGCATGGGCTACCAGGAGATGATCTACAACTACCTCGGTTCCCGCAAGGATTTGGTGGAAAACATGCGGGGCGCCGGTGAGCGGATCATCAGGATCGCCAACCCCATGTCGGAAAACTACGAGTACGTGCGGGACAGCGTACTGGCCTCCCTGATGATGAGCGAATCCGTATCGGGCCATGCGGTCTACCCGCACCGGATCTTCGAGATCGGCAAGGTCGCCTATTGGAAGCCGGAGGACGCCGGCAATACCGGCGATACTACCGGCGGCGCCGTCACCAGGCAGTATGCGGGTTTTCTCCACGCCGGGGTGGACGCCAACTTTAACACCTTGGCGGGACAGATTCAGACCTTGTTTTATTATCTCAACCGGGAATATGAGGCGCGGGAATCGGAAGATCCCCGGTTTATCCCCGGACGGGCTGCGGAACTGGCGTTCAAAGGCCGCGCCATCGGAGTATTCGGCGAAATTCATCCGGAAATACTGGAACAGTGGGACGCCGCTATGCCCTGTACCGCCGCCGAGATAGACCTGGACGCGCTTCTATAACGCGGCGCGGCGAAAACCCGCAATCGGGCGGGAGAGAAGTATGGAAAAAAACGTTCCGGCGGCGCTTAAGCTTTCAAATCGAAAAATTGTCTACCGTGTACTTGCCGGGGAAGACGGGCTTTCCCGCGCCGATATTGCCCGCCGAACCGGTATCAGCGGCGCTACCGTGATCAAAATCGCGGAATATCTGGCTGGGCGGAATATCATTTCCTACGATCCGTCAGAACCCACCGCGCTGCCGGGAAGAAAGCCCACGCCGCTGCGGTTCAATAAAAACTTCGCCTACTGTATCGCTATCTATATGGAAGGCATCTACACTTCTATTGGAATTCTGAACGCCTCAGGCGACGCGGTTTTGTCACAGGACTTCAAGGTTCCCGACACGGAGCGTTTTTTCCAAAAGGAGCTGTATGCCCAGGTTGATAAGCTTATGAAGGCCGGCGGGATAGACCGGAACAAGCTTATCGGCATAGGGATTGCGATACCGGCGGCGGTGGATCCGGTGAGCAAGCGGGTTTTCCGGGCGCCTCTTTTCCATGATACCAAGCTCGCAAACTTGGAATCGATACTCCAGGAGATAAGCGCCCGGTACTCCCTGCCGGTGTTTGTGGAAAACGATGTAAACGCCGCCGCCTATGGGGAATACCGGCGCGTTTACGCGGACGTTACCAGCGCGCTGGTGTATATTTCCCTGGGCAGCGGACTTGGCGGGGGGATAATCCTCAACAATAAACTTTGGAAAGGCCAAAAAGCCGGCGCCGGAGAAATCGGGTATATGCTCTTTGATCCGCATGTTCAGCAGACATCAGAACAGCTTGGATGGCTTGAAACCAAAATCAACGTTACCGCTTTACGCACCGCGTTTCATTCCGATATTCAAACCCCCATTGACCAGGAACAAGGCTCCAAAATCGCCCATTATCTTTCAAAATATATTTCCTTGGCTATTCTGAACATTTACGCGACATTGGATATACAAACGGTCGTCTTAGGCGGCGTCCTGACGGAGTACCTCTCCGCTTACCTGCTCCCGGAGATCAACCGGGAGCTGCGGCGCATGAGCGCTTATGCCCCGGAAGTAGTGTACGGAAAAATAAAAAAACCGGGATTCGTCGGGTTAAGTTGTATCATTATAGATGAACTGCTGGATCAAATTCTAACTTAGGGCTCTCCATACCGCTTGGGCAGTTGCCCGCCGTCATAGAAAGAATTCGCCCCTATAGCGGAAGTTTTGACGACAAAGTGATCGATTCCCGGACGCTGCCCCCAGTCTTTGCGAAAAGCCCGAAAAAAGGCTATACTGAGTTATGGAACCCATTATGGAAACAGAGCGGCTAAACCCCCTCAATGATTTTTTGTTTTTCAAGATGATGGGAGAGAAGGGTGACGAGGAGCAGCTCTTATCCTTCCTGAACGCCGTCCTGGGCAGAACCGGAGAGCGGGTACTGGTCTCCATAGAGATTATCGAGGCCCGGTCACTGTCCGCCGACATCATCGGGAACAAGAGCAGCGT
>JAIRPG010000160.1 GCA_031257105.1 Treponema sp.
ACGATACGCAGGAAAAAGGCCGTGTCGGAACAGCCGTCAATGCGGGCCGCGTCCAAAAGCTCGCCGGGGATATTGGTCTTGAAGAATGACCGGGCCACCATCATGTTGTACACCGAGATTGCGCCGGGAATAACCAGCGCCCAGACGGTGTTGAGGAAGCCCACCTGCTTGACCACCAGGTAGGTGGGAACCAGCCCGCCGCTTACAAACATGGTGATAATGTAAAAGATCGAGACGCCCCGGCGTCCATGGAAATCGCCCCGGGATAGGGCGTAGGCCGTGGGCAGGGTGACGATAAGGTTGATAGCCACCCCCAGCACGGTATAGTACACGGAGTTGAAAAACCCACGCATTACCCCTTCGTTCTTGAGCACTTCTTTGTACCCGTCCAGGTTGAGCCCCACGGGGTAAAAGAGCACCTGTCCCGCGGCTACCTTCTGAGGATCGCTCACGGAAGAGATAACGATAAAATAGAGCGGATAGGCGACGATAATGAAAACAAAGGTCAGTAAAATAAAGGTTATACCGTCAAAAATTCGGTCTTCAACACAGCGCCGTTCTTTATGGAGGGGGACTTTTTTTCCAGTCATATCAGCCTACCAAAGCGCGTTATCGGAAAGTTTGCGCGAAACCGTATTCACCGTGATGAGCAGTATGGCGTTTACCGCCGAATTGAAGAGCCCGATGGCGGACGAATACGACTGATCTGCGTTCAATATACCGATTTTGTACACATAGGTGGAGATGATCTCCGACACCCCCAGATTTAAGGGGTTTTGCAGGGCGTAGACCTTCTCAAACCCGATGGAGAACATACTGCCGAAGGAAAGGATGAGCAGCATTACCGCTACGGGTATGATGGTGGGAAGATCGATGTGGATAATACGCTGGAATTTTGTCGCCCCGTCCACCATGGCGGCCTCGTGCAGTTCCGGGCTGACCCCGGAAAGGGCCGCGAAGTACACCACAGAACTCCAGCCCATGCCCTGCCAGATTCCCGTCCAGACATAGATGTGCCGCCACATTGCCTGTTCGCCCATAAAGTTCACCGGGCCGGCGCCAAAAAAGCCGATGAGTTTGTTCACCATGCCCACCCTTGGGGAGAGGTACAGAATGATCATACCGCACATGACCACGGTGGAGATAAAGTTCGGCGCGTAGGTGACGGTCTGGATGACCTTGGTGTAATGTTTATGACGGAAAGAATTGAGTAGCAGCGCCAGGATGATCGGCATGGGAAAACCCGCCGCCAGGGAATAGATACTGAGCACCAGGGTATTCCAAATGATGAGCGCCGCGTTGGGGGAATTAAAAAACCGGATAAAATGCTCCCAGCCTACCCAGGGGCTGCCCCAGATGCCCCGCCGGGCGGTATAGGCCCGGAAGGCGATTTGCGCCCCGTAGAGGGGCCAATAGTGGAAAATCAGGGTGATGATGATCCCCGGCACGCAGAACAAGTACAGTTCTTTGCTTTGCAGGATTTTAAGCAACAAAGGTTTTTTCATTGTTCCTCCATAAAATCATAATATGGATTATATGATAGTTCAGCGCCGGTGTCAAACAAAAGCTTAAAGTCCTTCTCTAGACAAACCGTTCAAGCAAAGGTATTCTCTTCATAATAAAAGAACACAATAATAAGGAGATTGCTATGAAAAGATCGTGGTTTTGTCCGGTAATATGCCTTGCGGGGCTCTTTATTGTGGAACTGCTCGTTCCCGGGCAGCCGCTTTACGGGGACGGTTATACCGGTCCTAACAGCGAAGCCACTAAAAGCTGGCCGGCGCCGATAGATATTACGGTAGCCGAAGCGCTGATTTTACGGGCGGATACGCCGGTTAGACTGCGGGGAAATATCACCCGCGCCCTGGGAGACGAGAAATTCGATTTTCGGGATAACACCGGCGCCATCATCATTATGATTGATCACAAACTCTGGCAGGGGCTGACGGTGGACGCCTCGGACGCCGTGGAAGTGCGGGGTCACATTACCAAAAGACAGAACGCCAATCAGATTGATGTTAAAGAAATAATCAAGCGATAAAACCACACGGTGGAACCACACGGTGGAACCACACAGTGGAGCCACACGGTGGAACCGCGCCGGCTTTATCAAAACGAGACCGGCGCGGCCTCTTAGGCGAGTACCGAGGCGGCGGCTTTGTCCAGCGCGGCGATTACTTTGTCACACCAGGCGTCGAACTCCGGATCTTCCGTCTGACATTCTTTATGCGCTAAAACATACTCCACAACCATGCGTACCCCCTGGTCAAACCGGATCGCGGCGGTAAAGCCCGGTACCAGGCGCTTGAGCTTCGCGTTGTCAAAGACTACCGAGTTGGCCTTGTCCCCGGTAAGCGCGCCGGAAAAGTCGTAAGCCGGGCCGCAGCGGGCCAGAAATTCACTGGAAATATGCACCGCTTTGAGGGGTTTCCCCAGCGCCGAGGCAACGGCTTGGTAAATCTGATTCCACGTAACCGTCTCGTCAGAGGTGATCTGTACCGCTTCGCCTATCGCGTGGATATTACCCATAAGCCCGATAAAAGCCCGGGCAAAGTCGCCGTTGTAGGTCATCGTCCAAAGACTGGAACCGTCGCCGTGGATGATCACCGGCTTGCCTTCCAGAATCCGCTTTACCACCTGCCAGGAACCCTTTTTGCCGTGAATGCCCAGGGGAACATTCCGCTCGTCATAGGTGTGGCTGGGCCGCACAATGGTAACCGGAAAGCCGTCTTCCCGGTATTTTTCCATAAGAAAGCCTTCACAGGCGATCTTATTCCGGGAGTAGGCCCAGTAGGGGTTCGCCAGCGGGGTGCTTTCGGTGATCCGGTAATCCGAGAGGGGCTTCTGGTATGCGGACGCGGAACTGATAAAGATGTACTGGGCGGTTTTGCCTTTGAGGAGCCGATAGTCCCGCTCCACCTGTTCCCCGGTAAAGGCAATAAAGTCCGCCGCCACATCGAAGTTAAGATTCCGGATCTTCTCCGCCGCGTCTTTCTCATCACCGATGTCGCAGCGGATCTCGCGGGCTCCTGAGGGCAGCGCGCCGTTGCGGTTGCCCCGGTTTAGAAGGTAAAGTTCCCAGCCGGCTTCCAAAAGCTGTCGGGATATGGCGGTACTGATCGTCCCGGTACCGCCAATAATGAGCGCTTTCATAGGTTTCTCCCTATCGTGATGTTAAAAATACCGGTTAATAATAGAAGGAATTCATGAATGTCTCAACCGCCGGCATCACGCCGCCTTCTCTTTTTCCACGGCCTGTGCTAGGCTCTACCCCCATGCCGGTACAAAATCTTAACGCGGAACTCAACGGTCCCCAGCTTGAGGCGGTAACTACCCTGGAAGGGCCGGTGCTGATCATCGCCGGGGCGGGTTCCGGGAAGACCAGGGTCATCACCTACCGCATCGCCCACATGCTGGAAAGGGGCATCCCCCAGCACGCCGTTTTGGCCCTGACCTTCACCAACAAGGCCGCCCGGGAGATGGAAAGCCGGGTCAAAGAACTCACCGGCAGGAAGCTGCAAAGCCTCACGGTGAGCACCTTCCACGCCTTTGGGGTGAAGATCCTCCGGGAGGAAATCGAAGTCCTGGGCTACCGGAAGAATTTTTCGATTTACGACGAGACCGACCGGAACCAGCTCATCAAGGACAGTCTGCGGGAGTGCAAGGTTTCCCCCGACGGGGTGGATCTCTACAAGCTGGGCCAGGTCTTCTCAAGCGTCAAGATCGGCGCGCTCCGCTGGGGCGAAGGGGCAAATTCCGCCTTCCAGCCGGTCTACGACGAGTACCAGCAGGGGCTCAAGATCTTTAACGCCCTCGATTTTGACGATCTTCTGGCGCTCCCCATCGAATTGTTTGAAACTCACCCGGAAATTCTGGAAAAATACCGTCGCCGCTACCGGTACATCATGGTGGACGAGTTCCAGGATACCAGCTTTATCCAGTACCAGTTGATGAAGCTCCTGGCGGATCAGAATATCTGCGTGGTGGGGGACGACGATCAGTCCATCTACTCCTGGCGGGGGGCCAACTACGAGAACATCCTCATGTTTGAGCGGGACTTTCCCGGTACCCGGGAGATCAAGCTGGAACAGAACTACCGTTCCACCTCCACCATCCTGGAAGCCGCCAATGGGGTCATCTCCAACAACACCAACCGGAAGGAGAAAACCCTCTGGTCGGGGAACGGCGGGGGCAAGCCCATCGAGCTCTTCCATCCCCAGAACGAGAGCGAAGAGGCGGACTTTATCGCCGCCCGTATCCGGGAACTCCGTATCCAGGAACAGCTCCGCTACGAGGACTTCGGGGTGCTAATCCGGACCAATTCCATGACCCGGAACATCGAGGAGGCGTTTCTCGCCGAAAACATCCCCTACCGGGTCTCCGGGGGTACCAGCTTCTTCCAGCGGAAGGAGATCAAGGACGTGCTCTCCTACCTTCGGGTCATTGCCAACCACGACGACGACGTGAACCTCCTGCGGATCATCAATACCCCCCGGCGGGGCATCGGTAAGACCGCCGTCATGGAGCTGTCCGAACTGGCAAAAAAGAACGGGAGCGGCATCTGGGCCGCTCTGGACGCCTTCAACCGCGCCGCCGCCCATGGGCAGGGTACCTTCGGCGATCTGGATCCCCTGTTTCAGGATAAAGGCCGCCTTGAAATCGACGGCTTTATCGCCTTGATCGAAGGCTTCAGAGAGGAGATTCTCGGACGGAAAAATTCGCTTTCCCGAAACGTCCGTTCCCTGGTGGATAAAATCGACTACTGGTCGTACCTGGTAACGGAGCACAGCAAGAACGATAAAGTCGCTCGCTGGAAATTTCTCAACATCGACAGCCTTATCCGATCTATCGAAACATGGGAAAACAATCCCGATACCGCCGATACGGGCCTCTACGCCTACCTCAACCGGGTAAGCCTTATCACCGGCAGCGACGATGGGCCGGAGGAGGAAGGCTTGGGCAAGGTCAACCTGATGACCATTCACGCTTCAAAGGGGCTGGAGTTCCCCGTGGTATTCATCGCCGGCGCGGAGGACGGGATCATCCCCCACAGCCGCAGCGTCGAGGAAGGGGGCGACATCGAGGAAGAACGGCGGCTTTTCTACGTTGCCATCACCAGGGCGCGGGACAAGCTCTATATCACAAGCTGCCTCAGGCGTAAGAAGATGCAGGGAGCTGATGAAAGTTCCCCTTCTCCCTTCCTGGCGGAGATCCCCGGCCATCTGATCGAATACCACGAGGGGGAGAAAAAGGTAGAAAACGGCGAGGCCGAAGACTATTTCGCCTTGATCAAGAGCAAATTCGCATAAGCTCTGTGAAATTCTAAATATACTAATGGTAATTTCCGAATGGTGATATATAATACTATCAAGAGTCTGTTCACAAAGTAACCGACTTTGTGGACAGACACTATTTAAAGAGGTATTAATGAAAAGAAACCGGTGGTTCCGGATAGCGGCGCTGTTGATCGGGGGGACAGCGGCGGGCGCTTTGGAAGCTCAAACCCTCAGCCGCGATCCGCTGCCGGACTGGTTCATCCCCCTGCGCGAGGCGGTATACGAACAGAGGCTCACGGCTGACGAAGTTTCTCCCCTGTACCGCGAGGTGAAAGATACCGCGCAGGCGCGGCTTTCGGGCGCGGCCTTGAACCTCATGCTGTCCCGCTGCGAGTATATGATGGGCCGGGTTTATCAGGATAATAACCTGAAGGACGAGGCGCTCGCCTGTTTTGAAAAAGGTATTGAATGGGCGGAAAAGTCCCTGGCAATCCAGGCTAACAGCGGCGCTTACGAAATACTTGCCGCCAATATCGGCCAGGCGTGTATGCTCAAACCGGTTCCCTGGGTAATGGCCAACGGCCTGCGGGTAGAGCAAAACGCGAAAAAGGCCCTTACCCTGAACCCGCATAACGCGGCGGCCAGTTATTTGATAGCTTCCCGCTGGGTATTCGGCCCCGGTTTGCTCGGTAATCCGAAAAGGGGTATTACTGAAATGGAGGCCATTTTGAATAGTTCCGGCGAATTGCAAAAGGATGAATTCTTCAATGTGTATTCGGCTATCGGCTATGGGTATATACAGCTCAAAAAATACCAGGATGCCCTGCCCTGGGTACAGAGATCCCTTGCCATATACCCAAGTAACAAATACGCGGGAGATTTACTTTCCCAAATACAACAGGCCGGACGCTGATGATAATTGTTTTTGTTGAAGATAATTACGCCCATGAAACCGACGGCACCGCGGTCTCGGCCCACCGTTTTCGGGATGAACTCATAAAACGGGGCCATACGGTCAGAGTCCTCGCCATCGGCGTGCAGGGCACGGATATGTACAGCCTCAAGGAACACTACGTCCCGCTCGTAACGGAAGTGGCCAGCAAGAATAACATGCGCTTCGGCAAGTTCGACAAAAAGATCGTAACCGAGGCGTTTACCGGCGCGGATATGGTGCACCTCTTCTTCCCCTGGCAGTTGGAGCGCAAGTGCCTTAAACTGGCCCGCGAAATGGGAATCCCCGTCAGCGCCGCCTTTCACTGCCAGCCTGAAAATGTCAGCTACAACATGATGATGAAGCTGCTTGAGCCCCTCAATGTGCTGCTGTATTTTCTTTTTCGTACCTGGCTGTACCGGAATGTGGACAATATCCACTGCCCCTCGTCATTTATCGCGGGCGAGCTGCGGCGGCACAAGTACTATGCCCGGTTCCATACTTTTTCCAACGGCGTGTCCGATTTTTTTAAGCCGCCCGCTTCGCCGCCTGAAAAAACCGGTGACGTCATCAACGTAATGATGATCGGAAGGCTGGCCGAGGAAAAACGGCAGGATCTGATCATCAGGGCGGTCAAACATTCCAAATACCGGGACCGGATACGGCTTTTTTTCGCGGGCCGGGGCCCCATGCTGAAACGCTATCAGCGTCAGTCCGCCGACCTGCCCATTCCCCCCCGATTTGAGTTTTTATCCCCCGACAAACTGCTCGAGCAGATATACCAAACCGATGTGTACATTCACGCCTCAGACGCGGAAATAGAAGGCATTTCCTGCATAGAAAGCATCGCCTGCGGCAAGGTGCCCATCATCTCGGATTCTAAAAAATCGGCGAGTTCCCAGTTCGCGCTGGATGAACGGAGCCTGTTCAAAAAAGGCAATTACCTGGACCTTCGGGACAAACTGGATTACTGGATCGAGCATCCTGAAGAACGGGAGCGCATGAGCAGGGAATACGCCAAGGTGGGAGAACTCTACAACATCAGCCATTCTGTAAAAAAAATGGAAAAGATGTTTGAGGACGCCGTCAGGGACAGCAAGACCCGGCGGCTGATCCAGGAAGACAAAAAAATACGGAAGTACTACCGCCTGACGGCGCGGAATAACGTTATTAAAGAATTTTTCTGCCGTGTCTTCTACTTCGGGATCGCCATGCCGATCCTTATTCTTGTGAACAAGATCTTCTTCGGGTTAAAAATAGAAAACAAAAAAGTTTTGCGGAAGATAAAAAAATCAGGGGCTGTGTGTATCTGCAATCATATTCACCAGATGGATTGTACCATGTGCGCTGTGGGCATTCCCCGCAGGAAACTTACATTCGTGAGCCTGCCGTCCAATTTCTCCATGCCGGTAGCGGGCCTTTTTGTGGATGTGCTGGGCTCGGTGCCTATTCCTTCTTCGCCCAGGGAAATGCAGGTCTTTATTTACTCCCTTTCAAGGCATCTGCGGAAACGGCATCTGATACTTTTTTATCCCGAGGGGGAACGGCAGAACTACAACGAGAACCTGCGCGAGTTTCAGCGGGGCGCGTTCTATGTGGCCATTGACGCTCAGGTTCCGGTGCTCCCCATCAAGATCGTCTTGCGGAAACCAGACGGCCTCCTCAAATTTTTCAGGAAGAAGCCCTGTTTTACCCTGGTCTTTGGGGAGCCCCTGTATCCCCAGTATTTTTTATTGAAAAACGACGCGGTCGAGGATTTGAAGAAACGCTCTGAGGAAATGATGTGTTCCCTTGGCGCGGTTTTACCCCCCCCCCCCCCCCCGTTAACCTAAAAAGAAAACCTTTTCAACGATTTTTCCCGTGCCGTCCATATCGGTGCGGCGCGGGAAAAACAGGTCTGTTCCCCGCACTGATTCCTGAATCCCGTCGGCGCATATATTCGGACTCTGCCCGCAAAATCGTAAAAAGGCGCTTATATGTTTAATTGGCTGTCAGAGCTCTTAAGCCCTTTCTACTACGACGCGCTTATCATCGTGGCTTCCTATTTTTTTTTCCTTTCCCTTGCCAACCATTATGAAATGTGGCGCTTCACCCTGGCCACGGAATTGTTTGACGGCCCCTTGGTTTCGGTACTCGTCCCCGCTCGGAACGAGGAGCGAAACATTGAGCGCTGCCTGAATTCGCTGCGGAACCAGGTCTACAAAAATTTCGAGATCCTGGTACTGAACGACAACTCTACCGACAATACCGCCGCCATTCTGGATCGTATCGCCGCCAGCGACAGCCGGGTTCGGGTCTTTTCCGGTACGACGCTGCCGGAAGACTGGTACGGCAAACCATTTGCTTTGCATCAGCTAACACAGCGGGCAAAAGGGGAAATATTCATCTTTACCGACGCGGACACGGTACACGGCCCCACCGGCATCTCCTGGGCGGTCTCGAATATGCTGGGATTGAAAGCGGACATGATCTCCGGTTACATAGGACAAATTTTCGGCAGCTTCGGTGAGGTGATCACCGTGCCGCTCATGTACTTCCTTACCGGCTTTATTATCCCCCTGTTCATGAACCGCCGTTTTATGAAGATCGCCTGTTTTTCCGCCGCCGTCGGCCAGTTCATCGTTATCAGGAGCGATGTGTTCAGGGCAATCGGCGGCTGCGAGTCCTTCAAGAAAAAAACCAGCGAAGATATATACATGGCCCGTTATGTGAAGAAAATGGGCTACAGTACCCGCTTCCTCAATATCACCGATCATGTCAAATGCCGGATGTATAACGGTTACCGCAGCGCGGTGGAAGGAATCGGCAAAAATGTTTTTGACTTCCTGGGGAAAAATACCCTGGTTCTGTTCCTGATGGCGGCGGCGGTGTTCTTCTTTTTGTTCTTCCCCTTCCCGCTGCTTTTCTTCTGCGCCGCCAGGTTCAGCCCCTGGACTCCGCACATCCTTATAGTCGTGATCCTCTATACCCTAACCTGGATCTTTATGTTCCTGAACCAGCGGCTGAACTGGTGGTATGGGTTCCTCTGGCCCCTGCTTTTTTTGAATTTGCTTTATATGGCGGCGTGGTCCTGGTTCAGGACCATATCGGGAAGGGGCTTTCTCTGGAAGGATCGGGTGGTACGATAATGCCCTACAAACACGGCCGTCCGGTTATCGATCTTTCCCTGCCGTTTAGGATCGCCTCGGCGTGGACTTTTTTTCTGGTTTTTCCCATCGCCATGCTGTTCAATTTCATGCAGCATAGCACCCGCTACAAACACCGCTGGCGGCTGTACGGGCTCCGCCGGGCGATAACGGTCTCGAACCACACCACTTTGCTGGATCCGGTAAAAATCACGGGCCTTGTGATCCCGCGTCTCATCTTTCAGACCATGCTGGAACCCACGGTGGAGTTTCCGGTACTGGGCACCTTTACCCGGCTCTTGGGGGGTGTACCTATTCCCCGGGGCAAAACCGGTTACCGGAAAATTCTTGAGATCTGCGAAAGGGCTTTTAAATACCGGCGTTACCTGCATTTTTATCCTGAAGGCGAGTGCTTTATTTATAATCAGCAGATCAGGGAATTTAAACCCGGAGCGTTCAGAATCGCCGCTGAATTGGACATTCCGGTGGTGCCGCTCGTAACGGTTTTTTCCGAAGGCCCCTTCAAAGCATGGTCCTTCTGGGGCCGCTCATTGCCGCTGGAAACGCTGGTGGCGCTTGAGCCGGAGTATCCTTCCGCATATATCAGGCGGGATGAAAAGGGAGAGATCAGCGCCGAATCGGTAAAGGAATTCGCCGAAGCGGTACGGAAAAAAATGCAGCGGGAAATTGACCGCCGCTGCGGGAGTCCGGCCTTTTTCCGCGGACAGATGAATCGCATCAAGGGGCTGAATGACCAATAGCGCTGGGCGTTTCTAAGCGTCTTTAGATCGCATCACCGGATCGCCGCTCTTAAGGTAGACCATGGTATTCGCCGGGACAGAAGAGGTGAGCCATACGTTGCCGCCGATAACGCTGCCCTTGCCGATAACGGTTCCTCCGCCAAGGATGGTGGCGTTGGAGTAGATGGTAACATCATCTTCTATGGTAGGGTGCCGCTTGCGTCCGGCTTCTTCTTTCTTAACCGAAAGCGCCCCCAAAGTAACCCCCTGGTAAATTTTGACATTACCGCCAATGACCGTGGTCTCGCCGATGACCACTCCGGTACCGTGATCGATAAAAAAAGAGCCGCCGATCTCCGCGCCGGGGTGTATATCGATGCCGGTGGCGCTGTGGACGAGTTCGCTCATGATCCGGGGGATAAGGGGAATCTGCCTGGTCCAGAAGAAGTGGGCCAGCCGGTGGGCTGTAATGGCCTGGAAGCCGGGATAGGAGAGGATCACCTCGGCGGCGTTCTTGGCGGCGGGGTCTCCTTTGAAGGCGGCCTCCATATCCAAGGCCAGGGCCTGCCGTATCCGGGGAAGTTCCTCGAAGAAGTCCTCCACGATGAGTTCCGCCGCCGCGTGGCAGCCGCCGTTGCCGCAGGAGAAGCTGCCGTTCCGGCTGGAAAAGGTGATGCTCTTTTCCACCTCTCTGATAAGCTCTCTGGCGATACGGTAGACCTTTTCGCCGGTTATGAGCTTGAGGTTGTCGTGATCCAGCCCCTGCTTCTCCCGAAATCCTGGAAAGATAAGCTCGTCCAACCCCCGCAGTATGTCGGCGATACTGTCCCGGCTCGGCAGGTTATCCCCTCTTGAATGGTTCACCAGACCGGCGGCATAGGTATCCACCAGCGCATCGATGCTCTTACTCAGTCTGTGCATATTAAGCCTCCCAGCCTATTCCACAGTCCCGGTATCGCCTGCGGGCCAGCCACGCCACAGGTCCCCTGCCGAAAAAGGATTCCAGGACGGAGAGGTTCTCTCGAACCGCCTGTTCGCCCAGCGTGATAAGTTCTTTTTTCCGGAAAAACGAAAAAGGCGTCGCGGAACTCACCGCATGGATGGTCAGATCCGCCTTTTCTCGCATCCCGTTCATCGTATTTAAGGCGGTATCAAAGCAGCGGAGTACGATCTGGGGAACATTCTTCATTTCATCGAGGCTTCGGATACTGAAATTTCCTACATCAACCGCCAAAATCCGCTTGAATCCCATCTTTCTGGCGATAAATACGGGCATATTGTCCGCCAATCCGCCATCCACCAGGCAACGGCCTTCCTCGATGAGGGGCTCAAAGACAAAGGGAAAAGACATGGACGCCCGTATGGCCCTGGCAACGGAACCGCTCTCAAAGATAAGCTGTTCCCCGTTCACCAGATCCACCGCGTTACACCGGAAGGGTATGTCGGTTTCCTCAAAACGCTTGCCCCCGGTGAGCCGCTCCAACAGGGCGAGGATCCGTTCTCCCGAATCAACGCCCCGCCTACCCGCCAGACTCCCAAGAATTCGGCCCGCCTGGAAAACTTTGCCCACCGGCCCGGTGAGCCGAAAGACAAAGCTATTGAGGTAACGGTTTACATCGAATTCCTCTAGGGCAAAGCGGGTCAGTTCAGACGCGCTTATACCGCAGGCGTAAAGCCCTCCCACGATAGCCCCCATGGAAGTGCCCACCACAAGGGAAGGCGCCGGGACGCCTAACTCCGCCAGGACATTGAGGATCCCTATATGGGCAAAACCTTTCGCCCCGCCGCCGGAGAGAACGAGCGCCCACTTTGTTTTTTTGATTGTCCTCATGGCTGATAGTTTAGTCTAAGTTCCAGACAAATTGAAGGGGAAGGATCGGAGCGTAGATCAGATACATATCAGTCCCCCGTTCCGCAAAACCTTCCAAGCTCGTTCCGCCCCGGTCAGCCCCAGGATTCCCGCCAGTTCTCCGTACCATTCCGCCGCGTTTGTCCCGGTATGGGAAACCCGCTCCAGCAAAGCGGCGATCCGGCGGGCGGCGGCGATCTCTCCGGCGTGAAACGGCAGCCGCAGACGGTGATCTTCCCGGCGCCAGCGCCAAAACAGGGACATTCCCCGGTTCGCGCCGGTGTTCCCGTTTTGTACCGCGGGTTTTGAACCGAGGAACAAAATCCGCGCCGCTTGAAACTCCGCTTCCACCGGCGGAGAGGCCCGCTCTTTGTCCCGGTCACGGGCGTATTCATCCAGCAGCGCGGCAATACTATGAGGCGAAACCTGAGGCGGGGGAACCCGAAACGGAAACGCCCCGATCAGGCTGTCCGCGCCGGTATCGCCGGCCATCCACGCGGCAAGGAGCCGATCGAGCGGTTCGGTGTAGCGGTCAAAGCGCTCTTCTCCCTCAAAGCGTAAGTCGTTCAAAGCAAAGCGTCCGCCGTGTTCCTCTGACGGCTCCTGTACCCTGAGCCGGGGGTGGGCGCCCTGCCGCCATTCCTTGTACAGCCTCGAATGGCGGGTGAGGATAAACTTATGCCAAAAGGCCGAATCCAGGAGCCCTTCGGCAAAGAGCTGTCTGACCAGTTCCGCCGAATCAATGATCTCCTGATCATCGCTATCCCAATAGCCGTATATGAGGTATCCGTGGGTCAGTATCCCCTGTTCCTTAAAGGCGGCGCAGGCGCGAACCGTTTCCCGCAGGCCAATCCCCTTGCCGAGCCTCAGGCCTCCCTCGGACGCCACTTCTATACCCGCCGATACTCCCAGGAATCCCCCCGCCGCGAGGAGCGCCGCCGTGTCGGGACTAAAATCCCGGTCAAAGCGGATGTTTCCCCAAAAATTCAAGGGAAGCGCGGAGCCCGTAAGAGCCGCCTCCCGGTTGAGTTCCGCGAGGAGGCGGAGGGATTTTGCCGGAGCCGCTTCATCCACCAAGTGCGCTCCCAGGACGCCGGTTACCGCCGCCTGAGACGTCAGACGGTCAAATAGAGCGGCGGGATCAACGGCTCTGAAACACCGGATGTAGTCGAGTTCGGTATCGCAGAAGACGCAGGAATGTCGATAGCAGCCATGGGCGAGGTATGCTTTAAGCCAGCGTCCGTCTGACCAGAGGCGGTGCATGGGGTTAACATCGTCCACCACGTAGAGGTATCGGGTAAAATCAACTCCCGTATAGTCGGGGAATACCGCCGTCGCGCAGTCGTCATCGATCTCACCGAACCGCGCGTCATCGGCGCCGCAGGAAGCGCCGATTCCGCAGGAAGCGCCGCTTTCTCCTGAAGCGCCGATTCCGCAGGAAGCGCCGATTCCTATGGAAGCGCCGATTCCGGGGCCCTTAACGATCTTTCCTGAAATTCGGGAGCGGTACATGGTTTTGTAGAGGGGCTTTTCCTCTTCGCCGCGGGCAAGGCGCTCCAGAATCGCTTCCAACGAACCATACCCCCGGTCAAAGGACAGGTAGTCCACGTAATCGAAGAATTTGGCCGCTTCGAGGAACCGGAGTTCCGTGTTCACATACCCGCCGCCTGCCAAAACGATGACCTGTTCCCCAAAGCGCCGCTTTGCTTGAGCCGCCGCCGTCAACGCCCCGATAAGGCAGCCGGGAAAGGGGATGGTAAGGCCCAAAATGAACCGTTCCCCCGGCTCCACGCGCAAGCCGTCCCATTCATCCTCCAGGAAGGGGCGGTAGAACGCCTCCATGATACAGCCTTCAAGCCCTCGCTCGACCTGTGCAAAGCCGGCATAGTCGGCTCCCGGCGGTGATACCGGCGGTGATACCGGCGGTGATACCGGGCAGGGCGCGTAACGCGCTAGGGAGAAAGCGGGATCGACGGCGGCGGTGATAAAATCCGCCAGATCCGCCAGGAGCTTTGAAGCTAAAAGGGAAGCGGACGGAGGCCGCCCGGCGGCGGCAAGCGCGGCGTCGACACGGGGGCCGCCGGGGATAACCCCATTACCCAGCGCGATGGTATGCCCCCATTCGCGGTCTTTGCCCCGCAAAAAAGCGATCAGCCGGTCTATGGCGCAGAGCCAGAGTTCTTCTTCGGAAAGGAACCGTTCAATATAATACCGTTCCGCGCGCCGCGCGCCGCCATGGATGCCGGATGGTCTCCCGGCTTCCATGTATCGCTCCCGGGCGAGCGCAAAGACGAGTTCCAAACCGTTCCGGCTGAAGATGCGCTCAAAGAGGCCGATAGAATGATCCCGTACCACAGGCCTGAATGAGCGCGCCGCGAAAAAGGATCTGAGGTAGTAGAGGGACGGATACGGGCCGTTGAGCTGCGTCAGAGGCGGCTGAATAAGGCAGACGTTTTTGAGTTCCATCGAACCGGCGCCGCCTGAACAGGCGTCGGCGTTGTTCATTTAAGCCCCTCTTTTAACCGGAATGAAGGGCAATGGCGTCCGGTCGCCTGGAACACCTCAAAAGACGGCAGGTTCCGGCACTTGATACCGAACACGCCGCATGAACGGGGAAACGCCGGTTCCCAGGTAACTTTGAAGTACGCGCATTTAAGGCAGTCCGGTTCCCGCCTGGAAACCGCCCGCGCGCCGCCGGTATCATCTATCATAGCCTGAGCGCTGTTATACCCTATTTTTCACCGGCGAAAAAGGGGGCGCGTTGTCAAAACCGCAACGCTCATTTTATACTAAAACCATGCGCGTCAGAGCGGATCTGCATATCCATTCTCGTTATTCACGGGCTACCAGCGCCAAACTCATCCCGGTTTACCTGGATCGTTGGGCGCGGATCAAGGGGCTCGATCTCCTTGGAACCGGCGACTGTGTCCACCCCCTCTGGCTGAAAGAGCTGCGGGAACAACTTGAAGACGCCGAAGAAGGTTGTTATACACTCAAAAAGAGCCTGCGGGACGCCTTTAACGCCGGGCCCGCCCTGGCCGAAGGGCTGCCTGAGCCGGGAAAGGCGGTCTCTTCCCCTCCTCGTTTTGTCCTGAGCGGCGAGATCAGCACCATCTACAAAGACGGCGGTAAAACCCGGAAGGTCCACCACCTCATATTGCTGCCTGATTTTAAGGCTGCGGGAGCGCTGCAAACCAGGCTTGAACAGGTGGGGAACATCGCATCCGATGGGCGGCCTATTCTGGGCATGAGTTCACGGGATCTCCTGGCCCTCCTTTTAGATACCGACGACCGTTCCCTGCTCATCCCGGCCCATATCTGGACGCCTTGGTTTTCCGCTCTGGGGGCCAATTCAGGATACGATTCTATTGATGAATGTTACGGCGATCTCGCTTCCCGGATTCCGGCTATCGAGACGGGGCTTTCGTCCAATCCCCCGATGAACTGGGCGGCGCCTTTCCTGGATCGTTTCGCGGTAATTTCTAACTCAGATGCCCATTCACCGGAAAAACTGGGCCGTGAAGCGACGGTGTTCGCCATGGAACGCTCCTTTTCCTCCCTGGCGGCGGCGTTGTGGTCAAGGATAAGCGCTTCCGAAGGAATCGGCGCTTCCGGAGGAATCGGCGCTTCCTCTGAAAGCGGTATAGTCGAAACCATCGAGTTTTATCCCCAGGAAGGAAAGTACCACTACGACGGCCACCGGAACTGCGGCGTATACCGCTGCCCCGCCGAGACGGACGCTTCCGGCGGTATCTGCCCGGTATGCGGCAAGCCGTTTACCCGGGGCGTCATGGGAAGGGTATTGGAACTAGCCCGGCGGCCCGTAGATGAAACCGCTCCATACACCGATACAGACGCAAACACAAATCGGCGGCCCTACCGTTCCCTCGTTCCCCTGCGGGAAATCCTGGGGGAGCTTTTAAATACCGGGCCGTCTTCCAAGAAGGTACAAGCCGCCTATAACGCGCTCATTGAACAGGCGGGGGATGAACTTTCGATCCTTATGGACAGCCATGACTTAGGGTCTATCCGCGGTCCCGGCCTTTCGGGGGAATTCCTGGATACCTTATCCGCCGCTTTAGAGCGGATGCGCGGAGGGGAGGTTTCCATTACCCCCGGCTACGATGGCGCATACGGGGTCATCAGGGTCGCGGGCGGAGTTCAGGCGAAAAAAGGCCGGGGGCTCTTTGGAGAGCTTCCCATCCCCGCTTCCTCCGGAAGCGCCGATTCCAGAAGAAGCGCCGATTCCTCCGGAAGCGCTGGGGCTTCGGTTCCTTCCGGCGCGGTGAAGGGAGGCGCTTCAAAAGGCGGCGCCTGTGGAACCCGTTGTATAAACACCGGTGATACCGGTAGTATCACCGCCGGTAGTACGATGACCCTGGACGCGGCTCAGGAAGCGGCGGTTTCCTTTGACGGCCCGGAAGCGCTGATCCTCGCCGGACCGGGGACGGGGAAGACTGCGGTACTGACCGCCCGAATCGCCAGATTGCTCCGGGAAGGAAAAGATCCGGCGTCTATCTTGGCGATTACCTTTACGGTAAAAGCCGCGACGGAACTGCGGGAGCGTATGAGCGCTGGTGGCGCCGCCGGTATTACCGCCGGTATCACCACCGGTATCACCGCCGCAACCTTCCACTCCTTTTGCGCCGAAATCCTTCGAGGAACGCTCCCGGCGCTTCCGGCTGAACGGAGGCCGGCGCATTGGGATAACGGATTCCGAGTGCTGGACGAAGCGGAGCGGGAACAGATTTTGGAAGCGATCCTGGCGGCGTCTTCCCGGAAGCGCGTTCCCGGTATACGGCGCTTGGGAGCCTATATTGAAACCCGAAAGCGGTTCCTCCTCCTCCCCGGCGAAACCCATCCCCCGGCCTTAACAAACGAGCCGGCCCTCGCCCGTCTGGCGGAAGAAATGCGCCCCGATATGGATCCGGAACTGGAGGAACTGTACAAGGCTTACCGAGATCATCTCCGCGCTTCGGCGCTGCTTGATTTTGAGGATCTCCTGGCCGGAACGGTGCGGCTCCTTACCTTGAACGCCCCGCTTTTGGCCGGGTATCGTTCCCGGTTCCGCCACATCCTTGTGGATGAGTATCAAGATGTCAACTTTGCCCAATACGCGCTGATCCGGCTCTTAGCTCCCGGTTCAACCGCGCAAAAAACGTGGAACGGCGGTGAACTCCGGGTTATCGGCGATCCCAACCAAGCTATCTACTCATTCCGCGGCTCGGACAAACGCTTTATCGACCGCTTTATAGAAGATTATCCCCAGGCCGCCCGGTTTGAACTGACCAAGAGCTTCCGCTGCGCCCCTCCGATTCTTAAGGCTGCGGGAGAACTCGCCGGCGTAAAACTTCAGAGCGCCGGCGGTGGTACTACCGATGGCGGGACGCTAATCTTTCGTTCCCCCTACGCCACGGAGAAATCCGAAGCCGAAGGCATCGCCCGAAGACTCGCCGCGCTTATCGGGGGAACCAGCTTCTTCGCCATCGACAGCGGTGTTGCCGGAGACGCCGCTGCCGGCGTTATCGAGAGCGGCGGCGGAACGGATCCGAGCGCCTGCGCCATTCTGCTCAGAACTGCGGCTCTTGCCCCGCCTATCATCAAGGCCCTGAAGGATCACGGCATCCCCTACGAGTTCACCGGTGAAGAGCCGTGGTGGAAGGCGGAAAGCGCCGGCGCGGTCATTGCCCTCTTACGGGAACGCTTCTTTCCGGTGCCCGGAACCAATGCCGCCCAGCCGGTCAATGCCGCCCAGGCAGTCGAAGCCGCCTGGGAGTACCTGAGCGCCGCTGGTTTGCAATCGGGCGGTTCTCATCAAACCGATAGTTCGATGGATAGGCTCCGGACGCTGGCGGCGCTCTACGATGATCCGAGGACGCTGTTGGACATCCTCGCCGTCAGCGGGGAGGCGGAAAATCGGTGTTTTCCAACCCGCCGGGAGGGGGCGCGGCTTATGACTATCCACGCATCCAAGGGGCTGGAATTCGACCACGTGTTTATCCCCGCCCTGGAAGAAGGGATCCTTCCCTTTACGCTCTTTGAAGGTTCCCCCGTTCCGGATGCGCTTCTCCAGGAGGAAAAGCGGCTCCTCTATGTGGCTATGACCAGGGCGAGGCGCGGGCTCTACCTCTCCTGGGCGGCTTCCCGAAACAGTAAGGGCAGGCGGATCAAGGCTGAACCCAGCCGCTTCCTCAAAAATCTGGAAGTTTTGATTCCCCTCGCGGAAACCCGGCCTTTCAGCCGTCAAAATCCCCAGCCGGTTCTATTTTAAGAAAAGCCGATATGAGGCGTTACTTTGGAGGAATTATGTGGATAGTATTTGCCGTCCTTTCAGCGGTCTTTGCCGCCCTGACGTCGATTCTCGCCAAGATAGGGCTTGACGGCGTAAACTCAACTCTCGCCACGGCTATCCGTACCGTGGTGGTACTTATCTTAGCGTGGGGCATGGTCTTCGTTACCGGCGCGCAGCGGGGCATTCAGGCGATCGGCGCAAGAAATTTCGTGTTTCTGGTACTATCGGGACTTGCGACGGGCTTTTCCTGGCTGTGCTACTACCGGGCTCTTCAGCTTGACGGGGTAAGCCGGGTAGCGCCTATCGATAAACTCAGTATCGTGCCGACCTTGATCTTCGCGGTACTATTCCTGGGTGAACGGCTCTCCCTCAAAGTCGCCATAGGATATGCCTTAATCGCGGCGGGAACGCTTATCGCGGTTTTGTAGCGTCCAAAGCGTCATGGCGAAATCAGCCGCTGCAGATACATACTATCCGGAAACACCAAAATATGGAGCAAAAGCCAAACGGTAGAAAATAATTTTGCGGCAAAGGCAAATCGCGGTTTTTTGGTATATATTAGCCAGCCGAAAAATATCATAAGATTATCGCCTAAAAGCCGGTTTGTCCAATGCTCAATGCCGGCAAACCAAAAGGTAACGCGCTCCCCCCACGCGCCGGAGAGCAATCCCGCTTCAATATAGTGTTCGGCGTTTTCCCAAAAGAGCGCCGCCGCTATTACCAGCGTCAAACTAAAGAATACGCGCTGCGCTTCGGGGATTTTATTTTTTACCAATGATCGCAGTATGAATTGCGCGGCGGCGGCCATCGCGATGCCGTTTGCGAGATGTTCAAGCGACCACAGATCAAACGCCGCTTCCGTTTTAAGCCCCCATAACAGCATCTGCTTTACCCCTTTTCATTCAATGTCCTCTGGATCGGAAAAAACGGCGTAGCCTTTTACCTTCTCACCTGACTTTTTTGCCTTAAGAATACGCGCGCATGTTGTAATAACGTCAAAAAGAAAGGCGGTGATAAATACCGCGTCGACAGCAATAAGATACGCGCCAAGACACGCCGCTATGTATGCCGTAAAATCCCAAAACAGATACACTACAAACAGCGTTATCGAGCCGAAAAAAAGCGAAATCGTTAGGCACACGCGCCCTTGCAAATGGCACCAGCGCGTATGCGGATAGGTACGGTAGTCCCAGCATTTAACGCCAAAACAGGTATCCAAAAAAACCGCCATGATATATTCAATGACCGTACAGACGATCATTCCCGCAAAAAATACCAACAGCGGGTTTTCTCGCAGCGGATTACCAATGATATAGACAAAAACGCCGCCTATAGCGTGGCTTAACGCGAAGGGGCCTTTGAAAAAACCTTTGTTTACAAATTTTTTGCGTGTAATAGTTTCGTTAATGGTCTCGGCAAGCCAGCCCGCAAAACCGAGACAAAAAAACGTAAAAATAACATGGGCGCTATCAAGCGGCACGGCGCATACCTCCATTGCGGACGAGCCGCGCCG
>JAIRPG010000069.1 GCA_031257105.1 Treponema sp.
GTGTCTGTCCATAATGTAGACACATTATGGACAGACCACCTTAAAAAACGCATTTTCGCAGCCGTTAGGCGAGAAAATGCAAGGTCTGTCCGCAAAGTAACCGACTTTGTGGACAGACACTACGTAAGTTGAGCCCAATGCCACACCGGAACAGACCGTTCTGATGAAAAGGGATTTTCGCGCTTAAAATCCGGCAGCCAGTTGTTATCGGCTGCCGGTTCCTGAAGGAACCCTTCCTCGATTCCGAATTCATCAAGCCAGTTCAGCACGGTCTCGTATTCCCGTTCATTTAGAAAACGGCGCGGTCCTCCGGTTCCTACCGGCGTGTACTGCGTCATAACGGAAAGAAGCGCCCGACCCTGGGCATGTTCGGCAAACCAGCGGAGTACGCCTTCGGTTGATTCAAGGTGACCGGGTAAAACGAGGTGGCGGATCACAACTCCCCCGGTAATTACCGGTGAATCGGACAATCCACGCTCTTTGAAGCGGAGCTTCCGAACCGTCATCATCCGTTCAAGAGCCGCCGCCGCATATTCTGGGTAATCCGGGGCATTGAAAAAACGGCGGGAAAGCGTTGTATCCAATGTTTTAAGATCCGGAAGGTATACATCTACCGCGTCTTCCAGCAGGGAAAGCCCCCCGGCGCTTTCATACGCCGAAGAATTCCAGAGTACCGGAAGTCTAAGCCCCGCGTTCCGGGCGTTTTGTATCCCCAGGACAAGCGCCGGCGCAAAATGGCTTCCGGTAACGATGTTGATATTTTCAGCGCCCAACCGCTGAAGGTTCAGGCAGATGCCGGTAAATTCCTCCGGAGAAACCACGCGGCCCAGAGCTTCCCTGGAAATCTGGTGGTTTTGGCAGAACACACAGCCCAGGTTACAGCCGCTGATAAAGATAGTCCCCGATCCGCCATTTCCCGTGACCGGCGGCTCTTCCCCCCGGTGAATAGAAGCGGAGGCTATTCTCAGTTCCCACGTCTCCCCGCATAAACCCCGAATACCGGCGGAACGATCGATTCCACAGCGCCGGGGGCAAAGAACGCAGCGTTTGTTTACGGCAAGCTCATCCCAGCTTCTGGAAACCGCTTCCATAATCCCGGCGTTACCCGTTTGCCCAAGCGCGTAATTCCGCCCGAAATACCGGCTGCTCCCCTTCCCGGCGGCCTTCAACGGCTTGCGCTACAAACCGGGCGGCCCCGGCATCTTCACTTGAAGCTTGCACAATTGCTGTCGTCCAAAATCCGATAGTTTCCCCCGGCTTTACCTCGCTGAGATAGTTTATATCCAGCCTGATTTTATCGGCGCGCTCAAGCGTTTCCGGCTCGGTAATGTCTTGAATCCACTGAATATACCGGGCGTTGTTCACGTGTCCGTTATAATCAATATCTGAATAAAGGGCTTTCCGTTCTCCAACCTGGTGGAGATTTCCCCTGATTTCCAGACCGCCGCCGCCGTCGGGCAGCGCGTCCTGTCCTTCATTTAAGGGCAGGGTATCCATAACCGTCTGGGGACGCAGAGGCCGCCGTCTTTCGATGTCCATGATGACCCAAGAACCCCGGCCCCGTATCACGGATCTGCCGGAAACGTCTTGAATGTCGTAGTCACGAATGGCCAAGAGCTTTTCCCAACCCCGGGGCCAGGAACGAACGGTAACGGTTTCTCCCCACCGGGGCCGGCGTTCCATAAAAACAGATATACGGGAAAGCACCCAAAGCCGGCCAAGCCGGGCCATAACCTCTCTTCCAACTCCTAGATTTTCCGCATGGCTGATGGCTGCTTCTTGAAAAAAATCAAAAGTTGAAGCGAGCGTCAGACGATCCGACCGGTCAACGACGCCGAAGCGTAGGGCAAAAGTTTCCGTCCAAATATCTACAAGCATACTGTTACTATAGAAGCTACAGGCTCTCTATACAACTATTGAGCTTCTTCATATAATTTACAGGCGGTGGTAATATCGCCGCTCGTATTAAGGAGCGGTATTAAGGAGGTATCAGTAACACTTTGTGTTACTGTTCGATTTACTGGAGCGGCGATACCGCCGCTCGTATTAAGGAGGTTATGGTTAAAATGAAAATTGGCGCTCAATTGTATTCTATTCGAGAGTACACAAAAACTCCCTTCGATATAGAGGAGAGTCTACGGCGAATTCGGGCTATTGGGTACGAGGTTGTCCAGATTTCTGGTTTTGGCCCCTGCGATACTGATAGGCTGGCCGGCTGGATACGAGAAACAGGGCTTGAAGTGTGCGGAACCCATGTTTCCTGGGCCAGCCTCGATACCCCGGAGGAACTCAAAAAAACTATCGCTGTTCACAAGAAACTTGGCGCTCCCAATATAGGGCTCGGCGCCCGCCCCGGCGATGTGTTTCCGAACAGTTATGAAGGGTATACCCGTTTCATCAAACGGGCAAATGAGGTTGCCCGGCGCATCAAAGATGAAGGTTTGACATTTGGGTATCATAACCACGACTTTGAATTTGAGAAGTGGAATGGATGCCGCGCCATCGATCGTCTTATTGAAGAGTGTCCTGATATGCTGTTTACCCTCGACGTATTTTGGGTTCAGGCCGGCGGCGCAAACCCTATTGATTACATCAAAAAGTTGGGGAATAGGATCCAGATCATCCACTTTAAGGATTACCGGATCAAGGATCGTACTCGCCAGTTCGCGGAAATAGGTCAAGGCAATCTGGACTGGGACAACATCATCGGCGCCTGCAAAGAAAAAGGAATCCCCTGCGCTGTGGTTGAACAAGACGGCGATTTTCTGGTGAATCCCTTTGAAAGCCTCGCCCTAAGCCGAAAATTTCTGCTGGAAAAAATTTAAGCGGCGACTATGAAAGGTATTATCCTCGCAGGGGGAGCGGGAACCCGGCTTTACCCCCTCACGCGGGCAGTCTCCAAACAGATCCTCCCTTTGTATGATAAGCCGATGATCTACTACCCCCTGTCCGTGCTGATGTTGGCCGGTATTCGAGACATACTAATAATCTCAACGCCGAGAGATTTACCCCTGTTCAGAGAACTTTTTGGCGAAGGCGCATGGTTGGGTATGCGCTTTGAATACCTGGTTCAGGAAAGCCCCCGGGGACTCGCAGAGGCTTTTATTATCGGCGCGGATTTTATCGGCGGCGGCACAGCAGCCCTCGCGTTGGGCGATAATGTGTTCTATGGGCGGGGTTTTAGCCGGACGCTGCGGAATACCGTTGCGCGGATTGAAAAAGACGGCGGCGGCTCGATTTTCGGCTACTTTGTGAAAGACCCTTCGGCATACGGAGTGGTTGAGTTCGATGCACAGGGCAAAGCGCTTTCTATTGAAGAAAAACCCGCGAAGCCAAGGTCGCATTACGCCGTACCGGGCCTGTATTTTTACGATAACGGCGTAATAGAAATCGCCAAGAGCCTAAAACCATCCGCCCGAGGCGAGCTTGAAATAACCGCAGTGAACAACGCTTATCTGGAACAAGGCCGCCTTTCCGTGGAAACGCTGGGCCGGGGTATGGCGTGGCTGGATACCGGCGCCTGCGACAGCCTTCTAGAGGCGGCCAATTTTATCGCGGCGATCCAAAACCGGCAGGGTATGTACGTTTCCTGTATCGAGGAAATCGCGTTTGCCAACGGCTGGATTTCCAAAGATAACCTCGTAAACTTAGCCATCGGATATAAAACCAGTTACGGCGAATACCTCATGCGTATCGCGGAAGGAACTCCATAATGCCGTTTACGATTACACCCTGCCCTATTGAAGGACTTTTTGAAATTCAGCCAAAGGTATTCGCCGACAGCCGGGGCTCTTTTTTTGAGTCGTATTCCGAGCGGGATTTCAAGGCCGCCGGGCTTGGAACGCCTTTTGTACAGGATAACCAGTCCCGCTCAATAAAAGGTACGCTCCGGGGCCTGCATTTCCAGAAGACTCACCCCCAGGGTAAGCTGGTACGGGTTATCGAAGGCGAGGTGTTCGACGTTGCGGTGGATATACGGCCCGATTCACCCAGCCGGGGCAAATGGCACGCCGTTGTGTTAAGCGGCGAACGGCAGAATCAGTTTTACATCCCCGAAGGGTTTGCCCACGGTTTCCTGGTGTTAAGCGATACGGCTATCTTTGCCTACAAATGTACGGATTTTTATCACCCGGAAGACGAAGGCGGTATCATCTGGAACGACAGCGCCATCGGCATTACGTGGCCGGAACTGAGCATGGAGTACCTTTTGTCGGAGAAAGACGCGAAACTGCCACGTTTCGCCGCCCTGGAGCAGCGCTGATGTCTAAGCAAGAACCGCAAATCTGGCTTATCGGCTGTAAGGGAATGTTGGGCACAGAGTTATCCTTGTTGCTGCAAAAAACCGGCCTGGCGTTTACCGGAACCGACCGTGATGTTGACATTACCAATCCGGCGGCGCTCGTCGAATTCGTCAAAAGCCGGCCCTTCGCCTGGATCATCAACTGCGCCGCCTATACCGCCGTTGACAAGGCCGAAGATGATATTGAAACGTGCCGCCGCCTGAACGCCGTCGGTCCCGGCAACATAGCCGCTTGCGCCAAAAGCGTAGGAGCGCGGCTTATTCACCTCTCAACCGACTACGTGTTTGATGGAAAGGGAATTGTCGCAGACGGGATAGCGCGTCCCTACCGTGAGGACGATACGGCCTATCCCGTAAGCGTATACGGGCGTACCAAACGAGACGGCGAGATTGCCGTACTGGAAAACCCCCGCTCGTACATTATCCGTACTGCGTGGTTGTACGGGAAGTACGGCCCCAACTTTGTCGCCACTATGCTCCGCCTGATGAACGAGCGGACGGGAGTCAAGGTGGTGAACGACCAGCAAGGCAGCCCCACCTGGGCCGGCGACCTTGCCGCGACAATTGTGGAAATAATCAACGCCGAAAGCTGCGGACGCCCTATTCCATACGGCGTGTATCATTATACCAACCAGGGGGGCATCACCTGGTTTGAATTTGCACGGGAAATTTACGCGCAGAGCAGGACACTGGGCTTGGTAAAAAAGGACTGCGCGGTAAATCCCTGTACAACCGCCGAATATCCCACACGGGCGCCACGGCCCGCATATTCCGTGCTGGATAAAACAAAAATCGAAACAGCGCTGGGAATCGTGATTCCCCCTTGGAATGAAAGCCTGCGTCGATATTTACGCGCAGAATAGAAGAGACGACAGCCTCCGAGAGACACTAGTTCTTTTGGGCGGTAAGCCAGAGCAGGGTCAGGATAAAAAGCAGTACCGCGCCGCCGATAAAGAATGCCAGAGCGGAAGAAAATCCCCCCACAAGAACCGCCCAAATTCCGAGATTGTGAAGCAGAATACGATAAATATGCGCCACTCCGTTGAAGAGGAGGGGCAGAAGTATCAGCAGAGGTATCCCCAAAATCCGGGGAGGCTTCTTTGCCCGAAAACGCCAGCCTAAGATGATAGCAAGCAGCAACGCCGGAAGGAATAGCAGCGGTTCAGCGAGTCTGGAGAGTATTTCCGCCTGGAACACCTGGGGAATAAAGCCGTACGGGCTCAGATTCCGTTCTGCGGCAAAGAGATCCCCAATAAGGAAGTTATCCAGTCCTCGTCGAGCGTGAGACATGAACAGAAAATTTTCATAGGATACGTCTAACATAACCTGGGTATTCCCTATTTCGGCTTCCTGGGAACCTTCCCATAGCGGCTCCCAGCGGCGATCCTGATCGGAGCGATCCAGAGCGCGGAGGAGAAGCATGGTACAGCGTTCTGTCCCCAGGGTCTTTGGAAGTACCTTCACATAAGGCGCGGTAAAGCGGTAAACAGGAACCCCTTTCCCGTCAAATGCGATTAGTTCCAAGCCGGTGGCGTAAGAAACATCCGAAAAAGTTAAAAGAGCATCGGCGCGCAACACCATCCGGCCTTCCTGCCGGCCTCCGATAGGTTTACGGGGAATGGAGAAAACAACTCCCGTCATAACCTGACCCACCGTAGATTCCATTTCATCGGCAAAAAAGGCGGTATTTCTAAGGTTCCGTTCACTTTCCGCCAAAAAATTAACCACATCGGGATCTTCTGGGGCAAAGGCGCTCAATTCCGTAAAGATATAGTAGGCCCGGATCCAATCTTCGGCCTGAAAAGCTTCGTATCCTGAATGTTTTAGGGTATACAATTCATAGGCCCGCTTTTCCTGGGCGCTCGGTGCGAGGGAAGTAATAATGTTCCAGGCTTTACTGGCCGCCAGAACAGCCGATCTGCTTTCTACGCTTCCCGGACGGGCAAGCTCTCCCGCCAGTGTAGCCAGCCAATGGGCGTCATAGTAGCGTTCTTTGAGATAAGCCGCTTCGGAGAATTCCAGCGCCTCCGCAGCGTTCACCGGTTTTCGCAGCCCGGGCGTTGGCGAATCTTTCTCCCGATAGACCACCGTTGTCGAACTTGCCGGAGGAGGACGTTTGTTCAAATAATATGCGTCCAGTTCGATATATACCGTATCCTTGAAATTTTCTATTTCTGGGTTTCCTGGCCAGATGAGTTCACATAACGCGACAAACCGAGCCGCATCCGGCCATTCTTCCCGTCCGGCGAACAGTTCCGCTTTTGCGCGGGATTCGTTGTACAACAGGCCCTTGAAGCGCATATTTTCACCGGTACTCCGCGCCAGGGGAAGAGCAAGAAAAAATAAAAGCCCGTAGATAACGGCGCCCCCGAGAGCGGAAAACAAGGAACCCTGGATTCTATCAATAAATTTGGTGAAATACAGATCGAGGGGATTCTCCTGGTTGACTTTGAGGCCGAAAGGAATAACCAGTGCCGATACGACTATGGCGGGAAAGAGGTTGATGTATTCTTGCGCCGCCAAGGTAAAACGCCACGACATCGAAAAAACCCGCAAAGGGGCCGGCTCCGGGGGAAAGATCATCAAAAAACCAATGATAACCGCGCAGGATGCCGGCAGATAAACGGCAAAGATCCCTATGGGGTTGTTGAAGATCCCCTTTACAGCTCTAACCATGCCGTTTCCTCCGTCCCTTGGCAAGGAAAATCAACGCCGTCATAAGGACGATAAGCGCCGCCGCATTGCAGAGCAAGAAAGGACCGAGCCACATGAGCGGGAAAAAACGCCCCAAGAAGCCCCCCAGAAATTGCTGAACATCCCCGTCATTAAACACGATTTCAAGGGCCAGAACACCCCGAAAGGCCAGAACGCCGAGAAACAGGTTGGCCAAGGGCCAGGAACTCAGTTCCAGAACAACCCGCAGGGAAACCAGGAGCAGGCAAAGCCCCCCCAGATATATGCCGAAAGAAAGCGGGCTTTCCCTGAACCGGGCGTCAATTTGCCGCGCACTCAAGGTTAAATCTACCAATAGATCGGTAAAGAAAAGGTTTTCTTTTCCAGTAAAGGGAACCGGCGGTAGGGCTAAAATAGTATTGTTCGGCCCTGTAGGTACTTCCTGGTATATCAGGGGCCGTTCTGGAATGGATACTACCCGCCGTCCGAGGGCATTGGAAGGATCCTCCAGGAGCACTATCGCCGTGTCTCCCTGGGAAAGAATAACGCCCGGCGTCCCCAGGGTATGCCGGGGCGTTACCGTTCCCCGTGGAACCAGCGTCTCCAACTGATGAATTCCAAGAAAAGCGCCGCCGCTTATGAGTACCGAAAGAACAAAGATAAAAAACATGGACAGCGGAATGGAAATTTCCCGCCGGGCGCTGTAGCTCAGTGCCAGAAGGATAGAAGTGTAAAGAGCGGCGGGTAGAGCCCACTGAGCGGCGGCAACGATACCAGGCCACGCTTCCTGTTGAGCAGGGATCATCTTAGCCGCTTCTATCCAGAGTTGAAGATACCGGACGGCGCTCGTTCCCAGCAAAACCAGAACAAAAGAGGCGCTAAAAAAAACTAAAAGCCGCACAATTTTTTTCACTCATTAAGCCTAACATGAGAACCCCCACCTGGCAAGACGGAGAGCCCGAACAGAGAACCTGCCTTCAAGTTATCAACATCTTTTCCACAAAGATAGTTCAGGATCTATGCGGATAGAACGGCGGACATTGGCGGTAAGCTGTTTCTTTTTCATTATAAGTCACGGGAATAACTCATATAATTCATTACATTAAAAGGAATTACGTCTGCATGATTCTGTCTACTTAGAATCCGGAAAAGCTCGCGGTATAAGAACACGTGCAGCGGCAATACAATACCAGTTCTATTAACAAGTTATCAACAAAAGATAAACACAACTTCGACTAGCATTCCCGGATGGATTCAGGAGACTTGTTCCGCCCCCCGGTTGGTTTCTGCATTTTTAAGCGAGAGTTGTTCAGAAACTGAAGTTTCAGAACAACTCTCGTGTTACGACTTATCTGGCAACGCCTTCATCTTTTCTTTGAGTTCCAAAAGCATCATATCCGCCGATGCGTCAGACGTTTCAAGCTCGGCAAACCGCTTATCGAGACTGGCGTTGGAAGAGAAATCGTCTAGTTCTTGAGCGGCGTCGGCTTCGGCCTCCATCTGATCGACCTTCTGCGCCATACGGTCAAAAGCGTCAAAAGCGGTACGGTTACCGGAGACACTGGAAATCGTGCTCTGTATCTTCTTCTGGGCTTCCGCTCGTTTTGCCCGGGCTACCAGAAGGTTCTTCTTCCGCATCGCTTCTTCGATTTTGTTCTGGAGTTCCCGCAAGGATTCCTTGAGCTTCTCCACCGAAGCCTTCTGGGCCTCCCACTGTTTCCGGTATTCCGCCCCCGCATTGTCGTATTCTTTCTTGCGGAGCAGGGCTTCCTTGGCGAGATCGTCCTTACCGGACTGAACGGCCAGCATTGCTTTCCGTTCCCATTCTTGAGAGAGCGATTCCTGATTATGAGTCTCCCGCTCAAGTTTCTTCTCATCAGCAATGGCTAAAGCAACGGCTTTCTTGGATTCGATCAACTGCTCGTTCATATCGATGAGCAGTTGATTAAGCATCTTTTCTGGCTTTTCCGCCTTGCTTATCATATCGTTTACATTCGATGAGATGAGGGTCTTTATGCGGGAAAAAATACCCATTTACAACCTCCTGCCGGTATTCTGTATAGCTAGTGTCTGTCCACAAAATCGGTTACATTATAGACAGACACTAGATAGAGCCTGTTTATGTCCGGTAACCCGATAGAACAGGGTAATGTTGAGCTAACGCTAGGCTGAACGAATCCAGGGTTGACCTGAATTCCCCTAAGTCCATCGTATCATAGTCATGCGTATTGATTAAGACGATCTCGCCGTTTTCCAGAGCATAGGCCCCATGCAGTATATCTACCGCGTTGAGTTCCAGAAGCTTCGTAAACAGTTCCAAACGGTTCCCCGCAGGTACATCCATCACCACAATCCGAAAAATCACGAGCGGATCATCATACATGATTGCCAGACCAGTTAAATTATGCTCTCCGTCTTCCAAGAGCCACATATTTTCGCTAATTTCCCGGTAGCTCAACGCTGAGTCAATCAGGTATTGCTCGATCTTGTTCTTTCCCTGTGAATGGTCCATTTAGCCCAGCACCACTTGTCCCGCGTTGTCAATGGCCAGAATAGTCTTACATTCAGAGCACCGGAACCGTCCTGGTTTGGTCGCCTTGAGTTTTTTGGAACAGATAGGGCAGGCGAAAATCTTGGGAAACATACCAAGCTGGGTACCCACATCCCCTTCGGTAAAGAAATCAATGGCCTCGTCTAAGGAATCTTGAATGTTGAAGAATTGAGAAAAACCGAGGAGTTGGAAGACTTCATACACCTTTGGCTGAATTTCCAGGAGTACTACATCGCCATTCCGGGGTTTGACGGTCTTGAGAAACGCAGTAAATGACCCAATACCGGTAGAAGATACGTAATTCAGTCCGCTGCAATGGAAAATGAGCCTTACAAAACCCTCTTCTATGGCTTTTTGAATCCGTTTCTGAAACAAGTTTGAGTTATATGTATCAATATACCCATTGAGATACAAAACGAGGCACCCCGCAAGTTCCCCACCCTTCTGCAACGTTATCTTTAAGCTGTCATCTTTTTCGTCATCAAACCCGGAAACTATGTCATTGTTAGCCATGACCCATCCTTTGTCCTATAAGGCCCAGCCTTATCCGTGATTCCCCGGACGAGCTATTCTTTCCCCATAAGAACTTGTATTCAAGAATAAATTTGTATTCTTAATTATCTTATTATTAAGATTATCTTTTGTCAAATGAAGCCGTGCAAAAATTCAATATTAACCGAATTTTGTAATCGGTTCAAATCAAAGAGGGCTCCGCGAGAGCGTCAAAACGGCGCTCTTTCGCCAATACCCCGGCAAGGGGAAGGAGGCGGCAGCGCAGGGCCCGACCCGGCGGAGGCAATTCAACGCCAAGCGGTCGGGAAACCAGAAGCTTCAGGTAGTTACCGGAAACCGCCGCTGTATATTCCGGACGGGACCCGCCGGTTTCGATGATTGCTTCTACGGTCTTGCCTAGCCACCGCGCCGCATAATCCTTCCTGTTTCTGCGCGCGAGGGCTAACAAGGTATTCACCCGGCTTGACGCTTCCGCTTCGGAAATTTCGCCGGTAAAGGCAGCCGCTTCGGTTCCAGGCCGGCGGGAATAGGGAAAGGCGTGTATCCAGGCAAAACCAAGACGACGGCAAAGCTCCCGGCTGAGTTCAAAGTCAACCGGGCTTTCCCCGGGAAAACCGGCGATCATATCGCAGGCAAGGAAGGGATCTTCTTTAACGCTCCGTAACTGCTCCGCTATCCGTTCAATATCGTCAGGGCCATAGGGGCGGCGCATCTTCTCCAGAATCCGAGGGCTGCCGGATTGAACGGAAAGGTGAAAATGGGGCCGGATTCGCTCCGCTCCCAGAACATCTAGGAGGGAAGCGCTAACGCCGTCCGGCTCCAGGGAGGAAAGCCGTATGGCAATAGCGTCGGTTCCCTCCAAAAGGAGGCGGAGGAGGCCGGCGAGATCCAGGGCGCCGTCCCGGTATTGACCGCGGTATTGACCGATGTTTACTCCCGTTAGAACGGCTTCCGCAAAACCGCGTTCCTCCAGGGCTCTAAGCCGGGCAAGAACGATTTCCGCCGCCAGGCTCATGCTCGGCCCCCGGGCAAGAGGCACCCGGCAGTAAGCGCAGGCATGATCACAGCCATCCTGGATCTTCAGAAATGAACGGGAATGGAAGGAAAACGCATCGGCGGCAAAACGAAACCGATCCTCCGGCGGGGGCATTTGTCTATCCGCCGTCCACCGGCGCAATAAAGCGGGAAGCTCTTCCCCGGCGGGAGCGGCTGCGTCTCCGGCAGTACGGAGAAACCGGGGTAGATCCAGGAGGGCGCTTTTTAGATCTCCTCGCAGTACAAAAAAACGGTCTGAAAAAGAAGTCCCACAAACATCCTGACCCAGGGCTTCTAGGGCCGGGCCATCCAATTGGGCATAACAGCCGGTCACTAAGACGCAGGCATAGGGCCGCTTCCGCAGGGCAAGACGGATGAGCCGGCGGGCCTTCCGCTCGGCCCTGGAAGTCACCGTACACGTATTAACCACCAAAATATCCGCTTCGGTCTTAACTGCGGTATTCACCGCCGCGGTATTCACCGCCGCCTCTCCCCAGGGCAGAACTTCAAAGCCTTCTGTCCGAAAAGCGGAGGCTACCGCTTCACTTTCAAGCTGGTTTAGTTTACAGCCAAGGGTTTGTATAGCAATGGAAAACATACGCCTGATTCGGATCGGCCTGAAGCCTAACGGCTTCCCAGCGACTGGCGCGCCCGATCTAAACCCCGGCGAGCGTCGGAAAGCTGAGAATCCAGAGACAGGGCTTGCTCGTATGCCTGTACCGCATCGGTCAGATCCCCGGCGTTCTCCCGGGCGTATGCGAGACGGGTCCACCAGGCGGCATTGCCCGGTACATAGTGAACCGCCGTGGTCAAGGCAATATCCGCATGACGGAACCGCCCCAGGCGAATATAAATTTCACCAATAAAATAATAGACAACATCGATCCGTCCCCCTTCAGGGGCAAGATTGATGTAATCCTGAAAACGTTTCAAAGATTCCTGGTTTTTACCCTGGTAATAGTACACTTCTCCAAGGCTTTCGATGATCCGTATATCGTATTGATTGATATTCAGGCCGGAAAGGGCATAGGTGCGGGCTTCCTCGTAGCGGCCTAACCGGATAAGGCTCCAACAAATCACCACATGGGACTCGATGTTATGGGAATTGGTGGCAATTTCAGCCTTACAGATAGATACGGCGCTTGCGTAGTTACCATTCCGGTATTCCTGTAGGGCATCCGGCCTCGTCTGGCTGAAAACCCGCGCTGGAACAAGTAAAAAAAAGACGATACCCACGATGGCGCCCGCACAGATGACACGATTCGTCCCATTCATAGTTTTGAATTATAGATTTCGCTCCGGCATGGTACAGTTACCATTAAAAATGCAGCCCGATTCCATGTGTACTTCCGGGGTTATTATATCTCCTACCAGCTTACCGGTAGCGGTAATTTCAATTTTAT
Source organism: Treponema sp. (assembly GCA_031257105.1). Lineage (GTDB taxonomy): Bacteria > Spirochaetota > Spirochaetia > Treponematales > Breznakiellaceae > JAIRPG01. Next base: position 12,476 of record JAIRPG010000069.1, read on the forward strand.
TTGAAGCGGTGATATTTCCCGTTACCGAACCCCGGATTATCACCTTGGATGTATTGATGTTGGCCTCTACAACCGCTCCTTCGTCCACCACGAGGAGGCCGGTCGCGTCAATCTCTCCGCATACTTTGCCGCGGATCAGAAATGGTTTTTCAAATCGTAGAGTGCCGGAAAAATCAATATCCGAGGATAGAATAGTATCAAAATCCTCAACTTCAAGAATATCATTGTGAACATCGGTCATCGGCGAACTCATTAATTCTAGTGTAATAAGCCGGAGAAGGATACGTCAAGGGTTCGCCGCTTTAAGTTTGAAGCTCATACGCCGATATTGAATAAAGAGGAGACCAGACGTGATTAGAGCATGGTACACCGGCGCCAGTGGTATGAGGGCGCAGCAGTGGAGACTGGATGCGGTGGCGAATAATCTGGCGAATGTGGATGTGGACGGCTATAAGAAAGATACGGCGGTTCATAAGGCATTCCCCGAACTCCTTATGCGCCGAATGAATGATGACGGCGTATACCGGCATCCCTTTGGTTCCGGTGACGCGGCCCCTATTATCGGCGCGATTGGTACCGGTGTGGAGCTTAACGAACTGTTTACCAACTTTGAACAGGGCGCTATGAAGGAAACCCAGAGTGATTTTGATATTGCCCTAGATGGAAAAGGTTTCTTTACCGTGTCTACCCCCTGGGGCGACCGGTATACCCGGAACGGCTCCTTCCAGCTTGGGAAAGAAGGCTACCTGGAAACGAAAGAAGGCTACCCGGTTCTAGGAGAGAATGGCCCGATAAAGATAAAAGCCAACAATTTTCAGGTAGATAAAGATGGCCGGATATGGATCAACGCCGAATACGCCGATGATCCAAACATCCTTGTCGCTCGGGATAAAAATACCTGGGAGCAGACGACGCTTCTGGATACCCTCAAACTGGTTGAATTTGATCTGGAACGGTATTTAAAAAAACAAGGATCCAGCCTTTACCAGGCTACCGAGACCTCCGGCGAGGCAAAGGTTATCGAACCGGGGAACCGTCCCCGAGTAATCCAGGGCTTTATGGAAGCTTCTAACGTGGATCCGGTGGTGGAAATGGTTCAGATGATCGAGGTAAACCGGGCTTACGAAGCTAATCAAAAGGCAATAATGAACAGTGATTCCATGTTGGGCGCCCTGATTCAGGTGTCTAAGTTAGGATAGGAGTAATATATGGTACGGAGTTTATGGACCGGCGCGGCGGGAATGATAGGCCAGCAGGCTAATATCGACACGATTTCAAACAACCTGGCTAACGTCAATACATCGGGTTATAAGAAGATGCGAGCTGATTTTGAAGATCTCCTCTATCAAACGGTGAAAACCGCCGGTACTCCCGCTACGGAAGATACGGTGGTTCCGGTAGGTATCCAGATGGGCCACGGCGTTAAAGTCGCCGCTACCCAGCGGATGTTCACCCAAGGTTCCCTCCAGAATACCGAAAATGTTTACGATATGGCGATCAACGGAGAGGGGTTTTTTCGGATACAAATGTACGATGGTACCTATGCCTATACCCGGGATGGAGCGTTCAAAGTAGATTCCGATGGCAGATTGGTGACATCTAACGGCTATTGGGTATTACCGGATATTACAATGCCGGAGAATTACCTGCCCCAGACCATTGCCGTTACCCAAAATGGACGGGTATCGGTAAAAGTCCCCGGTTCCGATGATCCGATAGCGGTTGGACAGATCGAACTCTACCGCTTTCCTAACCCGGTGGGCCTTTCTACGGTGGGAGAAAATCTCTTTAAGGAGACCAACGCTTCAGGAGAAGCTATCGCGGGACGCCCCGGCTTTGAGGGCATGGGAACCGTCGTACACAAGTTCCTGGAAATGTCCAACGTATCGGTGGTTCGAGAGATGGTGGATCTTATCGTCGCCCAGCGAGCTTACGAGTTTAACTCAAAAACAATTCAAACCAGCGATAATATGCTCGGTACCGCCACCGGACTAAAGCGGTAAGTCTATGGATATTGAAGCCATCGGAACCTATTACCTAAATAACAGCCGCTACACATCTTCATTGCTCGATTCCCACAGTAACGCCGGGATAGAGTCGGGTAGTTTTTCTGCCCTCGTTGAAGAAGCCGCCCAAAAGATCTCCCAAGCGACAAAAGACGAAACGGACGAAACTCCCGTTCTGTCGTCCGGCAGGAAGCCGGTGGTGGACAAAACCGATAAACTCTACGAACAGTGCGAAGCGCTCGAAACCTTTCTGGTTAAAAATCTCATCACCGGAATGCGTAACACCATACAAAAATCCGAATTCCTTTCCGGGGGCTTCGCGGAAAAAATGTACGAGGATATGCTCTATGATGAATACGCCAAAGATTTTACGAAAAACGCTCGCTTTGGCCTTGCCGAGTTGGCTTATCTGGAATTGACCGGACAGCGGGGAACAAAGCGCTCGGTGTGAACAACGCCGAGTTGTCCGCACGCCCCGGCGATACTCCGGCCTTTTCTGAAACGCTGTGTAACGTTGAGTCCCCGTTTTTCCAGGGCAGCGGTGAATGTCCGCAGTTCTCTCCGTCCGGGCTCCTGGAGAGGACGGCCTTCAAAACTTAAGCCGTCAACCGGGTTCCAGGGGATTAGATTTACTGCCGCCTCAAGCCCTCCGGCAAAGGCCGCCAGAGCATCGGCGTCTTCAGGCCGGGTGTTGATTCCTCCCAGGAGTACCGCTTCCAGGGTGAGCCGTCGGCCTGTCCTTTGTTGGTAGTAGGCAAGGGTATCTTTAAGGGTAGCCAAGGGATTGGTCAAGGCCAGTGGCATAAGCCGCTCACGGAGGGCTTCGTCGGCGGTAGTCAGGGACAAAGCCAGCCTGACCGGAGGCCCCTTATCCGCTAATTCCCGAATACCTTCGGCAATACCACAGGTAGAAAGGGTGATCCGCCGGGGGGACAGGGCCAATCCATCAGGAGAGGTAAATACCAATAACGCCCGGCGGACTTCTTCCAGGTTAAGCAGCGGTTCTCCCATGCCCATGATCACAATATTGGCGATTTCGGCTTCTTTTGAACGGAGATGAAGGAACTGTTCTACTATCTCCGCGCTGTCTAAATCACGCCTAAAGCCCAGTAAGCCGGTCTTGCAGAACACACAGCCGGCTGGACAACCCGCCTGGGTAGAAAGACAGGCTGTTTTTCTACCCCCGCCGTCAGAGAGGAGTACCGCCTCGATTCGAGCGCCGTCCCACAGGGTAATTTGCAGTTTTGCCGTACCATCCGGATCTTCAAAACAGGCCGACACCGCGCTGGAATAAAGGATAAACCGCGCCGCGAGGTCGGATCGCAAGGCTTTGGGCAGATTTGTCATCTCATCAAAGGATGAAACGCGCCGGTATATCCAGGTAAGGATCTGCCGGCTCCGGAAGGGCGGGAGGGGAGCCAACAACGCTTCCAGTGATTCCGGGGCAAGACCTCCCAGGGCAGGTTTTTCCGGTCTTAACATAGATCCGCGTTTTTGTTAAAGCCTGTTGTCATGATTTCAGCTTTTCAAGCTGATCGATGATGAACGTATTCCGTATTCCCAGCTTCTGGAAATCGCCTAAGACCTCAACAGCCTTGGTTTTTTCACCCCGTTTTACATAACAATCCGCTAATTCCAGGTAGAACCGGTAGTTTTTTGGGTCTTGTTGGATGAGCCGCCGGAGAGATTCAATAGCTTCATCGAATTTACCCTGACCTTTGGCAACTACCGCCAATCCAAGAACCGCGTAGGTGTCAAATTCGATGTTCAACGCCCGGCGGTAATAATCTACCGCCATATCGAACTCAGAGAGGTTCCGATAGGCATCCCCCGCGCGGGTAAGGATCACTTTGTTCCGGGGATCCTGCTCCAGAATACGGTTCCAGTACTCCAGGGAGCGATTCTGCTGATTCAGCCCCCGGTAACAATCGGCAAGACCGAAAAGAGCGTAGAAGTTACAATTGTCCCGTTGGAGGGCTTTTTCAAAGTAACCGATACCTTCTTTGAAGGTCTTCAGCTTCCGATGGCAGTTTCCGATAGACGTAAGAACCCGAATGTCTACATTTTCCTTGTTGGCTTGAAGCATCTTCTCCCAATAGAAAAGCGCGTCCCGGTATTCCTTAAAATCGTAATGCAGGTGTCCCAGCCCAATGATAGCGTAAGGATTCTGCTCTTCCATCTCCAGAACCCGCAGATATACCGCTTTAGAATGTTTAAAGTCCCGGATCTTCCGGTAGGCATCGGCGACACGGGTAAGAACAGTAATATTTTTATCATCATGGAGCAGGTACTGTTCCCATATCTCGATTGCCTTATGGAACTGATTCAAAGCCTTATAGCAGTCCGCCAGTCCGAAAAGAGCATAATTATTCCCCGGATGGTGAACCAGGCAGCGCCGGTAATACTCAACAGCATCCCGGAAGATTCCCCGCTTACGAACCGCATCCCCCATTCCTACCAAGGCATAGTTATTGTTCTCGTCCACGGTAAGTATCTTACTAAAACATTCCATGGCTTCGGCTATTTTATTTTCTTTGAGCAGCTGGTACCCTTTTTTTGAGAGCTCTGAAATTTCCGTGATTTCAGGGTTTTCCCCGGCAAAGGGGATTAATACGTCACTCATGGGGGTGATCCTCTTCTTCATGAATTAGGTTTCTGATTATAACGGATAACTCCTCGATAATCGCGGCAGATTTTGAGCGATCCGGCGCAATCCAATACATACGAAGGGCGTCAAGCGCCCTCCCCTGTTTCTTATAATAATCGCCCACCCTGACTAAACCGTCTGTATAACCAGTCGTGAGAAAAATTCTCCGGGCGCCCTCCACATCGCCTGCGTTGTAAAGGACATTACCTTTCCGGTTTAGGGCGGCCTTTTGGGTCCCATCGATCGGAGGCCGGGTAACGGTTTTTATAAAAACACTCTGATCCTCAAAACGGTTAAACAGTTTTTTACTATCCATTGGATCCCTAACGCCCTAAACAAGCTTATCGCTCTTAATCTATGTTTATTATTTGTTATATTTTGGAAAAATACAACAAAAAACTATAAGTTTCTCAAGACAAAACAGTTCTCCTTGTTTTTCAACACCACTTTCATTTTGAATATATAAATCATTACTAAAAATGTCAACTAATACCGGTATCAACAGTAAAAAATTCAACTATTGAACGGCCATATTCTCTGGAATTTCCCCGCAGAAGGCCCGCGATTTCAGCCGGCGGAGGATCTTCCCGTGGCCGGTGGAAGAGGAGCAGGGAATCCGATCCCATGAGAGGAGAAACGGCTATCTTCCCCGCTAAGTCCCATTTGTACCGGTAGGGAAACGGCGGATCACAGAAAATGATGTCAAAGGCCTCTTTCGCCCGTTTTACGTACAATTCTACCGCCATGAAGCGGCAGTGGATCCTCACCGGCGATAGAGTGGTGTTTTCAAGTAAGGTCTTCCGTTTCAGAGGATCCATTTCCACCGCAGTCACCGGTTCCGCCCCCCGTGACGCCGCTTCCAGAGCAATAACGCCTGAACCGGAGAAAAGATCCAGAAATGAACGTCCAGAGATTTCCCCAAGGAGGGCAAAAATCGATTCCCGCATTCTGTCCATGGCCGGTCGAATAATCCCGCCGGGCGCCTTCACGCGCCGTCCCCGGAGAGCGCCGCCGGTGATCCGCATGGTTACTTCAAATCCCGGAGAAGCTCGGTGAGTTCATCCGGACTTACCAGGGGTTCCATGACATTTTCGCTCGATTCGGGGGCGATTTCGTTAATGAGCTTCCGCCGCTCCAGTATACGGTTCCGCACTTGTGCAATTCGTTCTTCTATAGGAGGGAACTTAAGAGATGAAACATTGCCGGTTCCCTGGGATAGAGTCCTTAAAACATCTAGAAAATGTTCTTCGGTCTCGGCAAGGTTCTGAAACTGCTCTTCGCGGTCGAAAAGATGCGAATTTTCTTTAAGACTATTGAGGATTGCCCCCAGCGCGTGGTCGATAAATTCAACATCGTCCAATATTTTCGCTAGAAACAGATCGGCATCTATGTCAAGCAGTAAAATATCCCGAAGCATACGCAAGCGAGTGTTCAGGCTGAATATATTGTCCTCGAAGTTGATTCTCTTTTGCATAATTTCACTTTACTATCGGCATAGTATCGGTCTGTATTGACTAAATCCTTCACGCCGGTTATTATATTTTAACCTCTTTGCCCGCTTGTAAGGTGGGCCGGGAAGTATTACCGTATAGAGGAATCCACGTTGGGCTGGCAAAGCTCGACAGGCCTCTCGCGGTGAAACTCCCTTAAAAAGAGTGGGACGCGAGGCGTTTCACCGTACCTTGACAAAGCCAACCGGACGACAAGGTACAATGTCCGTAAGGAGGAACTATGCGACATTACGAACTGACGGCTATCTTTCCCTTGGAAGAAGACCAGCATCAGGCAAGCCGGGAACAATTATTAAAAGATCTCGGCGCCAACGGGGCGGAGATCGAAAAAACCGATGAACTCGGCGACCGCGACTTAGCCTACGAAATCAAGAAAAAACGGCGGGGACGTTACGTCCGCTATACCCTCATGGTTGATCCGGCAAAACTAGCCGTTTTGGACCGGATTTTTAAGCTCAACAATAATCTTCTGAAGTATCTCTTCGTAAAAGTCGATGATTAGGGGAAACCTATGGCGGATCTAAACCATGTGGCGATCATTGGACGGTTAACCCGGGATGCGGAACTCAAGTATACCGCCGGAGGTCAAGCGGTTTGTAAGTTTTCCATCGCCGTAAACCGCCGGCGTAAAGTGGGGGAACAATGGGCAGACGAGGCGAATTTTTTTGATATTGTTCTCTGGGGCAAGCAGGGAGAGTCACTCAATCAGTACCTGGTAAAAGGAAAGCAGATTGGAGTAGACGGAGAATTACGACAGGATCGCTGGGAACAGGATGGACAGAACCGTTCTAAGGTAGAGATAGTAGCTGCCAACATCCAACTTCTCGGTGGAACCGGCGGACCGGGGGGGAATTCTTCTCCGGCTCCCTATCCGGAGCGCCGTAATGAGGGATCGGGCCAGGAACGGTCCGTTCGAGATGTTCCGCCTGGAGATGACGGTTTTGCGGATGACATTCCTTTTTAAGCGATATGTTAATCAACGCAGTCCTAAAAACAGCATAAGGAGTTTGAGATGTCTGATGAGAAATATATAGAGAATGAACGTCCCGTCCGGCAGGATCGGGGTCTTGATGGACAAGACGGTCGAGACGGTGACGATCGAGGCGGTCGCGGCGGCAAGGGTAAGGTCTATTTTAAGAAGAAGGTCTGCAAATTTTGTACCCAAAAGCTCAAGATAGACTATAAAGACCCCGATATACTGCGCCGTTTTATTACCGAGCGGGGTAAGATCCTTCCCCGCCGGATCACCGGAACCTGTGCAAAGCATCAGCGGGCCTTGGCTCTGGCGATCAAGCGGGCGCGGATCATCGCCCTGCTTCCCTTTGTCGCCGAGTAGCGCCGGAGAATCCATAAAAATCCAGCAGGGTTCTTTATGGATTCCCGTCAGATCCAGGGAATCATGAACGCTTCCCGTCCGGCGGCTGTCGCCTATGTGCCGGCTCTTATTGGCGCGCTTCTTTCCGTATTCTGTATTCGGATAGGATTTTTGGGGTTTCTCTTCTTGTTGCCCCTCGGCGTGGTGGCTTACGCATATCAAGGCAGGGCTCCGTGGTTTTGTCTCTTCCTTACCATCCTGGGCAACGGTATCCTATCGTCGTGGACGGGGTTATTAGCCGGTTCTTCTTTTCAAGCCGTCGGGGGAGACATATTATACGTTTCGGTCATGACGGCGGTTTTTACCTGGGTTATCGTTCCCCCAGCGGGAGGGCCCGGGTTTCTCCGTGTTCGGGGAGCCTACCGCATTGCCGCCGCTTCACTCCTCGGAGCCCTGTCGCTGACGCCGATAATGCGGTCGTTCAGTGAAGACGGCGGTTTCCAGACTTTTCTTCAAGCTCAGGCGGAACTGATTGCTTCTATGTATACGTCTTCTTCCCCCGCCGGGCAAAACATTACCCCAGAAGCCGTCGCGCGGCTTTTGGGCGCGATGACTGCTCGTGGTGGGGCGGCGGTTTCCTGTTTCATACTGTTTGTTTTAAGCCGCCAATGCGCCCTGCTTATTTCCCGGTTTATCCAGAGAGAACGCTTTGACCGGTGGCGGGCCGGCGGGTTGGTTCATTTTCACGTTCCCCACAGGCTGATATGGCTGCTTTCCGGTTCGCTGTTGGGAGTACTTTTAGGCGTCAAGCTGGGAATCCTCCCGCTGGAAATAACGGCCTGTAATATTTTGGTAATTTGCGCTATGTTGTACCTGGCTCAGGGTATGGCGGTGCTGCTCTCCCTGCTGTACCGGCTACCTTTGCCGCCACTATTGAAGTTCGTGTTGAACGTGCTGCTTTTTATGCTTATGGTGAGTCCTGGAATTAATGCGGTTCTGCTGGGAATTTTGGCTATCCTGGGAATTGCTGAAAATTGGGCGTCCTTTCGGGCGCCAGAAACAAACAGACCGCCCTCTACTCCGGGGGCGTAAAGCCGGTGAACGCCGTATAGGCGGATCGGTTTTTCAGTCTGTAAAGAGGTTCTTCGTATGAAGGCCGTAAACTAAAAGAGGGGATGTCGGTAGACTCCCCAAGGAGCTTGGATTATGAAAATTATTCTCAACAAGGATGTAAGTCCCCTCGGTGAAGAAGGGGATGTAAAGGATGTTGCGAAAGGATACGCCCGGAACTACCTCTTTCCTCGGCGCTTGGCCCTGCCTTATACGGATTCAACAGTTAAACTTTTTGAGTCCCGCCGGGAGGAAATTGAAACTCGGAAAGCGGAAAAGCGAAAAGACGCCGCCGGTCTGAAGGAAAGACTAGAGTCGTTGGATATAGTTATCACCATGCCTGCCGGAGTAAACGGGAAGCTTTACGGCGCGGTGACCAGCCAGACCATTGTAGAAGAATTGGCAAAACAAGGCTTTCAAACCGAGCGGAAACGAATAGAGCTTTCGGGTAACAGCTTTAAGAGTGTTGGTAAGTATAAGGTTACGGTGAAACTTTACGAAAGCGCATCGGCGGAGGTAAATATTACCGTTCAAGCACAGGTTATCAAGACTGAGGCTAAGGCCGCTCCCGCCAAGAAAGAAAAGCGGCGTCATGATGGAGCCGCTCCTGCGGAAGTTACCGTCGGTGTAGAAACCTCCGATAGTACAGCCGCCGCTCCCGAAACAGCGATTCCCCCCGGTGCGGATGAGGTGGAGAATACGCCGGTAACGCAGGAGTAGGAGCCATTGAATAGCAGGATATGGCTCAGGGCGGACTAAAAGACAGGATACCTCCTCATAACGATGACGCGGAAAAAGCCACATTAGGCGCGTTGTTATTGGATGAGGATGCGATTGCCGCAGCGATTCAGTATCTAAGACCGGCGGATTTCTATTCCAATGCCAACCGCCGGGTCTATGAGGCGGTGCTTAACCTTTTTAATTTAGGCCGGAAAGCGGACATTATTACCATTGTAGAGGAACTCCGTCGAACCGGCGAGCTCGACGGGGCGGGTGGGCCGGCTTATGTAGCTTCCCTGACTAATGTGGTGCCCACTGCCGCGAATGTGGATTATTATGCTAAGATAGTTCAAGACTGTTCCCTCCGCCGGTCTCTTATCAAGGTTTCCGGGGAGGTTACCGTTGAATCTTACGATGAGTCACGGGAATCAAGGATCATACTGGAAGAAACCCAGCAGCGGATCTTTGAGCTTGTTGAAGATCGGCATACATTTACGTATAAAAGCGCCAAGGAGATCATCCCCAAGGCTATAGAGATCATCGAGAATCTCCGTAATTCACGTAAAGAATATACCGGTATTGCTTCGGGCTTTGATGATCTGGACAAGCTCACCTCTGGGTTTCAGCAATCAGAACTAATCATCATCGGGGCACGGCCTTCGGTAGGAAAAACATCCCTAGCCTTGAACATGGCCGCCAACATAGCGGTTAGCAAAAAGATCCCAACTGCTTTTTTTTCCCTGGAAATGTCCGACATGGCCCTCATGCAGCGGCTCATATCCAGCGAGGCGAACATTGACGCCAATGCGCTGCGGACGGGGTACTTAAAGAAAAGCGAGTTTACGGGCCTTGTGGAAACAGCCGGGCGTTTGTACGAGGCTCCTCTGTATTTCGTAGATATGCCGAATATGAAGCTGCTGGATCTTCGGGCTCAGGCCAGGCGGCTCAAGGTGCAGGAGAAGGTAGAGATCATCTTCATCGACTACCTTACCTTGGTCGGTTCGGAAAACTATCAATTACCCCGGCATGAGCAGGTAGCGGAAATCTCCCGCTCCCTCAAGGCCCTGGCCCGGGAACTCAATATTCCGATAGTGGCTCTTTCCCAGGTTCGCCGTGAGGTGGAAGGGAAAAGAGATAACTCCGGTCCGGGGTTGGCGGATCTGCGGGAATCGGGTTCCATTGAGCAGGACGCCGATGTGGTTATCTTTCTGCACCGGGAAAAAGAACAGGACCGCAAGAACGGAGAGTCTGGCGAGGCGGCAAGCGATACGCTTCCTACAGAACTTATTGTCGCAAAGCAGCGGAATGGCCCCACCGGGAAGGTTGATATTTTATTTCATAAGAAGTATACAAAATTTGTTTCCAAAACAGCGGTAAATTAAAATAGAAGGGAGGAACAAATGGCGCTTATAGATAATTATGATTTTGAGCTTCTAAAAAATGAGGCGGAGAATTTGGTGCTCCAGGAACTTGGACGGCAGCTTGAAGCCTACGAAGGGGAAATTTGCACCTGCAACGACTGTGTAGTAGACATGGCAGCCATGGCTCTCAATGCGGTTAAGCCCATGTACCGCTTTTCTATCTTGGGAACCCTCTATGCGGCGGCAGCGATGCAGGATAAATCCTATGCCGCCAATTTAAGAGAAGTGGTAGCCCAGGCTATCGAGCGGGTACGGGTCAATCCCGCTCACGATTAGGGCGCCTGTAAAACCGGCATTGCGTTGTTTTTTAGCGCCTCTTTGAGGCGGCAACAAGGTTCAGAGCGCCCCGGATACTTTCTCCGTCTCTTTTTTTCAGTATCCATTCCCGCTCTCCGAGACAGAGAAGGGCCTGTAATTCAGCGGATTGACTATCGTACCAGCTCATATTGCCTTCTGCGTCAACGATGATGAAAAAAGAACCGCCGCTTATCAGCCGCAGGGGAAGCCCCGGACATCGTTCAAAAGGAATAACTCCTTGATCGCTGTACAAGACGGCTCCCTCGCCTCCTAAGGTGGAGGCCAGAACGCCATACGATTCAGCTATCCCAAAACTGGAGTCTTCTCCTTGCCATTCCGTCAGTTTGAAGGATGCCCTGGGATTGGCCATGTTGATTCGTAAGATTCCGGTTCGCGCTGTTCCGGCGCTGCCATCTATCACCGCGCCATAAAGCGTTCCTCCGGCGCCCCGGTAGACCCGCGCCCCGATTGCCGCAGAATAGGCTAGGGGAACCGTTTCCCCCGTCTCAATATTGACCACCAGGAAAGGCGTACTGTCCGATACGGCGCTCCGTCCGATGACAATATGTCGAGGATCCAGAAATACCGTATCCAGGGAACCTACCGATGAATAGGTAAATTCTCTCTGGCCTGAATCTAAGGCGATTACCGTGATATTCCCCACAGAATCGAGAAACAGCGCCTTACCGTCCAGGATCGATGCCGACCGGATGGGGAAACGAGGCGTAACGCCGCTTAACGTCTGGGGAGAAGCCTGACTGATAAAGTGTTCGTTGACACTCCGCAGTTGCGGCGCCGCCGTCGTATCGGCTCGCCAGAAGAGGAAGGTTCCCAAAGAAACAGAGGTCTGAGCCTCTTCAAAATCCGCGCTTACAGAAGTATAACCTTCTATGGTTTCCAGCGAAATGCCACTGTTGTTCCGCAGCGCGGTAAAATCCAGCGGTATAAACCCAATAGACGCCTGCTCGGTGATAAAGGCCAGAATCGAACCTGAAACAGCAGCTTCTTTGATCCGCAACAAGGAACCGCTCTGCAGAAGCTTAGGAGCGGCGGCGTTGGGAGCCCAGGAAAGGATTGTCCCTTCAACCGTTCCCAGCGCAGTAGAGCCGTTCTGAATCGCCAGCGCGTTGAGAGCCGCCAGATTCCGGGGCAGCGATTTCCGTTCCTTGATCTCAAGCCTGCCGTCCGCGCTTATCTGGTAGTGAGAGAACACGGCGTCTCCCCTGGTAAAACAGTAAAAATCCGTTCCCTCTTCATTTCCCGGCAGGAGTATACCTCCTAAGATACGGCTATCCCGAATGAGTATATTGCCTGATACCGCATCGAGGATCTGAAGACCTTCAGCGCTCATACCGCCCAAAAAACGGTTGTTCCCGAAAAGAATTGGCGAAGTGAGACCGGGAGGAACCGAAAGACGCCTGAGTTCGGCGCCTGAATCGAGTTCCCAATAGGAAAGGATACCCACCGGCGAGTAGGCAATCATGGTTCGTTCTGATTTGCCGGTGGCGGCAAAGGAAATGGAGCCGGTAGGCCCTTGAAAAGACGGTAACGCCTCCCCGGTTTCAGAGAGCAGGAACATCATTCCCAATCCGCCTCGAGACACGAGAAGAAAATTCCCTGCCCCGGAATAGACCAGCGCGGTGATAGGCTCCCGAAACCGGAGACTGAAGAGATTTTTTTTGAGGTGGTAATCCCAGGCGGATACCCGGTACAAACCCAAGCCGTCGCTTTCAATTAAAGCAATCTGAGCGGCCCCCGGACGCAGCGCCATGGCCGTAATGGAATAGGGGCTTAACTGAAAGCGTTCTTCCGCCATATTGCTCTGGGGATTCCAGATGCCTAGGAAGCCGTCCGCGCCGGCGCTCAAAATAAGCCCTTCGGCGTCATAGATCACGACATTCACCGCTCCCTGATGCTTTCCCGCCGGAGCAATCTGAGTTCCCCATTGGGCCGTTG
>JAIRPG010000007.1 GCA_031257105.1 Treponema sp.
CGATGAATACTATTTTTTGATCCACCGCCGCGCCCCCCGCCTTTTCCCGGTGCCGTTCCTGCCACCATGCTTCCGGCCTGGCTTCGGGAACAATCGCCCGATCCTCCGGTGAAACTCCCTGATCCATCATCCGCCTCCGTATACCCCGTTTCTTTCCAGGGTGCAATTCTGAGCCCCCGCCGGGCTGTGAAGCTCCACCTCCAGGGGACTGTCCGTCATATTGATGATCTTTTTTATACCCCCTTCCCAGCCGGTGACAAGACGCGCGCCCTCGGAAACGCTGAAAATTTCTTTCCCGTTGATGGAACCCCGGCAGCGGCCCCCGCCGGTATGGAGGGTGTATTCGGCGCCGTCCCACTGCTGGGTGTAAACCGCCTCCCCGCCCTTCCTCCCGGACAAACCGAGGCAGCCCCACCAGAGCTCGTCCCCCTGGAGGTGGACACCCCAGAACCGGGACATATACTCAAGGACGCTCAGGGCCGTGGGGCCGTAGTCCGCCCGCTTGTCCGCCTCGGAAAACTCCCCCGTAAAGGGATCGAACTGCTGGGGAAAGGTATTGCGCCGGCCCACGTTGTTGATGAGCTTCTCCCCCAGGATCGTAAGCTCCGCGTAAAACCCGTAGTTCTCCAGCGCCCGGATAGCCCGCTGCCAGGTGAGGCCCTCGCTCTGGCCGCTCCAGTTGTTCTCACTGGCGTTGCGGAAACAGGGATCGTTCACCGCGATAGACGGCAGGGGGAAGGGGGTAAAGAATTCAGCGGGGTTAAACAGGTGTTCCCGGACAAAACGCTCCGCCATATCCGGCTCAAAGGAACCGAAGTACATGCAGCGGAGGTTGTTGTGGGTGAGGGTGGGCATCGTCCGGTTCGCGCTGTCCCGGTCAAAGCAGGCCCCCCTTCCCTCGTCCCAGAGGGAGGAGCGGATTTTGGCCCGCACCGCCCGGGCCTTCGCCCGCCATTCGGCCTCCCTCCCGTCGTCTAACAGCGCTGAAAGCCGCGCCAGGGTCATCCGGGCGTCGTGGGAATAGCTCATCACGTCCATGGATTCGATGGGGAACACCGGGTCTCCCTCCGGGGCTTTTTCGCCGGGCCAGTACCAGCCGGGCGCTTCCAGGCCCACCACGGAAGCTCCGTGGAATCGCCCGGAATGATCCTCCCCGGTATCAACGGGGGTCCACGACTCCAGGCAGCCGTCGCCGTCTGAATCCCGGTACTTCCACAGATACCCGTCCCAGGCCTCCAGGGATCCGGCCAGGCGTTCCAGGTACTCCCGGTCCCGCTTTTTGTTCCAGTAATAGAGGTTGAGGGCGGGGCGGGGAAAACAGAACCCCTGGAACTGGCCGTAGCGGGGGGCGAACTGCTCATTCCGCCAGTCCACCACCCCCGGGTACCGCCCGTTCCGGAGCTGGTATTCGATAAAGACCAGGACATTATTCATGGCGGCGGTCAGGTTCCGCTTGGCGTACATTTCGCCGCCCATGGGCTGGGTTTCAAGGTAGATGCTGTTATAGCCGCCCCCCTCGATAAGCACGGGGCGGCCCCGGCAGTCCTTCACATTGCCCCGGCACACAGCCTCGGCGGCGTCAAAGAGTTTTTGTAAAAAATCGTCCCCGGCGCTAAAGGTTACTCCGGTATGCGGATAGTCCATCAAGACAGATTAGATAACGCCGCTACCGCCGCGCCGAAGAGGCTTGCCTGCTCCACCGGCGCAATCACATAGGAACGAGGTATGTCCCTGGTGAGCATGACATGGAGATAGGACTCCAAGGCTTCCCTCATGCCCTTGTAGATCATGTAGGTGGTTCCCTCCACCGCAATCCGCGCCGGCACAAAGGGATCCCTCCCGCCATCTATACGTTCCACCATGGCGGCCACTACCGCGGCGGAAAGCAGCGCTCCCCGCTTGGTGACGATGGAAGTTAGATACACCAGCGAGGTAAGGGCGTCCCGCTCGTCGGGGCCGAAGAGTTCGCCGATAGGTCCCTCCGAAGCCAGGGGCGCGTGCATAAAACCGTTGAGATCTTTCGTTTGCAGCGTTTGCCACGCCAACAATTCATCAGATTTCCTGAACGTGAGGAGCCCGTCTCTGACAGCCTGTTTGAGGATCCGCAAGGTCAGCGGCCCCAGGTACGCGCCGGCGCTGGCCTTCTCTTGGGTGTAGACGCCGGGTGTTTTCGTGGAGGCGTCGTATTCCCGGTCGAGGGCGCCCAGGAACCGGGGATTAAAGTTACCGCTCTCGCAGACCACGATCTGGGGGGCGGTTTCGGATTCAAAGCCGATTTTAGGGATACGCTTTTCCGGGTAGGCGGTGTTAAACCCCGTGCCCAGAATAAAACCGATCACCGGCCCGCTTTCTATACCGTAGGTATCCGCGCCTTTCCGCCTGCCGCCATCAGGGGGAATCTCCACCAGTCCGGAAAGCAGGGTCGATACGGTATCGTTGAGGAGCGCGATTCGTTCCGGAGCGCGAATCTTCCGCCGGGCCAGCGCGTCCCGCAGCCCTTGGCCGATGCGTTTACCGATCACATCCGGGGCGTCCACTTCTTTGCTCAAGGCCATGAGGATACCATCGGAATCTTTGGTTATCTCCATGGGGTAAGAAAAGCAGAAACCTATCCCTTCAATGCCTTTGGCTTCTTCTATAAGGGGCCCCGCGGCGTTGGCAATCTGATCAAAGAAAGCCTCCGCGCTTACCGCGCCATGAGTACCGGGCATGGGAACCTTCCGGGAACCTTCCGCGACCGCTTTACCCTGGTCGTCAAAGCGCACCAGGGCCGCCCGCAGGTTCGTTCCTCCGGCATCCAAAGCCAATACGGTCTTCCCCGGCGGGACGTTGGAAACGGGACTAATATACGTGGGAAGCATAGGCAGCGCCGAAGGCTGTCCTCGAAGCCCCCGCTCCATATTGGCAAGAACATCCCGTACCAGAATGACCGGATCGCAAATATCGTAGTGAAAACCGTAAAAACGGGCGAAATCCGCCAGCTCTTTTGGGTTAAAAGATGAGCCCATAATTTCCTCTCTTTAATATGTAGTAAGATAAAGTATGGCGTAGAAATTTAAAGTACGCAAGAGCGCCCGCTTCAAAGCTTGACAAAGACGAACTATTTTCGGACGATCAAATGAGGTTGGGGTATGCAAAAAATTTTCGGTATATTTTTCTGTTTGATTATCGCAACGCCGTCATGGATCATCGGCAGGCGCTTTCCGTTGATAGGAGGCCCGGTTATAGCCATTCTGACCGGCATTGTTCTATCCGCGCTTTTTCCATTTTTAACGCGGCGGCCCCGAGGGATTGTTCTTACCGACGGCATACAATTTACGTCAAAAAAAATCTTGCAATACGCTATCATACTGCTTGGTTTTGAAATGAATATGTTTAATGTAATACAGGTAGGCGGCATATCGCTTTTTGTCATGCTGTTTACCTTCCTGGCCGCTTTTATGACTGCTTTCTGCGCGGGCAGGCTGCTCAAATTACCTGGGAACATAACTATTTTAATCGGAGTGGGAACCTCTATCTGCGGCGGTTCGGCTATTGCGGCGGCGGCTCCGGTTATCCGGGCGGACGATGACGACGTCGTGCGCGCCATTTCAACTATTTTTCTTTTCAATATTATTGCCGTTTTTATTTTTCCTCCGCTGGGGCGCCTTGCCGGCATGAATGATACGCAGTTCGGTATATGGGCGGGAACCGCGATTAACGACACGTCATCGGTGGTCGCGGCGGGAACCGCGTGGAGCAGCGCGGCGGAAAACAACACGGCGCTTAATTTTGCGACAATTGTAAAATTAACGCGCGCTCTTATGATAGTTCCAACGACTTTATTTCTCGCGCTATACACCGCTCGAAAAATAAAAAACAGCGGGGAAGGAAATTTTAAATTGCGGCGCGTTTTTCCCTGGTTTGTTTTATTTTTTCTTATGGCCGCGATACTAAACACCATTTTTACCCTGCCCCCAGGCGTATCATCAACGCTGGTTCAAGCCGGTAAATTTGGAATAACAATGGCAATGGCGTCTATCGGGCTCAATACCAATTTGAAAAAACTTATTTCCAGCGGCGTAAAACCTATCATCTTGGGAACATGCTGCTGGTTTTCAGTCGCGGTCGTCTCTTTGCTTGTTCAACAGTTTATCTCCTAACGAAAGAGGCCGAAGGCCCGGAAGGCATGAGACGTGTTCCGAAACTTGGGTTGATCGCCGCCCCCGATCCGCTATAATATGATAGGTATGGCCCGTGACACGTTACCTCAAACCACATATAGTCAGACTTTCCGTGTCCAGAGGGTAAACGGAGAACAGGAGATCATTCAAATATGGGAAAAAGGATACGCATCCTGCTCGTTGATGCCGGAACGTCAAATTTAGAGATACTAAGCCGGATCTTTTCTTCCAGCTACAACGTGCTGACCGCGGTAAACGGCGCTGAGGCCCTGAGCCGCGCGGTAAAGGAACAGCCCGACTTGATACTCCTGGATATTCTGCTGCCGGATAGTTCCGGCTTTGAGGTACTGCGCCGGCTCAAAGAGATGCCGGAGACAACCAAGATCCCGGTGATCCTTACCGCCAGCCTTTCTTCCGACGAGGACGAGGAACGGGGCCTGCTTATGGGCGCGGTGGACTACTTCACCAAACCGTTCCGCAAGCTCGTTGTCCGCGCGCGGGTGATGCTCCAGATTGAGAACATAAAACAGCGAAGGAAGCTGGAACGGATGAGTACGATAGACGCCTTGACGGAGATTCCAAATCGGCGGGGCTTTGACATCAGGCTCAATGTGGAATGGAACCACGCCATCCGAGAGAAGCTTCCGCTCTCGATGTTAATGATGGATTTGGACAACTTTAAGATTTACAACGATACATACGGCCACCCCCAGGGTGATACGCTGCTTAAAGCGGTGGCGGAGGTATTCCATTTCGCGGCAAAACGGGCGGAGGATATAGCGGCGCGTCTGGGCGGGGAGGAATTCGCCGTCCTCTTGCCGAACACGGGGCTCGATGGCGCCCTGCTCTCCGCCGAACGGATCCGGGCGAAGGTGGAACGTATGGTCGTGCCTACCGTGGACGGCAAGCCTACGCGGGTAACTATCAGCATCGGCGTGGCCGTCGTCAAGCCGAAACCGGGGGATGATATGGCGGAACTTATCACCAGGGCCGATGAATGTCTCTACGCCGCGAAAGAAGCCGGACGGAACCGGGTTCACCATACCGGTTAAGCGGAAGTTGTTCTATAACTGAAGTTATTGAACAACTCTAATATATGAAAAACGCGGTTTTGGAGCCCGTCGGGCGAAAAACCGCAAGAGCCTGTGCATTGAACCGGAGGTTTGCGCGAACCGGGTTTTGCACCGGCTCGGTATTTTGATCCGCCAGGAGGAAGTTATGCGCGTTCTCGCCAAAGAAATGGCCGAAGCGGCCCGGACGAGGGGCGGCGAAGAAGCGGAAGCCGCAGGCTGGGTACACCGGATTCGGGATATGGGGGGGATACGCTTTGTGCTCCTCCGGGATAGATCGGGGATAGTGCAGTTGGTGTTGTCTGAGGAGCTCGGTTCCGCCGGAAAATCCGCGCCGGCCCTGGAATCGGTAATCGCCGTCCGGGGAATCCCCGCGCTGAACGAAAAAGCCCCCGGCGGCGTCGAACTAAGGGTTTCTTCGCTGGAAACGCTCAGCGCCGCCGCGCCGGATCTCCCCTACCAGGTGAACGGGGATGTATCCAAAACCGGTCTTGAGGCGATGCTCGATCACCGGACGCTCTCCTTAAGAAACCCCAAGATCCGCGCCATCTTCAAGGTTCAGTCCACAATCATCGACGCGTTTCAGGCGTACCTGCGGAGCCAGGATTTTACGGAGATAAAGACCAGTAAGATCACCGGCAGCGGCGCCGAGGGGGGGACAAACCTTTTCGAGGTGGAATATTTCGACCGCAGGGTATACCTGGCCCAATCGCCCCAGCTCTACAAGCAGATCATGGTGGCCGCCGGGCTGGAACGGGTCTTTGAGGTGGGGCCGGTCTACCGGGCGGAAAAGCACGACACCCCACGGCACCTCAACGAGTATATCTCGATGGATCTGGAGATGGGGTTTATTGAATCCGAAGCCGAGCTCATCGATCTGGAAAAAAAGCTGCTGGCCGCGATTTTTGAGGAAGTCGCCCGGAGGAACAGCCCGGAACTGGAGTTGTGGAACGCCTCTGTCCCCGATCCGGCGGCGGTTCTCAAGGCCCCGGTGGTGACTTACGAAGAGGCTCTGAAGATCGCCAATGCCGAAGCCCAGGGAAGCCGCCTCTTTGACATCAATCCCGAAGCGGAACGGTTTCTCTGTGATTGGGCCCGCCGGGATCAGGGGGTGGATCTGGTCTTTGTCAATCGGTTCCCCCGGCGGCGGCGGCCTTTCTATACATACCCGCTGGCCGCGTCTTCTCCGGAAGCGGGCGGCGCCGCGGCGCTGACCATGAGCTTTGACTGCCTATTCCGGGGGCTGGAGATCACCTCCGGCGGCAGGCGGCAGCACGACTATCAGGCGTTGGTAGAATCGCTGCCCAAATTCGGTTTGAAGGCGGAGGACATGGCCGGGTACCTGGCGGTGTTCAAGTACGGCTGCCCTCCCCATGGAGGGTTTGCCATCGGGTGTGAACGGCTGACCCAGAAAATACTCGGGCTCCAGAACGTCAAAGAAGCAAGTCTTTTCCCCCGCGATCGCAAACGGGTTGAACCTTAAGAGTCTAATAAGGAGAGCGCATAATGAAACTGTGGTATAAACAAGAAGCGGAGAAGTGGACCGAGGCCCTGCCTGTGGGTAACGGGCGGCTGGGAGCCATGGTCTTCGGGAAGACCGGGGAGGAACTCATCCCCATCAACGAGGATACCCTCTGGTCGGGCTACCCCCGCTACCGGGGGGCCCGGAACAAGGCCGGCGCCTGGGCCGCCATGCGGGATCTGGCCCGGGAAGGGAAGTTCGAGGAGGCCCAGCAGGTTTTTATCGAGGAACATTCCTCCCCCTGGACCCAGTCCTACCTGCCCCTGGGGGATCTGCTCTTGGCGCTGAACCACGGGGGGGCCTCCGGTTTCAGGCGGGAACTGGACTTGGATACGGCAACGGCGTCGGTGTCCTACGAACAGGGGGGCGTGAAGTACCGCCGGGAGATCTTCGCCGCCGCCCCGGACGACTGCCTGGCGATCCGGCTCTCCGCAGACCAGCGGGGGAAGATCGGCTTTACCCTGCGGATCCAAAGCCAGCTCCGTTCCGAGGTGAGCGTCCGGGAGCCTTTCCTGGCCCTGGACGGCATCGCCCCTTCCAACGCCATGCCCAGCTATGTGCATAACCACCCCAATCCCATCACCTATTCGGACAGGGACGAGGAAAAGGGGATGCGCTTCACCATGCTGGTTCTGCCGGTTATCGAGGGGGGGCGGCTGGAATACGGGAAGGACAGCCTCAGCGTCTCCGGGGCGGACAGCGCCCTGCTCCTGGTGAACGCCCGGACCAGTTTCGCCGGTTGGGACGTCCAGCCCTTCGTCAAGGGCCGGGATGAAAAGGCCCTCTGCCGGGCCGGGCTGGAAAAGGCCGCGAAAAAATCATACACCGGGCTTTTGAAGGCCCACACCGAGGACTTCCAGCGCTACTACCGGCGGGTGGAACTCGATCTGGGGGACAATGAAAACGCGGCCCTGCCCACGGATGAGCGGCTGCGGAAATTCTACGCCGAAAAAAACGACCCCGCCCTCTACGCCCTGCTCTTCCAGTACGGGCGCTACCTCCTTATCTCCAGCTCCCGGCCCGGGACGGTTGCGGCGAATTTACAGGGGATCTGGAACAGCGAACTGCAGCCGCCCTGGAGCTCCAACTTTACCTCCAACATCAACGTCCAGATGAACTACTGGCCGGCCCTGCCCTGCGCCCTGGAGGAGACGCAGCTTCCCCTGGTGGACCTCGTCAAGGCCCTGTCCGCGGCGGGGAAGGAAACGGCGAAGGAGCTCTACGGCGCGCCGGGTTTCGCCGTCCACCACAACGTGGACATCTGGGCGGCAAGCTGGCCTGTGGGGGATCACGGCGGGGTGGGCTACGCGGCCTGGCCCCTGGGCGGGGGCTGGCTCTGCGAGCATCTTTTTGAGCGCTACGAGTACACCCTGGACAAGACTTTCCTTGAGGAGACCGCCTATCCCGTTATGCAAGAGGCGGCCCGGTTCCTCATCGCCCTGCTTTCCGATGACGGCGCGGGGCGTCTCTGGGTCTGTCCCTCCACGTCGCCTGAAAACGCCTTTGTACACGAGGGGAAACGGCTCAACATGGCCCGGACTACCACCATGACCATGGCGATTGTCCGGGAACTGCTTTCCAACTGCGTCAAAGCCGCCGGAATTCTGGGGAAGGACGCGGACTTTGCGGCGGAGCTGGAAACGATCATCCCGAAACTCTACCCCTTCAAGGTTGGATCCAAGGGCCAGCTTTTGGAGTGGGATGAGGAGTACGAGGAGGTCGAGCCCCACCACCGCCATACGTCCCACCTCTACGGCCTGCACCCCGGCTGCCTCATAAGCCCCGATACCACGCCGGAACTGGCCGCCGCCTGCCGCCGCAGCCTGGAACTGCGGGGGGATGACGGCACGGGCTGGAGCCTGGCCTGGAAGGTGAACTTCTGGGCCCGGCTCCACGACGGGGATCACGCTCTGACGATATTGAACAACCAGCTCCGGCTGGTGGAGGACGGCGGGGCCCATTTTTCCGGCGGCGGAACCTACGCCAATATGTTCGACGCCCACCCGCCCTTCCAGATTGACGGCAACTTCGGGGTTACCGCAGGCATCGCCGAGATGCTGCTGCAAAACACGGCGGATGGCGTCCACGTCCTCCCCGCCCTGCCTTCGTCCTGGAAGAAGGGCTCTTGCAAGGGGCTGCGGGCCAAGCGGCGGCTTACGGTTGACCTTTCCTGGGACGGGGACAAGGTTCAGGCGGCGATCAGCTCGGCCATCGATCAGACCGTCGGCTTCAAGTGCCGGGGCGGGCCGGAACGGCGGCTGGAACTGAAAGCCGGGAAGGTCCAAACGGTGGAGTGGGATGTCTCTCAACTGGAAAGAAATCGATCTCATTCTTGAAGAACTGAACCTGCCGGGTTTGTGGATCCAAAAGGTATACCAGAGCGCCTACGACGTCCTCTGTCTCCAACTCTACGGCAGAGGAAAGAGCCTTATGCTGCTCGCCGCGCTCAGTCCCGGCGCGTGCCGGCTGCATGAAACCGCGGGAGGTGCGGTAAAGAGCGAGCGGCCCCTGCGTTTTGCCGAATTTTGTAAGGCCCATTTGGTGAACGGGCGGATCGAAGAAGCGGCGCAGCTTGGGGATAACCGTATTGTCCGGCTGGTAATCCGGCGCGGCGGCGCTGTCGGCGGTCTGTGTTACCGGTGCTATATCCGGCTTTGGTCTAACGCCGCCAACATTATCGTCACCGACGAGCGGGGAACCATACTGGACGCCATGCGCCGCAGCCCCAAACGGGGGGAGGTTACCGGCGGGCGGTATGCGCCGGAGGACGCCCTTGCCGCAAGCGGGGAACGGCGGGAATTCCACGTCCGCGAATTAAGCGGGCCCGGTACGTTCAACGAGAAGATCGATGCGTGGTATGCCGAGCATGGGGGGGCATTATCCCTGGAAGCGCTGCGGGAACAAGCCCGTAAGACCTTTGACTCAGGCAGCCGCCGTCTGGAAGCGTCTCTGGAGCGACTGCGGGCGAAAGAAGCGGACTACGCCTCGGCGGATTCACTCAGAGAATACGGAGACATCATCATGGCCAACCTGGGGGCGGTGAAATTAGGCGATCCCTGGCTGGAAGCGGAAAATTTCTACCGGGGCGGTACGGCGCGGATCAAACTGGATCCCCGCATGAGCCCCGCAGCCTCGGCGGAGCGGTACTACGATCAGTACCGAAAGGCGAAGAACGGTCTGGCTGAAGTTCAAAGGGAGATCGCCGCGGGGGAACAGGAGCTCCGAAAGCTGAAACAAACCCTGGAACGGCTCCTCGGAGAGACCAATCCCCTCATCCTCCACAAGCTCCTCAAAAACAAGGGACAGAAGCCCGCCGCCCCGTCCGACCGAAAACGGCCCGGCCTTTCTTTCCGCCGCAAGGACTGGCTCCTTATCGTGGGCCGAGACGCCGGAGAAAACGATGAACTCCTCCGGCGGCATGTCAAGGGAAACGATCTCTGGCTCCACGCCCGGGACTACGCCGGTTCTTACGTGTTTATCAAACAACGCCCCGGAAAGTCCGTGCCCCTGGATATTCTTCTGGATGGGGGAAATCTGGCTCTTTTTTACTCCAAGGGGAGGGGCAACGGCGAAGGGAATCTGTTTTACACCCCGGTTAAGTACCTTCGCCGGGCAAAAGGAGGCCCTCCGGGGCTGGTGCTCCCGACGCACGAAAAGAACCTGCGCGTCAGGCTCGATCCTGCCCGGCTTCGGGAACTGGAAAGCTGCCGTATTGAAAAAGAAAAATAAAACTCACTTGCGGCGCGCCTGAGAGAAACGTAGACTTATATCGTATGATAAAAACAGCGGCTCTTATTGGCGAAAAAAGCCGGGCTCCTATGGTGTCCGGGTTGTTTTATCCTGATGATCCCGTCGAAGCGCGGGAACGCCTCGATTCTTTCGGCTTAAAGCAAGGTTCGGGCGGTACGGCGCGGGCTATTATCGCGCCTCACGGGGCTTGGGACATTTCCGGCGCAGTCGCCGGGGCGGCCTTTTCTTCCGCCGCGGGCCTGGCCCCGTGCCGGGTAGTGATCCTCTGTACCCTCCATAAGCTCCCTGATGAGGGGGTTTTCCTCTCGGATTCCATACATTTTGAAACGCCCCTGGGGAATCTGCCGGTAGACGCCGGGACGATCTATGAACTGGCCTCACGGAACGCTTCCCTTCGTGTCAACGACATTCCCCACCTTCAGGAACATGGGATAGAGGTACTGCTCCCCTTCATAAAATACTGCTTCCCCGGCGCGTCTATTGTGCCGGTTCTTATGGGCGGTTCCCGGCCTCCGATGATTGCCGCCCTCGCGCGGGCCATGAGCGCCGTCCTTGAACCGCTCATGGAGTCCAGCCTGGTGGTCGTTTCCTCTAATCTCGCAATAAACGCCGATGCGAAACGCGGCTTAACCCAGGCGGAAACCTGCGTTGAAGCGCTGGAACGCGGCGGCGAATTGTTTTGCGACGGCGTCCAGCAAGGCTCCATAACCGCCTGCGGCGGCCCCGCCATCGCGGCGCTGCTGCAAAGCGGCCTCCTCCGGGGGAAGCGCGGCGGCCTCATACCGGACACTTTCACCAGCGCGGTAGATGATGAAAAAGACACCGTCTACTATGGCGGGATCGCTTTCAGAAATGATGTTGCTTGAGATGGTATGTTTAAGGCCCGGCTTGAGGGGGTACTACCCAGGTTCCCGCGGATTTACCGGGAAGCTCCACATTGAAACGCTGCCCGTACACGGTAAAGCGCACCGGCTTCGAGCCCCGGTCATCATTGGCCGCGACAATGACCAGCGTTCCGTCACGGTTGAGGCAGGCTGCGGCGTGTACCGCGCCCTTATTTTCGGCAAAAACGCGGCGCGCGCCGGGACGGATAAACCGGGAAAAATGGGCCAATGCGTAATAATCCAAATTATAGGTCAATTCTCCGGTCGCTTGGTTGACGGTGACCAGGCCGCGGCAGGTACTGCGCCCGAAACCCGGCACGACCGGCCCGTTGGTTTCGTCAAGCGCCATGTTCCACAGCACAAATGAACGCCCGTAATGGTTGATAACCTTGATGCCCTGTACCATGATGGTCATAAAAGCGTCGGTAACGGGAGGGATCCACTCGCCCCCGGAACCTTCGGTAAAGTAGACCTCGCTATTGGGGAATTTTTCCCGCACGGCGCTTTGAGCGGAAGCGTCGCCGCCGTACCAATGCCAGGCCGTCCCCGCCGTATATTCCGCCGCGCCGGATCCCAGCACCGTTTCCGCGTAATCGGCGTTATCCCAGTTATGATCGTAGCAGAGTATCTTGGCGGTAATTCCATTGCGGCGGAACGCGGGACCTAAGCTTTGCTCGATAAAGGCGGCCTGGGAAACCGCGTCCATGCCCGATCCCGGATAGTGGCCGGGTATGTACAGCGGTTCGTTCTGGGGAGTTACCGCGTAAACGGCAAGCCCTTCCGCTTCGTACGCCTTGATATACTTCACAAAATACTCGGCGTAAGCGTTATAACATTCCCGCCGCAGGGAGCCGCCTATCATGCTCCCTGATGTTTTCATCCACCCCGGAGGGCTCCAGGGAGAGGCCATAATGAAAAGCTCCGGGTTGAGTTCCCGGGCTTTTTTGAGCAGCGGGATAATATCTTTCGTATCATGCTCGATGGAAAAACGCGCCAGATCAAAATCTTCCGCTCCGGCGGGCATATCGTCAAAGCTGTAGATCGTCCGGGCAAAGTCCGAGGAACCCATGGGCTGACGGGTAAAAGAAAGCCCTATGCCCTTTTCGGGGTGAAAGAGTTTTTCGAGCAGCGCTTCTTTGGTTTTAGCGTCGAGCTTTTGATTGATAAGGTACGCCGAGGAATCGGTAAATGACGCGCCGAACCCGTCGATTTCCTGAAACCGCGTATCCGCGTCAACGGCTATATCAACAAAGATGCCGCTCTGTTTTTCGCCGGGAGTAAGATCCTCCTGCCGCTTAAAGAACGCGCCGGCGGCATTGCCGCTACAAACGCTCAGATACCATTCCACATTTTTCATTCCTGCCGTCTCCTTTTCTGATCCGGCGCGGGAACATGATACCCATGCCGCGCCGAGTATTATACCTATCGCCATCACGATTAACGCAACAGATTTCATTATGTTATTCTCCGGTAATGCCGGCGCTTTCAATCCCCTTGATAAACTGCCGCTGTACCAGGAGGTAAATAAGAAAGAGCGGCAGTATCGAAAGAAATGTCGCGGACATCTTATATGCCTCGTTAAGCCGCGATTGGGTGGAACCTCTGGCCTGGCCGCCGTAAGAGGCGAAGATGCTGTCAAACATATTGAGCCGGGACGGCAGCAGCGGTATCTTGTCGCGCAGAAAAGCTCCGGTAACAAACGTTTCGTTCCAGTTCCACACAAACGAAAATAAAAACACGATTAAAATCGTGGTAAGGCTCATCTTCAAAATGATATGGTAGAAAATCTGCCTCGCGCTCGCGCCGTCAATGGTAGCGGCTTCGTCAAGCGCGCGGGGAATCATGCGGATAAAATTATAGAAGATGAGGATAAGCACCGCCGAATACACGCCCTGGCCGAGGAGCGCCATGGATACCTGGGGGATGGGAGTTCCGATCATGCTCACGCCCGTTGATTCCTGAATACTCACAAAGAGCATAGTCCGGGAAATAAGCATCACCGGCGCGGGAAGAATAAAAGACACAATCACCATCACAAACCAAAATCGTTTAAACTTAAATTCGTAACGGGCAAAGGCGAACCCCGTCATGGCGGAAACAAGGGTCTGAGCGGCGGCAAGAAGCCCCGAATACCAGAGGGAATTGAACAAGGTCTTTTTCAAGTCCAGCACCGCCGCGGCAACACGGATATTTCCGAATGTCCAGGATCGGGGAATCCAGTTTACCGCGGGGTTAATAATATCCTCAGGCGCCATGAGGGCGGTCGTAAGCATCCGCAGCGCGGGGTAAAGAAACTGATAACTCATCAGGACGAGCGTTGCGTATACGGCGGCGTCCACCCAGAACTTGATTTTTATTTTCCTTGTTTTCATGGTTTTTCCTTCAACAAAAAGAACGCGAGGGCGATCATCCCCAGCGCAAAGACCGCATAGACCCAGGCCATCGCGGATGCCAGGCCCAAGCCGCTTACGGTGTTGTATATCGCGTTCTGGATCAGGGGCAATACCGGATTCAGCGAATAGACCCCAAGCTGCACGATGGTAAGGATAGAGCACACCAAGAAAAGAGAACGCAGCGCGGGCAGCGTGATCTTCCAGAGGATCTGCCAGGGAGTAGCCCCGTCTATCCGCGCCGCTTCGATCACGTGAACGCTGATTTTTTGGAGCCCCCCGATGAACAGCACCACCGGTATTCCGGTAAACCAGAGCGTCATCGAATAGTTTTCAAACAGGAAAGAGAGCACCCGCGCCGCAGGCATAGAAAACTGGGCTATCATATTATAGAGGATCATATCCTGGATGGCGTTACCGGCGTTCTTTGTTCCCCCCGCATCCATAAGCTGATACATCACCGGGCCGGACATAACGATCACCGGCAGGAAGAAGAGCGAGCGGAACCCCGCGCGAAAGGCGATTTCCCGGTTAAGGAGCAGGGCGAGGATAAAGGATATTATCACTATCACCGGCGCGTAGGCAAACTCCATGCCGGCAAACGAGATAAGCGCGGGTACATAGTCGGTGTTCCGAAAAAAAACCACGTTGTAATTGTTGATCCCGGTAAACGTTGTCTTCCAGCCTTCTACCGTGAGCGCTACATCATGGAAGCTCAAAAAGATGGTATAGAGAAAAGGAACCGCCGTAAACGCCAGAAATCCCACAATCCAAGGCAGCATAAACACGTATCCTAAAAGATTCCCGCCCGTCCGTTTCCGCCGCGCTTTTACCGGTGTCTTCATTTTGAGCGGCCTCCTATAACTACCGCCTGTTTTCCCGCGACCGTCACGCCGCCGTAGGCGTAGGGATCGTCCGTGTAGTTGATGAGTATCTCCATATCGTTGTCATAGACGTTAAGGATAACGCCGTTTTCCAACACTCGGCGGTCAATCCATTCCCGGCCTTTTACCGGGGCAAGCGCCTCGGATACCGTTTTGTACACGGCGCGGATAATATCCCGGTAGAGCCGGTACTCGGTGGAATAGTAGGTAAGCGAATTGGTGTCCTGCAAGAGATACGCAGGCCCCGCGCTTATCACAAAAGAAGGGTACACGTTGTAATCGATCATCCGCAGGATGTCTTCTTGCGTATAGAATGAAAAATTCGCGTAAGGCGAATAGAGTTCCATTGTTCCGGCGAGTACCAATTGAAGAAAGGGCGCCGTGTCTGTTTCGATAATGTACTGGGTATTCAGCACCGGCGTCTGGAGGAAGCGGTCAACATACTTCCACAGATACTCATTCGGCGCCTCCGCGTTTATCCCCATGCCCAGCCGTTCCAGCGTTTCGCCGTAGAGCCGCGCCGCGTCCTCACGGTTAAGGGGGTTGTCCCCCCAGTGACTGAGGAGCAGATTTGATATGCCCGCCACGCTCATCGTGGCCGCGCCTATTTTTCGCGCTTTTTCCGCTTGAAGCTCCAGCCACTCCGCGCTCTTAGCGGGGCGGGCGTAGGATATTTCTTGCACCGGCGTGAAAGATTCTTCCGAAACCGCCGCCCGGATTCCCCAGTGGTTCAGATGGTACGCCTGATTACGGGCAAGGGGCATCTGGATCTTATTGATCCTCGCGTAGTCCTGGGAAAAAGAAACGTCCACTCCCCGCGCGCACATTCGCTCGATGAGGTTCTGGAAAGACCACGCGCTCCCGGTACCCGATGTAAAGTCCAGCGTCCAGGGTTTGCCGCCGGTGACGCCGCCCTTCTGAAATCCCAAAAGCCCCGCGTTGAGGAGGACGCCGCTTTCTATTAAGTCATCGAGCATCGCCCCCGCTTCGTCCGCGGTGGTAAGTACGACGTCGGTCATGCCGATAACGCTCTTCTTGATGTCGCTCATCATAAAGTCGACGCGCAGGGGCATTTTTCCATCGGCGCTTACGCGGTTTTCCCGCAGTATTCCCCGCGCTATGAGGTGTTTCCGGTAGGCCCGCGCCATGCCTACATAATCCGCGGAAAAAGCATCGTCATTGCCGTTCAGAAAGCGGTAGGTCATGGCAATATCAAAGTGGAGCCGTTCAGGGTAGAGCCGGAAATAGCCCTCGCCTTTCCGGTTGTAGACTTGGTGGATCTGCCGGTTATAGACAAAGCGGGGGTATGCAAAGGTGTAATGGGTCATGTTTCCTTCCGGGGATACGATTATCTCCAGATGTTCCGCGCCGTCATCGGCCCAGGCGGCAAAGGCGGCTTGATTTTCGCCGTGGGCAATGCCGAATACCGGCATGAGGGGCTCTTTCTTCGAGACCGCGTACACGTTGTTGTTGTAGTAGTACAGGGCCTCCGCGGGATTGACGCCGTACACCGCGCCTGAATATTTTTGCGGCGCAGCCCCGTTGTTCTTAAACCGGATAAGCGCCCCGGCGCCGTCCGGCACAAATACATAGCCGTCGGGCGCGGGTTTTGCCTCCGGAGCGCCGTACTGCCCCGCCGCCGGATCGTAGACCCGGATCGCCCCGCCCGATGCGCCGAGGAAAGGGCTCAGGATAATGGACGCCATCTTTGCCGCGCCCGCTCCTTCGATTTCCGCATCGTACACGCGAAACGTGACGCCTTGATCGGTTAAAAAGAGATGAACCTTGACGCGGAGATCCTGAGCTTCAAAGTCAACGTCCAGCCGGTAATGGTTTTCTTCAATAAAGGCGAGACGGGACGACACGCCCTGGCGGGACGCGGAGGAGATAAGCTGGAGGTTAAAGGCGTCATCGTACAGCTCTACCGTAAGGAGCGAATTGGCTAAAGCCGTATAAACGGCGTTCAGCCGGTCTTCCTGCGGGATCGCGGCGGCGATCTTCTCCGCTTCGGTACGCGCCTGCGCTACCGCCCGGTCAATATCGGCGTTAAAGGGAATATCAAGCCCGGTCTTCCACGCATACCCCCGGGCGTCCCGGATCAGAAGCACGTCACGGTCTTCCCGGTAGGAGAACTCAAGGGGCCCCGCCGCGCCGAGGAAGCTATAGCGGTCGTCCTGTTCGACGGGCGCGTAGATTACCGGAACGGGCGGCAGCTTCGTATCCCGGTTGGTGGGAATATAGCGGGCAAAAGCCAGCGCCCCGGAGATACAAAAAACCAGCGCGAACCCTGCCCGGCGTACCGGGCCCAAGGCGCGTTTAGTAGTAACCGGAAACATTCGCTATTAACTCTCCTATAACGGCTTCAAGGAACTGGGCAAACTGACCTCCAAGGATGGCCAGATTAAACAGCGCGACAATGGCAATGAGCATAAAAGCCGCCGTAATGACTATGCTCTTCACCGTGTCCCTTACCCGGTAGTTGTGTATTTCCTGCAAGCCCAGGTAGAGCAGGGTTCCCGACCAGACGAATCCGCCGAGCAGCATGAACCTGGTGAGGAACACCTCGTTCAGGGTGATGACGTAACTCAAGGCGGTTATCGCCAGCAGCGTTATCGACAGGGGAACGGACGCGAAGGCCGTTACCTTAAAAATATCGGCTATACTGCCATCCCCGTCATTTATAGAAGTAACCAGGTAATTGCAGAACACGAATAGGAACGCCGCGCCCAAAAAACCGCCCGCTACCACGTTAAAGTCCATGTCCTCAATTTCCACTTCTTGAAGTATGTAGGCTTTGGCGGTTTGATAGACGAGGTAACTTGCGAAAAAGAGGGCAAAAAAGAACGCCGCGCCGCCCATTTTTCCCCGGTCTCCGCGCTTCATGGTATAGAAGCTGTCCAGGGGATGACGGGCCGTCTGGAAGGCGAAGATGAATTCCTGGAACCACCCCCATCCCCGCACCGGGGCGAAAAAGGCCGCTGCCCTCCGGCGGATCCGCGGCTTGAGCCCGGTATACCGCAGGATAACGGGCAGAAAAAGCGCCGCCCCCAGGATAATAAGCGCGGCGGCCAGGTTGCTGAGGAGCCATTCGTTGCGGGTTTCCCAGAAGGCGTCTGAATAGGCGGCGCGGTTTCCCGCCAGGGCGAATTCCTCCTGGGCTTTTGCGTACTGCCGCCGGTAGAACGCCGCCTTACCCAGCCCGTTATGGGCAAGCGCCGACATCTGGTTGTACCGGAGCGTTTGCTCCCATTCCGCGCCGGCTTGGTCGTAGCGCCCCTCCCGGAAAAGTCCCAGGGCTTTATAGATGGAGAGGGCGTATTCGGTGGGCGTAAAACTCTGCAAAAACGCCTTGGTGCCGTCCAGCGTCCAGATATGCCCTTCCTCCGATACCGCGATGGACATGAGCTCCCGGTACATCCCCGCGATGTCTTCGTCGGTCTGGCCCCTGCCGAAGATGAATATTTCGCTGCCGTCATCCGCGTACACCCCGATAAGCCCGCTCCGATCCGCGGTATAGATGACGCCGTTTTGATCCGTCGTCAGGTCTGTGGTGGAGTCCGCGGTCCATACCGGGGGCAGGGTGTTCTTTCCCGCCACGTTGTGTTTTTTTAAGCCCCCCGCCGTTCTCCCCATAGACGCGGAGTACACCACCCCCCGCCCGTTCACGAACACGTTGGAGAAGGTTAAGGGCAGCCGGTCGGCGAGCCCTTCCTTTTGGCGGTCGGTAAAAAAGATGTTCCGCAGGACATCGGTAACGCTCAGGACGGTCTTGTTGGACGCGAAATAGCCGAGGAATTCGCCGCTCCCCGAAAGCTGAATGATCCCGTTGTACACGCCCTCCCCGATGAGGTAGAGGTTACCCCGGGGATCCGCAGCCACCCGGTACGGCGCGAAGTCGGTATCGGCAAACGCCGGCGAATCGGGCCGGGTGATGATCTTGACGCACTCATCCTGAGCGTTAAAACAGAACACCGCCCCCGCGGAAGAATCGGCGACATACAACGTGCCGTCACGGGCGACAAACACGCCCCGGGGCGTCTTAAAATCGGGGCGCCGTATCTCCCGGAGGATCTCATCTTCGTTTACCCCGTAGATGAGTATCCGCCGGTTCCCCGTGTCCGCGATATACAGCGCGCCGTCCGCGCCGAACGCGATGTCCTCCGGCTTACTCAAGCCCAGGTTGTTGACGTTGCGGCCCGGCAGGTAGGCGTCCTGGGTTCGCGTAAACCGCCCTTTCCGGTTGAGCCCGTAGGTGTACACCGTTGACTGCGCGGCGTAGAGCGCATCGGGGAGCGGCAGCGCCGCCACGAAAACAAGAAAAAGAAGGCGCCGGACGCCTGAAAGGAGGAAGCGGCGCCGGCGCCTAGAAAAACGTGTCATTATTTGATCCCCGAATGGCTCATGGTGTTCATCACCCGCGACTGGAGGGCGATAAAGATTATCAGGTTCGGCGTGAACATAATCAGCGACGCCGCCGCAGCCATACCCGCCATAACGGGGTTATTGCCCACCGTGAACGTTGAAAGATAGAAGGCGAAGGTCTTGAGGGTCTCGTCGGCGATGTAAAGGTTCGACGACTCGGTCGCGCCCCAGACCATCTGGAACGACAAGATCCCCACCGTGGCGAGGGCGGGCTTGATGATGGGAAATACGATCTTGAAGAGCAGCCCCAGTTCTCCCGCGCCGTCAATCCGCGCCGCGTCCAAAAGGGTATCGGGAACCTGATCCACAAACTGCTTCACCAGGAACAGCCCCACCGGCATGGCCAAAAGCGGCAGGATATGCGCCATAAAATTGTTGTTCAGCCCCAGCTTGACGATAACGAGATACCGGGGCGCCATAACCGCCGCGGGCACGAACATCAGCGCGGCTTGGTTCACCTTAAAGACCCATGCCTTGAGCCTGAACTTCTTCTTTGAAAGCGCGTAAGCCGACATGGCGGTAAGGAGTATCGAGAGGGTAACGGTGAAGAAGGTTACCGCCACGGAATTGAGGAGGTAGCGGAGCATGGGAACCCCCGTATCGGAGGCCAGACGCCAGATCGACCGGAAGTTCCCAAGCGTGGGCTTGCGGACGATAAACGCGGGGGGAAAGCGGAAAAGCTCATCCAGGGGTTTGAACGCCTGGTTGATGATATAGACCACCGGCAGGATCATAAAGAGGGCCAGCGGCGTCAGAACAAGGTAGAATTTGATCTGTGACGGATGAAACGTCTTGGGGTTGATCTTCGTTCCCTGAAAACTGCTCATGTTTCTTCCTTATAAAATGCTTAATCGGCGTCGCCGAAAAACGTGTACGCTATCTTCGAGAAGATCCATACAATCCCTAAAAGCGCCACCGCGATGGCGGAGGCGTAACCCATCTCGTAGCGGAGAAACCCATAGTCCTCAATATGATTGGTGATAAGCTGGCCCGCGTTCTGGGGCGTCGGGTTGCCGCCGGACAACGCCACGCCGATAGCCCCGTTGTTAAACGCCCCTACTATCGCCATGACCGCGCCGAACAGCATCTGGGGTTTCAGGCTGGGAATCGTGATGTAAATGATCTCCTGGAAGCGGTTGCGGATACCGTCGATATACGCGGCTTCGTAGAGCTCTTCGTTGACGTTGAGGATCCCCGCCAGCATGGCAAGGAAACCGATTCCCATGGCGCTCCAGAGGGATACGAAGATCATGATCCCCATGAGGTATTCCGGGGACTGGAGGAACTGCAAGGGCCGGTCAATCAGGTTCCAGCGCAGGAGCAGGGCGTTGATGTAGCCGTTCTGGTCGCCCGAAAAGATAGTCCGCCAGATTACCGAAATGAATACCCCGCCGGCCATAGAGGGGGTGTAGAGCGCGAGGGCAAAGACCGTCCGGGGCTTCGCCGGTATCTGTGCCAGCATCCACGCGAGGAGGAACGAGATGACGTAGCCGCCGGGGCCTACCACCAGGGCGAACTGGACCGTGTTGGGCAGCACGTTGCGGAAAAACACCGTGTCCCCCGTCAGCAGGGTGATGTAGTTGTAGAGGCCCGCAGGCTCCGGGGGCTTAACCACGTTAAAGTAGCTAAACGAAAGGAAGATGGCCGCCGCCACGGGCACGGCGATAAAGAGGGAGAAGAGCGCCCCGTAGGGCAGGAGAAGCCCGAATGCGTACAGCCCGTCGCTCAGGGACGCCCGGCGGGTTTTACCCGGTTTCATATTCCCGCCTCCTTGATTTTTTCCAGCACCCAGTCCAGTTCCCGCACGGTATAGGGCTTCCGTTGCCGTCCCCGGGCATCGATATAACCCGCTTCGGTCATTTTCCGCCGGAATTCCCGCTGAATGTCGACAAGCTTCATATCTATCGCCGCCTGAGCCGGGGTTCCGTCAAAGACCATGGCGTTCCATATATCCGAAAGGCTCCGTTCCAGCAGATACTGGCCCGGGCTGCGGGGTACGTCCCGAAGGTTCGCCACCGACTCCATCACTACCGCCAAATCCCTATCCTCCATGGGCGCGTTTTCCAGGGCGGCCAGGTTCGCCGGGAGCCAGAGCAGGTTGTAATTCGCCGCCAAGGTAAAGGCGTATTCGCTTTGTACCGGTTCGCTGAGCCACCACTTGAGGAATTCCCAGCCTTCGTCCGCCATAGGGGAATTCTCAAAGAGGAGCGCCCCCCGGCCATTGGCAATAAACCAGCGGGAGAGGGAACCGTCGGCCCGCCGCGTTCCCGGATAGGGCAAGATCCCCCACTGCCCCGCCAACTCAGGCGCGCCGTTTTTAAGGAGTATGTACGCGGCGCTGTCCATAATCCCCGCCGGCGTCTGGCCGAAACGGAACGCATTAAAGAACACCGGCACTTGCTCCGCCAGGGCGTAGGTGGTGAACAACTCCCCCAGCTCGGCGATGCCTTTAACCGCCCCGGCTTCGTTGATCGCCGCGCCGAGCCCGTCAGGCTGGTAGAGTTCCCCGCCGTTCTGATAGATAAGCGGCGCGGTCTGATAGAACCATTTATAGCCCTCCCCGGAGGCAATGGGCAGGTAGAAGCTCATGTTGAAACGCTGTAACTCAGGCATCATATCCCGAACATCGTCCCAGGTATGGGGCAGCGGCAAATCGAGGCGCTTGAAAATATCTTCCCGGTACGCGGTAACGGCGAAATCCACGGTCTCAGGCAGGGCGTAGACCCCTTCGTTGAAGAGGTAGCTCACCAGAGCGCCGGGAACGAAGCGCCGGGCAACCGTCCAAAAATCATCGAACCGGGTAAGATCGGAGGCCGCACCCCGTGAAGCCAGGTCAAAGGGCAGGTGTGAAGGCAGACTGAGGGCGAGATCGGGATTCGTGCCCGCAGCCTTGGCAAGCACCAGCTTGTTGACATCGGGCATGATCGAAAGCCGGGCGTCTATCCCCGTTTCGGGGCTGAAATGGGTATCGATCAGCTTTTGCAGGGCGTCCACATGGACAACCGACTGGTTCACCCAGATATTGAGGGAGTGTTCCCGCTTCCGGGCCGCGTATTTCGGGGACGCATAGGAAGCCCAGAGCCGCGCCAGGGCCGCGCCGGCGCTCTTGAAGAAGGGCGCGTTCTCCCTCGGCAGGCCGGAATGGGAGCCTTCGCCGTACAGGTACACCGCATCCAGGGAGAACCGCTGATTGTAGAGGCTGTCCATCACGTCCCCCGCGAGTTTAAGGGCCGAAACCGCGTCTCCTGAAAGGTTCTCCACCTTAAGGGGAAGCTCATCGGGCTTTTCCCGTAGTTTGTCCAGCAGGCTTAAAACTTCCACTATTCCCGCCAGGGCCGGCGCCTTCGTATCCCCTGAACTGTAGGGGGCAAGGGAGAAGAGCAGCGACCGGAAGATCACGTCATAGGCGTTAAGGAAACCCGCGGTTTCAGGCAGGATCTGGGTCAAACGCCAGGTTCGGTTCTTATCAACCTCCTTGCCGGTTATCTTTTTGACATCCAGGCTGAATTGGTTGATATGATCGATGAGGAGTTGAAGATCCCGAATCTGAGCCGCCACCGGTTCCAGTTCCAGTTTGAGGGACAGCGTGTGCTCCCCGGATGTAAGGAAGAACCCGTAGGGCGCGCCGTTTTCCTCGGCCCAGACTTGATTGCGCCACTTCTGATCCCGGGAGGGCTTGAGGGGGAAGGACGCGGCTTCGGCAAACGGCGGCTCGCCGTCCAGTTTGAGGCTGCAGAAGACGGCAAACCCTTCCGCCTGTGTCTTGCAGTGAAGGGCCAGGTGGTAGATCCCCGCTTCTTCAACCTGAACGCGGAAAAAAACTTCGCTCCCCGCCTTTTCCATGCTGAGGATGTTGATCTTCTTATTGACCGGATCAAAGGGCGAAAGCCCCGCGTCCATCTCGGACCGGAGTTGGATAGCGGGACTGTTCTTCCGGTCATAGCTTATGGCGTCGATAACGAGCACGGTAGATACCGCGGTATCTACCGCGGTATCTACCGCAGTATGCTGGGCGTTTTTCGCCGCATATTCGGCGTAAGGAAGCGGTTCCGTCCGTCCCAGGACTTCCAGTTCCCCCAATTCGATGAGCCGGGACGAGGTATTCACCAACTCCACCTGATTTTCCCCGGCGTCAAAGAAAAAGAGGAGCGGCTCGGAAGATACGGCGGTACGGTCGTAAAGATCGACCCGGCGCCGGCCTTCCCAGGTTTCCTGCGAGGGAACCGTCTCGTCCCCGTAGGCGTCCAGGGGGAAATCCTTGGTTGTATCCCGCCAGAAAAGCGGGATGCGGATATTCGCCGCCTCACGGTAGGGTACTTCGCCGTTGACCAGCGCCGAAAGGGTAATGTCGGAAAAACTCCGTCCGGGGATGCGTGTTTCTACCCGGAGGCGGTAGAGGCCCTCGGCGGGAACGGCGAAGCGGTAGACCGCGGCGTCTCCATGGGAAAGCGCCGCTTGGGGTACATCGCCGCCCTGCGCGCCTTGCGCGCCCTCCGCAACTTCAGGGCGCGCCCGTATGGGCGCGGACGCCGGCGTCCGCGCGTCTCCACGGGCGGCGAGAAAACCGGCGTAGTCGTACCGCTTCTCCCGCACGGTGCTCGTGAGCAGATCGCGCGCCGCCGCCTGCGCCGCCTCATCGGGAGGGGCGTAATTCCCGCTTTGGGGAAGCAGGCGAAAGGCGGCGAACGCTCCGGCAAACAACGCGACGATCAAGATAATCGTAAACAACGGAGCCTGTCGTAAAACTGAAGTTTTCTTCATCCAACTCATAATCCGAATGTTACCGTTACCATTTATGGTATATCCGGCTCTCCGGTTTGTCAACAAAAAAAAATCGTTAGTTCAATGCCAGAATACTGTAGACCGCCGGAATTCCCCTGACGCCTTTAAGGATTTTTTTACAATCATCCTCTTGTTCGAGCTGCACGGTAAAGAAACCCGTGAGGTGGTTGCCGCCGGTTTCGTCCAGACGGCCTTCGATGAGGCGGCCCTGGTATTTGCGTACCACCCCTTCAATTCCGGAGAAAAGATCCGGCGAAGAGCACGATTCCACTTTGAACCGCTTTACCAGCCGGGCCGCGGTATTTTCCCATTCGGTGTCGATGCGCCGTTCCGCGAAATCGGGAATATGGAGCAGATTACCGCAGTTTTTCCGGTGGATAATGATCCCCCTGCCTCGGGAAACGTACCCTACAATCGGATCGCCCATAAGCGGGTTACAGCAGCGAGCGAAGCGGATCATCAGGTTTTTTTCGTCTTCAACCCGAACCTGGAACGTGTTTGTCTGCGCGGTTTGCTCTTGGGGGGCGCGTTGGGGGCTTTCCCGTAAACGTTCCCTGTTTCCCTGATCTTTCTTTTTGGCCAGAATGTTTTTTTCGATGATTACCGAATCGTCGTTTTGCAAAAGCCAGCTTCGGATCTTGCCGCGGGCTTTCGCGGTTTTGACGAGGCGGAGCCAGTTGAGGTGCGGATGGGCGCCTTGACCGGTGAGTATCTCTACCACTTGGGTATTTTGCAGTTCCTGACTTAAGGGAATGATCACGCCGTCAGCCTTTGCGCCGGCGCAGTGTTCGCCAATTGCCGTGTGAATATGGTAGGCAAAGTCCAGGGCGGTAGCTCCCGCCGGCAGTTCGATTACCTTGCCTTGCGGCGTAAAGACATAGATAGAATCCTTGAGCAGTTCCCGTTTAATGTCTTCCAGAAAGTTACCGGAAGTCCTCGTTTCGCCGTTTTCCCATTCAACGAGCCGCCAGTTTTTAAGGCGGTTTACCAAGGCAATGTCTTCGGACAAGACGCCCCCGCCGGTCGTTTCCCGCTTGTACAGCCAGTGGCCGGCGATACCGTATTCAG
The DNA here is from genome assembly GCA_031257105.1 of Treponema sp. Lineage (GTDB taxonomy): Bacteria > Spirochaetota > Spirochaetia > Treponematales > Breznakiellaceae > JAIRPG01. The sequence continues at coordinate 24,936 of JAIRPG010000007.1, forward strand.
CCACCCGGTGCATTTCCCAGGTGCGTATTTGAATTTCCAGCAGTTGGCCGGCCCCTTCAGCGGCGCCGGAGGCCATCACCGTGGTATGGAGGCTCCGGTACCCATTGGACTTTTCCATGGCGATATAGTCCTTAAAGCGGCCTTCCAGGGGCTTCCAGAGCCGGTGCGCCATACCCAGGAGCGTGTAGCAGGATTCTATGCTGTCGCAGAGGATGCGGATACCAAACAGATCGTATATATCTTCAATGCGTTTGTTCCGCCTCCGCATCTTCTGATAAATCGAGTAGAAGTGTTTTGCCCGGCTTTCCACCGTTACGGCGATGCCCGCGGCGGCGGCTTCTTTTTTGATACGCTCGCCCGCGCCGTCGAGAAATTCCTGGCGCTCGCTTTTTTTAAGGGATACTATCTCTTTTATCTGAAGAAAAACGTCCCGGTTCAGGTATTTAAGGGAGAGATCTTCCAGTTCGTCCTTCATCCAGGAGATGCCCAAACACCCGGCTAAAGGCGCGTAGATGTCCAGACATTCCTGCGCCGTGGTTTTGCGCCGTTCAGGGGGCCGGTCATCCAGAGTACGCATCCGGTGGAGTTTGTCCGCCAGTTTGATAAAGATTACCCGTATATCTTTTACCATGGCGAAAAGCATCTTCCTGATGTTCTCCGCCTCGTGGATGGTTTTTCCCCCCGCCGGGATGTCCGCTATCCGGGCAAGCCCTTCCACCAACGACCATACGCTTGGACCGAATTCCTCGCTTTCAGGAGGGCGCGAGCCGGCGGGATAATCCCGCAGCAGCGCGGCGGTGACGGTATCCGCGTCCATGTTCAGTTCGGTAAGAATCGCCGCCACGCCGAGGGCAAAACCGCTTTCCGCCGGACGGTGTTCGCATACCCAGCGCAGCCCCCGGAGGATCCGCTCCTTATCGAATTCATTGTATAATTGAAGCTTTTTGACAAACTCCCGGCGCGCTTCCTCGTCCTGTTGCGCCGTTTCCCGCAGCATATCCTTACCCCGCCGCCTTCGCGCCAATAACCCGCGGCCTCGCGGCCATGTCCCGGTATACGCCAATCTCCCGGTATCCGCCGGACTCAAGAAGTCCCGCGATAACCTCCATTTGTTCAGGGCCGGCTTCCATAAGGAGGACGCCGCCGTCCCGCAGATGACGCCGCCCGCCGCTTATAATACGGCGGATAACATCAAGGCCGTCTAACCCTCCATCCAGCGCCAAGCGGGGTTCCCCCCGTACCTCCGCCGGTAAGGTTTCAATGATCCCGCCGGGCACATACGGCGGGTTGGCGGTGATTATGTCAAAGCGCGCCGGTTCGGGTAACCGGAGGAGGGCGTCAAAGAGATCCCCCTGGAGCAAAGCGACCGCCGGCGCGGGCCGCCCTTCCAGCAGCCTTTGCGCGTTGAGGGCGGCAATGTCAAGCGCTTCCGGCGATAGATCCGTCGCCCAGATCGCGGTATGGGGCCGTTCATGTTTCAGCGCGACCGCAACCGCGCCCGAGCCGGTACACATATCGAGTACCTCAGGCGGTCGGGAACACGCCCCGCTCAAAGCATCGATCCATTCCAGGGCGGCCTCCACCAGCGTTTCCGTATCGGGCCGGGGGACAAGCACGGCGGGGCCGACCGTAAAATCGAGCCCCCAGAATTCCTTCCGGCCCAGAATGTAGGCCGCGCACTCCCCGGCGCGCCTTCGTTCCAGAAAACCTTTGTAGGCGGCCAGCGCTTCGCCGGGAAGCGGATCGGAAGCCCCGGTGAGGAGGGAAGAACGTCCGGTATGAAGCGCTTCCGCCAGGAGCAGAGAAGCGTCCAGGCCGGGGGTATCCACGCCGGACGCGGCAAGGGCGGCGCTCCCCTCCGCGAGGGCTTCCCGGATAGTCAGAGAAACCTCGATAACACGCTCAATCGACGGCGCCCGAACCCGTAAAAGGATTTTCCATGATGAGTCTTGCGTGCAGTTTTTCAAGCCGGGCGGCAAAAAATTCCTGCCTAAATTCTTGATCCCGGGTGTAGAGGCGGTGCCGCTCCATAAGCTCTTTGCTATACGCATAGAGGGGAAACACCCGGGTGTTCGTGTAGCCCTGTTCATAATGGGTCACCACCGGAAGGAGCCCCGGATTATCCAAGGTAACCGCCTCCCCCTCTTTTACGATCTCCACGTACAAGATCGCCCCAAGGAGCGTTTCTTTCGGCTCTTGGTTGGAAACAAAATTGCCCAATGAATAAAAACAGAGGGTTTCCCCTCCGTCCGGTCGAGGCAGAACTTCAAAACGCTGAAGCACGTGGGGGTGGTGGCCTATCACCAGGTCAACCTGATGTTCAGCCAGGAATTCCGCCAGCCCTCTCTGGGCGTCCGAAGGCTCGGGGCGGTATTCCTCTCCCCAGTGCATAGAAACCGCCAGAACATCGCAACGGGGGCGCAGGGCGTCAATCTCCTGAGCCATGGTTTCCTGGTTGATAAGCGAAACCAGCCAGGGCTTGTTCCGGGGAAGGCTAATGCCGTTGGTACCGTAGGTATAGGACAAAAATCCCAATGTTATGTTGTTTTTGACGATAAGCGTTTGTTTTTTTTCCATTGTCCGGTGTATTCCCAGGTATTCTATACCGTCTATGCCGTCCCAGAGATCCATCGTGGCCATAAGCCCCTCCTCTCCCCTGTCTAAGGCGTGGTTATTGGCGTGGTTTACGATGTCAAATCCCGTTTCGGCCAGAGTTTTTGCCAATTCTCCGGGGGTATTGAACCGTGGATACCCCGTATAGCCGAGCGCTTCCCCTCCCATGACCGTTTCCTGATTGATAAAGGCCAGATCCGCCGCCTTCACCAGGGAACGCACTTCCCGGTAAATGGGGGTAAAATCATATCCCGGTTTTTCACCGGGTTTCGTTTTCTGAGCGGAATCATTCAGTATAGAAATATGGAAGAGGTTATCCCCCGCGGCGATCAGGGTAAGGCGATCCGAAAGAGCGGGCGCTTCTTCCGGGGAAGGTTCCTCGTGGTACGCGACTTCCCGGCGTTCCTCCGCTTCTATCCGGCGGGGAAGGGAAACGGGCGTTTGGACGCCCGGATCCGGCGTCTGACAGCATAAAAGGAGCGCCGCCGCGAAGACGAAACGGAGCCGCTTTATCCAGACTTTCGGCATGGCGGCTAAGAGGCGGCGGTTTCGGCCTGCGCCGTGAACTTAGGACTCTGGAGCATTTCTTCTCTGGCGGAAAGCTTGAGGGCGTCGAATAGTTCCGCCGCGTCGCCCTCCATGATAAGATCCAGCTTGTAAAGGGTCAGGTTGATCCGGTGATCGGTCAAGCGGTTTTGGGGGAAGTTGTAGGTTCTGATCCGCTCGGAACGATCCCCGCTGCCCACCTGGTTTTTCCGGGCCTCCGCCCGTTCCGACCGGGCTTTTGCTTCCTCCAACTCGTAGATCCGCGCCCGGAGGATACGCATCGCCTTGGCCTTGTTCTTGATTTGGCTCTTCTCGTCCTGGCAATGAACCACCACCCCGGTGGGGATATGGGTAATCCGCACCGCCGAATCGGTGGTATTGACGCACTGGCCGCCGGGCCCGCCGGCGCGCATCACATCGATTCGCAGGTCTTCCTGCCGGATGTCGATTTCCGTTTCGTCCGCTTCGGGTAGTACCGCCACGGTGACCGCCGATGTATGGATCCTGCCGGAAGCTTCCGTAGCGGGAACCCGCTGTACCCGGTGCACCCCGGACTCGTACCGGAAATTTTCGTACACGTTATCGCCGCTTATCGAAAAGACTATCTCCTTAAACCCTCCCAGTTCCGTTTCATTGGAACTCATGATCTCGAATTTCCAGCCCCTGGCTTCCGCGAAACGGCCATACATGCGGAAAAGATCCGCCGCGAAGAGCGCCGCTTCGTCCCCGCCGGTTCCCGCCCGGATCTCCATGATGATGTCCTTCTCATCCAGAGGGTCTTTGGGGATAAGGAGGAATTTGAGCCGGTCTTCGGCGTCCGCGCGCCGCTGTTCCAGATCCCGGAGTTCATCCCGGGCAAGTTCCCGCATCGAGGGATCTTTTTCATCCTGTATCAACGACTTTGTGTCCTCAATCTGAGCGGTAAGTTCCTCGCCTTCTTGATAAGCCGCGTTAACCGCGCCAAGTTGGGCATATTCCTTCATAAGGGCGCGGTATTTGTTCTGATCTTTCACCAACTCCGGCTCTTGAATCATAAGGGATACTTCTCCGTAGCGACGCAAAAGGGAATCTAGCCGTTCATTCACCTATTTATCTCCTCAAATATTAGACGATACTTATAATATACTACCTGGCGATAGAGAGCAATCGGTAACATACGATAGGCCGGCAGTCCGCGGGGGCTGCCGGAATCAAAATTTTTTATTAAACTGGTAAATATGGGATGGGGAGAAAAAATTAAAGAGATTTTGAGCCGCGGTCTGGATACGGCGCGGGAATTACCGTCTTTGCTGCGAAAACGGCCCAAGATTATCATCATCGGCCTCAGCGTCTTTGTGCTGCTCGGCGTGGTGGTATTAATGGCGGCGCTGGTAGAGGTAAACGGCGCCTTTCCGGAACAGAACGGCGGTCAAGAGATAAGCGGCGCCCTCTCGCCGCGGGCTATACCCGCGGAAGAGCTCTTTATGCCCGACGAACCTGATTTTCTGCCAAAGGTTATCCTGGAGCGGGAGCGCCGGGAGCGTTGGACTGCCGAAAACGCCGTTCCCTATTGGACAAATCCCCTGGAAGGGGGCGGCGATCCTTACATTGACCGGGTACACCGGACGATTGATGGCATCATGGAGCGGGTTCCATGAGGGTAAAAAGGTTTTTTTTCTTTTTAGCGGTGTGCTGCTTATCAGCCGCCGCGTGCAAAAGCGCTCCCGGCAAACTACCGGTGGAAGAACCGCCGTCCCTTGACGCGGGGGATCCCCCTGCCGTAATCGCCGGGGCCCCGGAGCCGGCGCCTCTTACGGAGCCGGCGCCTCTCACGGAGCCGGCGCCTCTTACGGAGCCGGCGCCTCTTACGGAGGCGGCGCCTCTTACAGAGCCGGCGCCTCTTACGGAGGCGGCGCCTCTTACAGAGGCGGGACTTGCGGTTCCTCCGGTTTCCGGAGACGAGGTTTTTTCAGCGTTAGACGAGCCCGCGCCCGATCTACCGGAGACGAATTTTCCGGTAAATCCGCCGGCGGAAGAAAAGCTCGCGGCGGTTCTCCCAGAGCCGGTTCCTCCGGTTTTGGCCGCTCCCGCTCCGCCCCCTCCCAGGGCGGCGACTCCACAGCCGGCGCGTCCACCGGCTCCAGCCCCAACGCCCGCTCCTACCCCGGCAGCGCCTGCTCCGGCTCCAACGCCCGCTCCCACCCCGGCAGCGCCTACCCCGGCTCCAGCCCCAACGCCCGCTCCCACCCCGGCAGCGCCTACTCCGGCTCCAACGCCTCCCCCGGCTCCGGCGGCGCCCCGTATTGCCGGACCAGCCGAGCCCGCGCCTCCTCCGGCGGCCCCTGCGCGGGAATCCCCTTCCCAGACAGAGCTTCCCGCGCGCGTATCGCCGGTTCAGGCTGAGCGTAATACCGAACAGGCGGTGTTTTCCCGGATCGTTTATGCCGTTACCGGGCAGATGGTGGAGATTCCCCTCCGGGGAACCGGGTGGGTGTACCTTGGAGAAGTCAACTCCCGGCGGGGTATGGGCTATGAATCCCGGCGGACCGATCCCGAAGGGCAGACGGTTATCCTCAAGGCCGAGTCGCCGGGGACGTATGAACTTAAATTTTACAAACAGGATTTAGTTCAAGACTATACGCAAAACGACTATGTCCGAGTAATCGTGGCGAATCCGGCGGAATCCGGAACATCGGGCCGCTCAGTCCCCGCGGTGGTTGCCGAACCCCGATGGCCCCTTTCCCCCGGCGCAGCGGCGGTTTCGCTGCCGGTTGAAAGCGGGCGGTTCGCCGCTCCCGCTAATAGCGCCGCTAACAGCGCCGCTGCCGTCCCGGGGAACTCTCCGGTGGAACCCCCCAATCCCGCGACGGCTGCCCCGCAACAGGCGCAGGTTCCTCAGACGAAGCCCGAAGCGGCTACCGGCGGTAGTACCGCCGCCACGCCGGAAGAATACCTGCGGCGCGCTCAGGAAGCGTACGGCGCCGGACAGATAGCTCAGGGGCTTGGTACGCTGGATCAGTTTCGGGAACAGTTCCCCCGGGGCAACGATGAAGCGTTGTGGCTGTACGGTCAGATGCTGGAAGCGAACAGCCCCCGCCGGGACATCCGCGCCGCCGCGGATTGCTACCGCCAACTCATTCAGGAGTACCCCGAAAGTTCCCGCTACGCCGAAGCCCGGCGGCGGATTGCCTACCTCGACCGGTATTACTTCAATATCCAATAAAAAAAGGCTGTTGCAATTGAAATGCTGCAACAGCCTCGAGTTGTTCAACGTACCTGTCCCTTACCGTTTACTGAGTACCCGCGCTTCGTAGTCCCTCGCCGGATTAATCCAATCGACGCCCACCGGAACCCCCGCATCCAGACAGAGCTTGTCCCAGACGGCGGAGAAGGGAAGCGTCTTGAATTCTTCCATTAAAGCAAGGCGCTCGTGGTTCTTCCCGTTTTTTTCCGCCTCGATAAGGAGCGCGGTAGGTTCCAGCAGGGCTTCCAGGAGGCTTTTCCGCAGGCTCCGGCTGCCGATAACCCAGGCGGCAATACGGTTGATAGAGGCGTCGAAGTAGTCCAATGCAATATCCACCCGGCTCAGCGCCTTTTGCCGAATGATCTCCCGGCATACATCCCGTTGATCGTCCGAGTACAGAGCCACATGATCCGAGTCCCAGCGGAGCCCCCGGCTAAAGTGGATAAGGAGGCCGGGCGTGAAAAGCAGCGCCGAAGAAATTTTATCGGCAATGGTTTCCGTGGGGTGGAAGTGGCCCATATCCAGGCAAAGCCGTATCTGCCTGACCGAAGCGTAGCCTAAGTAGAATTCGTGGGAACCGGCGACGAACGCCTCGCTGCCGATACCGAAAAGCTTTGATTCTACCGCATCGGTGATGGAGCGGGGCTCCGTCTTGACGGCCAGAATCTCGTCCAGAGCGTCCCGAAGCCGAAGCCGGGGACTCATGCGGTCGGCGGGAAGATCTTTGGAACCGTCGGGAACCCAGATGTTGTTTACCGCCGGGGAACCCTGATTGGCCCCAAGAGCGGAGGCGATGCGCCGAGACGCTTTGCCGTGGCGTATCCAGAACTCCCGTATCTGGGGATCGGCGCTTGCCAACGTGTAACCCGAATCCGCCTTGGGATGGGAGAAAAAGCTGGGGTTAAAGTCTAGGGGAATAGCCTTTTCTTTTGACCAGGCCATCCAGTTTTTGAAGTGCTCAGGTTCCAATTGATCACGGGTAACCGATTGCGCGCCGGTTCCCGACGGTTCCGCGTAAAAGCTGTGGAGGTTAAAGCGCTTCTTCCCGGGGATAAGAGAGAAGGCGAACTCCGCGTCTCCCCGTAATTCTTCGCCGTTCCGGGCCCTGCCGGGGTAGTTTCCGGTGGCAAGAATCCCCCCGCCGGAGATCCCCTCGCCGCCTTCAAAGCCTGTTACATCATCCCCCTGCCAGCACTGAATAGACAGGGGAATATCCACCGCCGTCTGTATGGCCGCGTCGGTATCCGTACCCAGTTTTGCGTATGCGGCCTTTGCCAATTCATACGCCGCATGTACCTGTTCTTTATTTCCGTATGCGTAAACCTTCATACGATGCTCCTTCTTTTCCACTTTGATCTGTTTTGGACGGTCCGGTACCGGCTACTTGCGAGCGGTAGCGTTCAACCTCCCAATTATTGATAAAGTCTATCTTATCCCTGGACATAAACAAAGGTCCTCCAAAGGATTCGGCGTAAACAGCCACTTTTACGGCGTCAATAAAGAGTTCCAGAGCCGTCTTAACCGCTTTGTCCGAAGGGGCAATGCCAAAAACTCCCATCCCCCGGACGGCGGCGATCCGGGGCGCTCTTCCGGTTCTGTTTACGTGTTCCTTCCAGGCCCGTTCCAAAACGCCGGCGAAGGAAACTCCCGGAATTTCTGATTCGGGAAGTTCCACAAAGAGGGGATCGCTCCCTGCATAAACGATATGATCCGGCGTAAAGGCCGAAGAGACGGGGGAGAAAGCGTCCCGGCTCCGCGTCAGAGCGGCTATTTCCCGGTTCCGCAGAAAAGAAACCGGGGATCCCCCCGCTAATTCCGCAAAAACAGCGGCGGCCTTTTCCGATTCGCCAAAGCCGGCGCCGCTTTCACCGGGGAGCGCCGACAGATCGGGCTGCCGTTTAATCTGAGACCCGATTTTTTCCATAATGAAACGGTAGCGCTCTTTTATGCCTTCCGGGGAATCAGCGCCCACAAAGACCCCGTGGTTTTGGAGAAAGATAACCGCCTTCCGGGTCCGACATTCTTCCAGCGCCCGCTTTACCGCCAAGGAGAGGATATAGCCGGGATTAATAGAAGGGATCCATACGGCGTCATCCCCGAACAGCGATCCAGCCGCCGCTTCGCCGTTTTGGGAGCAGGTAAGGCCGTTTACCAAGGCCGGGTGGGTATGAACCACAAAGGCAAAGGGTAATAGATCGTGGAGGAGCGTCTCTACGCTGGGCCTTTTGTGTTCCTCGCCGCGCTTCCGGGCCGCCATCATGTCCGCAAGGACGGCGCCCTCTCGTTCATCAGGGTCGGCGCGATAGGTTTTTTCCCATATCGCCGCCAGCGCCCTCCTATCCATTCTCACAAAAGAAGCGTTCTCCACCTCCGCGAGAGATGCGCCGGATCCTTTGATATACAGCACATCCCCGTCCTTAAAGGAAGTGTTGCCTCCGCCGGCAACAACATAATCACGATCAGCGCCGTAGAACCGGGAAATCGCGGTTAATTCATCTACACTCATCTGCCACCTCACTTTTGTAACATTATTATTATAGAGGCCGTTTGAATTACAAGCCCTTACTCCCAATACCGCTTGGCGGTAAAATTTTTACCCATCCATAGCGCCCATCCATAGGTATTTTTTACCCACCCGAACCGCCTGCGGTTACCCCGTTATTGAAAAAAAACCATTGGTTTTGAACCAAAAACAGCGGGCCTGCATGGTTGGCACGGAAATTGCTATATAAACAGCAAGGAGAATCTATGAAATATCATTTTCGTCATCGTTCATGCGCCGCCCTGCTCGCCGGATTAACGTCCCTGGCCTTGATCCTGGGCGGCTGCGCGTCCGGCCCCAAAACCGGCGAAGCTCCGGCAAGCGCCTTATACCAGGCGTTTTCCTGTGTTGTCACCGAAAACGGCGAAGTCTATTGGAAAGCCGGCGTTGACACCCCCGACGGGGTGATCCAGGAATTCGCCCTGCCCGATGACGACCGCACCGTGAAGCTCACGATTAAGCCGGACAACGGTGAAAAATACCCCTACCTCTATCCCAACGGCCCGTGGAAGCTGACGGTTGCGGAGGAAACAACGCCGGCGTGGTTCAGCGCCGAATCGCAAAAGGCCGCCTTTGACGCGCTTGAGCAATGGAAAGCAACCGTGTACCGCTTTGATCTGGCGGCGTTTATGAATCCCCCCGACCCCTCCGCCATCGCGCCCCACGAGCCCACGGCGGAAGACATTGAGCTGTTCCGGGCATGGATAGCCTCCGGCGGGAACCCAAGAAACATGGTGATGAAATCCGTCGGCGGCGCGCTCGGCGCGACCGTGGCCAATGAACTGTGGAATTACCTGAACACCGAATTCTGGTCCGGTTTCATGAACCGGGCAAACGTCGGCTCCGTCGTATCCCGGACATCAGGCTTGAAGAACGTGGGCGCGGTTCAGGAAGGGCAGTTCGCGGCATACTTCGGCAGCTTTTTTGCGGCCCTTACGGGCGGACAAGGCGGCAGCGCTCATAGCGGCGCTATGAGCGGCGCTAATGGTTCCGCCAACGGCGCCGCCAATGGCGCCGGGAACAGCGGCGCGAACGCCGGCGGCGGCGGCGCCGAACCCGCCGGGAGAGAAGGCAGTATGGGCGGGCCCGGGAACGGCGGCCCCCAGCAGTCAGGGGGCGGCGTTGTTAACGGCGCTAATAGCGGCGCTAACAGCGGCGCGCAAGCGGGCGGCTATGAGTACGGCGCGGCGGTCACGTTGATCAGCCACGGCTTCATCGTCAGTTCCGATGCTACAACCTGGAGGCTGCACAACGCCGCGGACGGCTCTATCGCCTATTCGATCTCCGCCGCGGAGATTGCGGCGGATAGGGATCAAGGCTTTGCGGTCATCGTGTCAAAGGACGGCAAAACCTATTGGCAGGCGGGGGTTGAGTCGGGGGACAAACTTATGCAGCTCTTCAACCTTGCGGGGGATGGAAACTATATGCAGGCGTCGGTCGTGCCCGATAACAACATGGCCTACCCCTACCTCTATCCCGATCTGCCCTGGAAACTGGTCGTCAAGGCCGAGCGGCCCGCCTGGTACAGCCGGACCCACGAGGAGGCAATCATGGCGGCCTTCGAGGAATGGAAGGCCTTTGTGTACGATTTTGACATGGAAGGGTTCTTCTATTTCTTTGACCATCTGCAAAAGGAACCGGTCAAGCCCACGGCCTCGGACATCGCCCTGTTGAAGGAATGGGCGGCGCTTAACCCTGACGGCAAAAGCGCGAACGCAACCCCCGACGCGAATTTCCCCTGGGTGGGGCAGAGCATCTGGAGCGACGCGGAGCAGTATTTGAACGACGCCTTTAACCAGGCTTACGGCCAATGCCCCGGCCCGACCGTCTGCCACGGCATCGAGGCCTCCCTCAAAACCACCCTTGACCCCGCGGTGGAAGACTTAATCGGCAGCTCCGTGGGAGAAAAAGCGCTGGTGGGCAGCTTCTTTACGAACACGGCGAAATGGAAGGGCAGCGAGGGCTCCGCGTACCCGTATCAGGTCTGCGCCGAATTATGGAAACGCGGCTTTATCGCCAGTTTTGACGGCACTACCTGGCGGTTGTCCAGCGGCAAAGACGGCGCGGTAGTCTATACAATCACCGCGAAAGCATTGGCCGCCCGTTAAGCGGGGGAAGCGTTTTTTGCGTGAACCGTCCGCCTCAGGCGGACGTCTTCAATATCGTAACTAAAAAGCTCCCGCAAATCGCGCTGCCCCAGGGCCATAAGGGCCATCCGGTCGATGCCGATACCCCAGGCCGCCACGGGGACATTCACCCCCAGGCTTGCCGTAACCTCGGGCCGGAATATCCCCGAACCGCCCAGTTCGAACCAGCCCAGCGCCGGGTGCTTGATATGAACCTCGACGGAAGGTTCCGTAAAAGGAAAATAACCGGGGACGTATTTTACTTCCCCGGCCCCCGCCACTTCCACGGCGAACATCTCCAGAAAGCCCAACAGGGTCTTGAGGTTCACCTCCTCGCCCAAGACAATCCCCTCGGTTTGGTAGAAGTCGGAAAGGTGGGTCGCGTCTACCCGGTCGTAGCGAAAGCATCGGGCCATACCGAAGTACTTGCCGGGTATCTTCGCCTTGGGAAGCTGCTTCGCGGACAGTACCGTTCCCTGGCTGCGGAGGATGAGCCTTCGCGTGAATTCCCGGTCGAAGTGATAGTTCCAGCCCCGGCTCCCGGTGGTTCCGCCGTTTTCGTGGGCCGCCGCTACCTGGGACAGCCAGGGCTCCTCGATGGCTTGAGCCATGGCGACATCCCGCGCTCCGGCGGCGCCGTCTGAGGGAGATTTTCCGGCAATATGGTACACATCGTGGATGTCCCGCGCCGAATGAAACTGAGGCATAAAGAGGGCGTCTGAATTCCAGAATTCGGTTTCCACCAGCGGCCCGTCGAATTCCTCAAATCCCAGAGATACGAGCTTATCCTTTACATCTTCCAGAAATTTCGCGTAGGGGTTGCTTCTGCCCACCATGAGCCGCGCAGGGGGAACCCGTACGTTATAGGAACGGAAGGTCTTGCCCTTCCAACTCCCCGAAGCAAGCATCTCCGGCGTAAGACTGCCGGCTTCATCACCGGAAATCCCCGCCGACCGGAGCGCCGCCGCCAAGGGTTCCCGCGCATCGGTAAAGCCGAAGATCACCGTCTCCCGCTCGAATTCCCGGAAAGGCGTATCGGCGGCGCCCCGCTTCCGCGCAATTCCCCCCATAACGGCCAGCTCTTCGGCGGAAAGCCCCGTCCGGGCGAGAATTCCGCCTTCCTGCGCGGCGGCTTTGTCCAGCAGTCCGCGGGTAACGGTAAAATACGCCGCCGCCTTACCATGAGCGGGGCGTCCGTTCACCAGGGCATCGGGCGGCAGGGCCGGCGAAACCGACTTGCCTTCGTCCATGACGAGGACGCCCAGCTTAGAGAGCGCGCCGAAAGCGCTTCCCACCTCTTTGTTGTCTAACTCCAGGGCCCGGGCGATCTCCGGCAGTTTCAGGGCCGGCCTCGCCTGAACCAGATCCAGAATCCGCTCTTCAGGGCTCCCCTTTTCCTTCCATGTCCGGCCAAGACCGGTCAATTCATAAAAAACCGCCGTTTCCCGGCGAATTTCACGGATTATTCCCTTTCCAAAGAGCCAAGAAAGCGCCTGATTCCCGTTTCCCGGCTTAAACTTCAGGTCGGCTTCCACCTTTTCGACGAAAAGCTCATCACCGGTCCGGTACGACAGGATGATCTTGACCTCCAGGGGGTGCAGATGCTTCACCACGCCTTGCGCGTCTCTCTGATTTTCCATACATTGATTCCCTTTGAAGTAAGATTACCAGAGAAAACGGGTGAATACAACAGACCTGTTCGTCAGACCTCTGGTCTGCAACCAACCGGGTTTCAGAACAAGCCGGATTACCTTTTTTCAAGCAAAACGGCGAGCTTCTCCCGGGGCCGCGCCGGAGGATGTTCGGCAGGGTACCCCAAGCAAACCGCCGCCGCAATTTGCCGGTCCGTACGCAGCCATTCGAGAAGTTCGTTATACGCAAAATAAATATCGCCGATCCACAGGCTCCCTATGCCGTATTCAAGCGCGGCCAGCAGCATATTCTCGATCAACGCGCCGATTGAGAGCAGGTTGGCCATTTCCGAATATTTTTCTTCGACCGTTTGGGTAAGCGTGAATTGATGCTCCGTATTGATAACAAACACGGTAACCGGCGCTTCTTCCATAACCCTGAGCGATTGCTCCGCCTGGAGCATAAGATACGCGCGGTTTTCAAAGAGGCCGCCTGGAGACCGTTCACCTTCAAAGCCTGTTTTGATGACCTTGATCATTTCCCGCCTGTTTTGGCCGGTTACCGCGATAAATTTCCAGGGCTGCCTGTTTTTCGCCGATGGCGCCAGAATACCGGCGTGGAGTATTTTGTTGAGCGTGTCCGCGTCAATTTCTTGCGGGGTAAATTTTCTCACGCTCCTTCTGTTTGAGATAGCCTCTATCGTATTCATAGCCAGATACTATGCTCCGCGCTTTTTTTGTCAATCCGCCGCTCGTCTAAACAGCTTCCGCCTTTTCTGATACCATATACCCATTTACAGCGCCGCAGCGCCGTATCGAAGACCGCATTACGTGAGGAATGTAACGATGAATCATTTTTCTTCTTTTAAACTTTCCCAGGCACAGATTACCGATCCTTTTTGGGGCCGTTACCTGGAATTGGTACGGACAAAGGTACTCCCCTACCAGTGGGAAGCCCTGAATGACCGGATACCCGGCGCGGAACCCAGTTATTGTATGTACAACTTCAAAGCCGCCGCGGGGCTTATCAAAGGCGGCCACAAGGGGCCGGTTTTTCAGGACAGCGATTTTGGCAAATGGGTAGAAGCGGTCGGATACGTCCTCTCCGGGAAACGCGATCCGCTTCTGGAAAAGACCGCCGACGAGGCTATCGACATCGTATGCGCCGCCCAGCGCCCTGACGGCTACCTTAACACCTATTATACCCTGACGGATTTGAATAAACGCTGGACCAATCTGATGGATCACCACGAGCTCTACTGTCTGGGCCACCTTTTAGAAGGGGCCATCGCCTATTACGAGGCGACCGGGAAGAACAAGTTCCTCAACGCCATGATCCGGTACACGGATCTGGTAGAAAAAAACTTCGGCCCGGAACCGGAAAAGCTCAAGGGGTATCCCGGCCACCCGGAACTTGAACTCGCCCTCATCAAACTGTACCGGATCACGCTGAATGAACGGTATCTTTACCTGGCACAATTTTTTATCGACCGGCGGGGCCAGGCTCCCCTCTATTTTGAGGAAGAAACGCGGAAGCACGGCAACGGGAATGGCTGGAGCGGCTCCCACTCATTCCACTACTATCAGGCCGGTATGCCGGTGCGGGAGCTTCCCGACGCGCGGGGCCACGCGGTCAGGATGGTGTACCTCCTCTGCGGAATGGCCGGCGTGGCGGGCGAAACCGGCGATACGTCCTTGATGGACGCCTGTGAACGGCTCTGGAAAAATATCACCGGGCGGCAGATGTATATTACCGGTGCTGTCGGTTCTCTGCCCCACGGCGAGGCGTTTTCCTTTGATTACGATCTTCCCAATGATACGATTTACGGGGAAACCTGCGCCGCCATCGGGCTGATTTTTTTTGCCCGCGCGCTGCTGGAGGCAGCTCCGTTGGAGGCAGCTCCCTTGGAGGCAGCTCCCTTGGAGCGCGCTCCCGGTTCCTGTTACGCCGACGTCATGGAGCGGGCCCTGTATAACGCCGTTTTGAGCGGTATGTCCCTGGACGGGAATCGTTTCTTCTATGTGAACCCCCTGGAAGTATGGCCCCGCGCCTGCGAACGGGACTTTTCCAAGAACCATGTAAAGATCGAACGGCAGAAGTGGTTCGGCTGCGCTTGCTGCCCGCCGAACCTGGCGCGGCTTCTGGCTTCTCTGGCGCATTACGCCTTTACGTCTTCCTTCGATGGCTCGCTCTTGATGCATCTCTTTATCGGCGGGGAATTTATTCATAAAACCGGCGGAGACGCCGTTATCAGCGTAAAGACCCGGTATCCCTGGGAAGGAACGGTCGCCGTTGCCATCTCCCCAGAAAAACCCGTCAAATTCCGCTATGCCTTTCGCATCCCCTCGTGGTGTGAAACGTACGGCGTAACGCTGAACGGAGAAGCGGTCTCCCCCGGCGTCGACCGGGGTTACGCCTTTCTTACGCGGGAATGGAAGAAAGGAGACGTGATTGAAATCACCTTCGATATGCCGGTCCGCGTTAATGAAGCAAACCCGGCGGTACGGGAAAACGCCGGGAAAATCGCCCTGTCCCGGGGGCCAATCGTTTACTGCCTGGAGGAAGCGGACAACGGCCCAAACCTGCATCTGCTGTACCTCCCCTCCGGAAGCGAATTCAAAACGGAATTCAAAGAAAACCTTTTGGGCGGCGTAGAAACCATTACCGCCGATGCGCTGGTCTTGAGGAACGATTGGCCCGAAGACGCGCTCTACCGCAAAGCATCCCCTCCCGTATACAACCCTAAAACCATAACCTGGATACCGTATTACGCCTGGGCCAACCGGGGAAAAGGGGAAATGCGGGTTTGGATGAACCGGCTTTTGAATTCTTGACAATCATTTGTTTCTATATAAAGATACAAGTGAAACATACGAGCGTTGTAAGGGGGAGAACATGGGTAAAGGAAGATTCGGCGATTACGGCGGGCAGTACATCCCCGAAACCCTGATGAACGAGATCATCAACCTGGAACAATGGTACGAGAAACTTAAAGCAGACCCGGACTTCCTGGCGGAGTTGGGGGATCTCCTCAAAAACTACGCCGGGCGGCCTTCCCTCTTGTACTACGCGGCAAAGATGACCGCCGGCCTGGGAGGGGCGAAGATCTACCTCAAGCGGGAAGATATGAACCACACGGGCTCCCACAAGATCAATAACGTGCTGGGGCAGGCGCTTCTCGCAAAGAAAATGGGAAAAACGAGGGTGATCGCCGAAACCGGGGCGGGCCAGCACGGGGTAGCCACCGCCACCGCCGCAGCCCTTCTGGGGCTGGAGTGCGAGATCTTCATGGGAAAGGAAGACACGGAGCGGCAGCGCCTCAACGTGTACCGCATGGAGCTTTTGGGGGCAAAGGTCAACGAGGTCACCTCCGGCACCCAGGTGCTCAAGGACGCGGTGAACGAGACCATGCGGGAGTGGGTCAGCCGGGTTCACGACACCCACTACGTGCTGGGCTCGGTGATGGGCCCCCACCCCTTCCCCACCATCGTGCGGGACTTCCAGAGCGTCATCGGCAGGGAAGCGCGGGCGCAAATTATGGAGCGCGAAGGGAAGCTCCCCGCGGCGGTGATCGCCTGCGTGGGGGGCGGCAGCAACGCCATGGGGCTGTTCTATCACTTCATCGGGGATCCCTCGGTGCGGCTCATCGGCTGCGAGGCCGCGGGCCGGGGGATCGACACGGATCGGCACGCCGCCACCATCGCCCGGGGCAGTGTGGGGGTCTTTCACGGGATGAAGTCCTACTTCTGCCAGAACGACGAGGGCCAGATCGCGCCGGTCTACTCGATCTCCGCCGGGCTGGACTATCCGGGCATCGGGCCGGAACACGCCGCGCTCCACGATCAGGGCCGGGCGGAATACGTGCCGGTAAGCGATGACGAGGCGGTGGCGGCTTTCGAGTACCTCTCCCGCGTCGAGGGGATCATCCCCGCCATCGAGAGCGCCCACGCGGTAGCCTACGCCAGGACGCTGGCGCCGGCGCTGGGCCGGGACGAGAGCATCATCATCTGCCTTTCAGGCCGGGGAGACAAGGATGTTGCGGCAATCGCCCGCTATCGGGGGAAAAACATCCATGACGAGGCGTAACGATTGCCGGCGGCAATCGCCCGCTATCGGGGGAGAACCATCCATGATTAAGCGCTATCGGGGGGAACATCCATGACGAGAATACAGAAAGCCTTTGCCAACGGAAAAGCCTTTATCGGGTTTGTCACCGGCGGAGACCCGTCCATCGAAAAGAGCGAGGAATTCATCCTGGAATTGGTACGGGCCGGGGCCGATCTGGTGGAGATCGGCATCCCCTTCTCGGATCCCATCGCCGAGGGGCCGGTGATCCAGCGGGCCAATATCCGCGCCCTGGCCGCCGGGGCCACGGTGGCAAAGCTCTTCGCCCTGGTGGAACGCCTGCGCGTGAAAACCCAAGTACCCCTGGTGTTCCTAACCTACCTCAACCCGGTCTTCCACTACGGCTACGACGCCTTCTTCAAGCGCTGCCGGGAAGCCGGGGTGGACGGCGTGATCATCCCGGATCTGCCCTTCGAGGAGCAGGGTGAAGCGCGGAGCGCCGCCGCCGCCTTCGGGGTGGATCTCATCTCCCTCATCGCCCCCACCTCCAGGGAACGGATCGCCGGGATCGCCGCGTCCGCCACGGGCTTCATCTACACCGTCTCGTCCATGGGGGTCACCGGCATCCGGGGGAAGATCGAGACCGACCTGGCCTCCATCATCCAGGCGGCCCGGCCCCACGCGAAAGTCCCCCTGGCGGTGGGCTTCGGCATCAACACCCCCGCCCAAGCCGCCGAGATCGCCCGGCTGGCAGACGGGGTTATCGTGGGAAGCGCCATCGTCAAGCTCATCGAGGAACATGGCGGGAACGCCGGGCCCTCCGTCTACGAGTACGCGCGGGCAATGAAAGCGGCGATAAGCCAAGAATAGAATAAAAGGGGAGTATCCTCTATTATTAAAAAAAGGAGTTGTGTGTATGGAACAGGCATCGTCTACCGCCGCCCAGGTGATTGTGGCAATTATTCCCATTATCGGTATCGTTATAGGGGCGGTAGTTGTCTTCTTTTATCTTCTATGGAACCATATCCGGGTGACGCTGCTTATCAAGGCTAACCTGTACACCAAACCCGAATTTGACTTATTAACCTTTAGCCTGTTAGCGGGCCTGCTGTTAGGCAGCGTAGGCGTTGCCCTGACCGTTTTTCTTGCCCTGGTGCAGGGGCTCGATTACGGGCTCCTGGGCGGGCTTATTCCCCTGTCCATGGGCGCCGGGATGCTGATGTATTATGGGATAAAAAGCCGCGATAAGGCTTCATGAGCGGTGAAAGCGGGCTGGACGATAAACAGATCGTCGCCCATGTCATCGCGGGGCAGCGGGAATGGTTCAAGGTTTTAGTTGAGCGGTATGAACGAGCGGTTTACAGCATGGGAATAAGTTTCCTCCGTAACGCGGAAGACGCAGCCGACTTTGCCCAGGAAGTGTTCCTTAAGGTCTTCCGGAATTTGTCCCGTTTTGAAGGTCGTTCGCGGTTTTCAACCTGGTTGTATAAGATCGCCTATAATACCGCGGTGAACAAGGTAAGCAGGAAGAAGGAATACCGGAGTCTTGCCGAAGATGAATATATCGCCGCCGGGGATACGCCTGAGCGGGGGCTTCTTCGCGCCGCCGCCCGGACGGCGGTATTGGAAGCGGTAACCGGACTTCCGGAGCGGTACCGGGTATGCGTAGACCTGTTTTTTTTCTATGACCGATCCTACCAAGAAATTGGAGCAATCACCGGTTTTCCGGTCAATACCATAAAGTCCCATGTATTCCGCGCAAAAAAACTGCTCCGGGAAAAACTTGACGAATACGCGGAAGGAGGAATTGAATGAACTGCCGTTCTGTTACCGATAGAATCTACGAAGCCATGGGGGATAAACCGCTTTCCTTTATGTCCCGCTTGGAAATTGCCGTACATTTGTTTACGTGTCCCCGGTGCGCCGATACGATTGCCCGGTTAGAGTCCGCGATGGCAACCCTGCGGGACGATTATTTTCCCCCCGCTCCCGATCTGGAGGCGGCGATTATGGAGCGTATCTCCGTTGAAGAAGCCGGCGTCGCCCTCGACGAGGCCGGAGAAACCGCCGATTCCTCCCTCTCGATAGACGATACCGACGCCGGCGTACCTTTTCGAGGCTGGGTGATCACCGGTTTGGTCGTCCTCTTATCCCTCACGAGTTCTTTTTTTGGCCTGAATTTTGGGAAAGTGGTTGAATCGGAAGGCATATCCTTCCTTATACCCCTGGGGATCACCATCGGAGTCGTTGTAACCGGCTACGGCGCCATGCTTATCGGCAGCCACCTGAAAGAACTTTCCGCTCGTTTTAACCTTCACTAGGGTCTATCCGCCTGATTGAGCGCCGGTAAAGTAGAATTGACAATATTCCGATAGGGGCATAAGCTTTATATATGAATATTTCCACTTATACTGTAAAACCTAGACTTCCCAATTCCTTGAAACCTTTAGAGGAGATCGCCCGGAATCTCTGGCTCTCGTGGAATTTTGACGCGGTCCAGCTTTTTATCCGTTTGGATTATGATGTCTGGCTTCAATCTTTGCAAAGTCCTGTTCGGACTTTGGGCATGGTAAGCCAAGAACGGCTTGCCGAAGCCGCCAAGGATGATTCCTATCTCGCCGCTTTAAAAGAAGTTTACGACCGGTTCTTGCGGTATAAACGGGGTGAAACCTGGTATCGGGGGACAAAAAGAGAGGTAGTGGCGTATTTTTCCATGGAATACGGAATGGATGTATCCCTCCCCATCTATTCGGGCGGTCTTGGGATGCTTTCAGGCGATCACATGAAGACATCTTCCGATATGGGGCTGCCGCTGGTTGGGGTCGGCCTCCTCTACCGGCAGGGCTATTTTAAGCAGTTGCTCAACGCCGACGGGTTTCAACAGGAAAGCTACCCCGAAAACGACTGGTATAATATGCCGGTGGAGCGAAAAATAGACAAAAACGGCGTTCCGGTCAAGATTTCCGTGGATTTGGCGGGCCGCCAGGTCATCGCTCAGATATGGGAAGTCAAGGTCGGCAGGAGTTCTCTCTACCTTTTGGATACCAATATTGATGAGAATACCCAGGATTTCCGGAACATTACCGCCGCGCTTTACGGCGGGGACAAGGAAACCCGAATTCAGCAGGAGATACTGCTGGGGATTGGCGGTATCCGGGCCTTACGCGCCCTGGGGATCAATCCCGCCGCGACTCACATGAACGAAGGGCACGCCGCTTTCCTCGGTTTAGAGCGGGTTCGGGAAATTATGGCGGAACGAGGGCTCTCCTTTGACGAAGCCCGGGAAGGGATATGGCCTACCAATATTTTCACGACCCATACGCCGGTTCCCGCGGGGAATGAACGCTTTGATATTGGTCTTATCGAAAAGTATTTCCGTTCCTGGACGACGATTTTAGGGATTTCATGGAATGATTTCCTGGCATTGGGCCGGGAACGCCCCTATGACGATCACGAGTCCTTCTGTATGACCGTACTGGCCTTGAAAATGGCGGCCTATGCCAACGGAGTTTCCCGGCTTCACGGCGCTGTTTCCCGCGATATGTGGAAAGGGCTTTGGCCGGGGCTTCCCCTGGAGGAGATCCCTATCAGTCATGTGACCAACGGGGTACATCCCCGAACCTGGGTTTCCAACAACATGACCGACCTTCTGGATCGGTATTTCGGGACTCATTTTGACGATGAACCCACCGATCTGGCGGTATGGGATCGGATGGATCGTATATCTGACGAAGAACTCTGGCGTACCCATGAACGGCGCCGGGAGCGGCTGGTAGCCTTTGCCCGGGATCGGATCCGGCAAAACCTTGAACGGAACGGCGCGGTAGAGCGCCGGATACAGCAGGCTGAGGATGCCCTCTCTCCGTATACCCTTACCTTGGCCTTTGCCCGGCGTTTTGCCACCTATAAGCGCGGTAACCTCCTCCTTCGGGATCCCGACCGGCTGCTCAGACTCCTCAAAGATACCGAACGGCCTATCCAATTGATCTTCGCCGGTAAAGCGCATCCCATGGATATGCCCGGTAAAGAACTGATCAAAAGTATCATCCACTTTGCCGAGCAGTACGATGTTCAGAGCAGGATCGTCTTCCTGGAAAACTACGATATGGCTATGGCGCATTACCTTACCAGCGGCGCCGATGTGTGGCTCAATACTCCCCGGCGGCCATTGGAAGCCTCCGGTACGAGCGGTATGAAGGCCGCGATGAACGGCGTACTGAACTGTTCCATCTTAGACGGCTGGTGGGACGAGGCGTATAACCCCGAAGTAGGCTGGGCCATAGGCCGCGGCGAAGAATACGAAGATACCAACCTTCAGGACGAGGTGGAGAGCAAGGCCCTCTACGATCTTCTTGAACGGGAAGTGATCCCCATGTTCTATCAGCGCGGACGGGACGGCCTTCCACGGGAATGGATCAAACGGATGAAGATCTGTATGCGGGAAATAGGCCAGTCTATGTCCAGCCACCGGATGCTCATGGATTATTCCAATAAATTCTACTTCCCGGCTCTGCGGAACTACCGCCGCATCATCAAAGATGAGTATGCCGAGTCTAAGTCCCTCGCCGCGTATCTCAACAAGCTCAAGCAAGCCTGGGATAGCTTGAAGATTATCAAGCTGGAATCCAACGCGAAGCCGGTTATGCAGCGGGGAGATTCTTTGACGGTAACCGCTCATATTGAGTTAGGGAGTCTCTCCCCGGACGATCTGCTGGTGGAGCTTTACCATGGGGCTATATCAAACCAGAGCCGGGATATTACGGGCGCCCGCCGTACCGAGATGCGGAGTACCGGGCAGGACGGAAACGCCAATCTGTTCCAGGTGCGGGTAGAATGTATTGATACGGGCTGGCAAGGACATACGGTACGAGTTCTCCCGAAGCATGAAGCTTTAGTACATCCCTATCGTACCGGCTTTATCAAATGGGCCTGATCACTCAAGCGCGCTGTTTTTAGCGCTGCCCCCCCTCCCCCGCTCCCTGCCCCCTGTGAAGAACAGGGGGTTTTTTATGCGCTCAGCTCCACGAAGACGTCTCTTTTTGCCGAACAAGATACGCTATGTAAGCGCCTGAGCCGATGAGCAGCAGGATACTGATGACGGTGATCGATGGAAACGCAATTTTGCGGCAGGCCATGGCGGCCATACCGCAGCCGCCGATGAGCGCGTGGGGGATAAGCAGGGCAAGAACGCCCGATAGGAACACCCCGACGGCAAGCCCCAGCCTAAGTTTCGGGGCGGCGAAAAACGCCAGGGCGATGCCCAGCGCGGCAATCAAGCCGCCCACGCCGATTTCCGCCTGCGCCGACCAGTGGCACTTCATAAAACCGCCGTCCATCATGGGTTCGCAGACCTTGAACAGGAATTGCGGCCCCAGCGAAATGAGCAGTCCCAACGCGATAGCGGCAATACCGCCAAAAATCCGAATCTTCATCATAAATCTCCTGATACTGTACGTTTCTCCCGCAACAGCGGGGTTAGGTTTCCCGCATTCATTGTATACGCCTTATTGCCGTAAGGGAGCGTGTCCGGTTCATGGGTAACGATGAGCACCGCCGTCCCCGTCTGGGCAATATCGCGTAAGAGGCCCATAATTTCCGCCGTGGTTTCCGCGTCCAGGTCGCCGGTGGGCTCGTCGGCGATGAACAGCGCGGGCCGGTTGATAAGGGCCCGGGCAATGGCCACCCGCCGCGCTTCGCCGCCGGAAAGTTCTTTGGGATACGAAGCGGCAAGGTGGACGATACCGGTTTTTTCCAGCAGGGCGAGGGCGCGTTCTTCCGGCAGAGGTTCCCCGGGCGCGGTTTCGCGCTTGAACAGAAACCGGGGCAGGCATACGTTTTCCAGTACCGTGAAATTCGCAAGCAGGCTCATGCCCTGGGGAACGAAACCCGCTTTCTCGTTGCGGAACAGCGAAATCTCCGTATCGTTTAACCGGCCAATATCCCGCCCCTCAAAAAAAACCGTTCCCGCCGTGGGGGTGATAAGCCCTACGCTCATGTTAAGGAGCGTGCTTTTCCCGCTTCCGCTCCTTCCGGTGACGCCGATAAAATCCCCGCTTTCCACAGAAAGGTTTGCGCGGTTTACCGCGTTAAAGGCCCGTCCGCCCCGCCGGTATGCTTTGGTCAGTTCCCTCAGTTCTAAAAGACTCATTTACTCGCCCTCCCGCAGGGTAAAGTAGGTTTCCGCCCGGCTGATCCGTAGGGCCGCGTACAGCGAGGCAAGAGCCCCCGCCAGAACCGTTAAAACGAGGCAGCCTGCGGCAACCGGAATAACCGTAAAAAAGGGCGCGTCCAAGTAGGGGAGTTCAATCTGTTCGCTGATGAGGGCGCTGAAGGGAAACACCGCGAGGCCGGCGAGGATAATGCCCGCCGCCCCCCCGATAGCCCCCGCAACGGACGATTCGGCCAATACGATGCCGGCCAGTTTTTTCCGGGTCGCCCCCAGGACGCGCAGAAGGGCGAATTCTTTTTTACGCTCCCGGGCAATTCCGGAAAACACCGCCGCCAGCACCGCCACCGACAACACCCACAGGGCGGCGGAAAAAAGATGTATATACGTGACCAGCCCCGAAAGGGTCCCCGCGATACCGGCAAATATGCCCTGGGATACCAGCACCTCTACCCCGGCGTTCTGTTTCCGTATTTCCGCGGCGATATACGAGGGCGCCGCCGCGGGATCGGTTTTTACCAGAACCGCCGAGACGCGCCCCCGGGCCAATTCTTTTTCCTGAGTTTCCAGAAAGGTATAGCCGTCCGCCCGCGCTTGTCCGGTAAGCGCGCGCATGGTATTCATGGTCATAAAGATTGAGGTGTCCAGCCCGCCGGCGCTTCGTGAAAGCCGGGCCGCCACCGGATAGAGCCGCCCCAAAAGCCGCACCGTGCCGTCGCTGCGGACGCTAATCCCGCCGCCGACCACCACCTGACCGTCCCGCACCCCCGCCTTGTATTTTTCGGCCACCCAAGGCTGAACGACAAAATCGGTCTCCGGATCATACGCGATAAGCTGCACCATCGCATCGCAGCAGCTTTCCGACAGGGAGGTGAGAAAAAACTGCGGGGAAGCGCGCGCCACCCCCGCCGTTCCGGCCACCCTGCCGGCGATGCGGGTATCAAAATAGAAGTACCCGGTACCTCCCCGGAGCAGCAGGGACTGGGCCTTCCCGCCCGATCCTTCGGGAACCACCATCAAATCCGCCCCGAAACGCCTGGTCATGGCGGCCAGCCCCTGCCTAAGGTTCAAGGCCAGCATGGAGCCGCCGAACAGGGCAAAGGCGAGGACCGCTGTCACCACGGATAGGCAGGCGGTGCGGGCCGGCCTGGCCCGGAGGTTTTTCAGGGACAAAACGCCCGCGCTCAGATCGACCCGTTTCATATCATACCCATTCATAAACCGCCCTACCTTCCGTGCAAAACTTCCGCAGGCTGGAGGCGGAGGAGCAGCCGGATTGCCGGGACGCTTCCCGCCAGCGTTACCAGCAGCACCAGCGCGGCGGCAAGCGGTATAACCTGGGGCTTGATGTTGATCGCGGTGGAAAAAACCGTGGCGCCGATGAGCCGGGCGAAAGCGATGCCGGGGAAGTACCCCGCCGCGCCCCCCGCGATGCCCGTGAGGGTTATCTCCGCCAGCACCAAGAGCGACACCGGGCCGTCCATTGCCCCTACCGCCTTCAACAGGCCGATTTCGGCGGATCGTTCCATAACCGCCGAGGTTACCAGATTGGAGATTCCCAAGGCGGAACCGGCGAGGCTCAGAATCGTGATGAGCAGCATGAGGAGCCGGGTTTTTTCAAGGATCGCCCCTTCGCTTTCCGCCACCTGCCTGATGGGTTTGGAGACCGCGCCGCTTATCACCTCGTCTATCTGGTAGCAGATGGCGCTGACGTAGGCGGTGCAGTACCAGGTTTCCCACTCCTTGATCGAAAGGGTCTGCGGGTCTTGGGCGGCCCGGCGGGAAAGCTCGTTGTCCGGCGTGGTGAGGGCGCTCACTTCCACCCGGTGTACGAGGCCGCTTGACCCCGCGAGTTCCTGTGCCGTCTCTAGGGGCAGGTAGAACTCCCCGTCCTCAGCGCTTCCGGAATGGAAAACCCCCTTAACGGTGAAATCCCGGCGTTTGTCTCCCAGGCGCAGGGTCAGGGTATCGCCCGCTGAAAGATGATAACGGGAAGCCGCCTCGCTGCCCGCCATTATCGCGTTGATTTCGTCATCGCGCGCCCAGTCCCCGGAAACGTCCCACCAGGTTTTTAGGTTCCTCATGCCGGTTTGAATGGTTTCGCCGGTGGGCAGTTCCACCGTTTTGTCAAACCAGGTTCCCACGGCTTTTACTTCGGCCATACCCTCCGCTTCGGGGCGAATCATAAGATAGGGGGCAAAATCTACTATATTAAAGGCCCAAAACATGGTTTTGATGTTAGTTAGTTCGCTTTCGTTAAGGTACTTGTCCTGAACCCCCGCGCCTTCACGTATGCCGTAGAGGTCATCCAGCAGGGACGCGCCCCGGGGGATCACGTTGATGTTCGCGCCGTAGGTCTTCAGTTCCTGGTTGACCTTGTCCCCCACGTCGAGCATGACGTTCAGCATGGCCACCGCGAGAGAGGTTCCCAGGGCGATGGTAAAGGCCACCATAAGCATTTTGCCCTTCTGCCGGAACACGCTTTTCCGTATCATACGCCAAAACATTCTTCACCTCCCAACAAGTTTATTCTCCCCGCAGCACAATAACCGGGTCTACCGAGGCCGCGTTTCGCACCGGGATGACGCAGGCCAGGGCGGTAACGACGACCGAAGCCAGTATGGTCAGGGGCAGCAGCGGGACGGAAAAAGCGACCGGGCTGTTAAACACCCGTATTCCCACAAACCAGGCAAAGCCGAACCCGGCAAGAGCCCCCAAGAGACCGCCCGCCGCGCCCAGGAACATTCCTTCCCCCAGAAATTCCATCGCCAGACTGCGTGAGTCCGCGCCCAGGGCTTTGCGGAGTCCTATCTCCCGCCGCCGTTCCGCCACCACCGCCATCATGGTGGTCGCCACGCAGATCATGGTGAGCAAGAGCACTATCACCGTTACGAGCGCTATCAGGGTCTTGAGTTTGGTCAGTACCGCGCCTTCGGAATCGGTTACGCGCTTTACGAGCCGGGCGTTGATTGCCGGGACCGCGGCGCTGATGGTTTCGGCCAAGGAGCGCAGTTCCGCCTGCCCCAAAGAGACGCTGCACTCAACCGAATCGAGGACGCCGCCCGATCCGGTCATCGCCTCAAAGTCCTCGAGGGACATGAAGATAAACGCCTCCTCGCCGCCGCCGGTCTGCACAATGCCGGACACGGAAAATTCCATGCTTCCCCCGGTCTGAATGGTAAAGCCGCCGCCCGGCGTAAGGCGAATCGTCTCCGCCACCTCACGCCCGATAAGGGCCTCCCCCGGTTTTTCGGGCCAGCGCCCCTGCACGAGCCAGTAGGGGCTGGTCTTTTTCGCTTCGGCTAACACCGTTCCGGCGGCCATAAAGGGCTGTTCATTGATCTTGACCATGAGGTAGCGGTACGGGGCCGCGCCGGTGAGATTTTTCGCGGGCAGGAGGGCGCGGGCTTTTGCATAGTCCGCCATGCCGATGACGCCGTTTGAGCCCGCCGGGATGAACGCCAGATTCGCCCCGTAAGAACGGAATTCCTGGGCCATCTGCCGGGGAATATCGATAGAAATCGTAACCAGCCCCGAAAGGATCGCCGCCCCCACCGCCACCGCGAGGAGCGCGGTAACCATCCGGGATCTGCGGCGAAGCAGAGAACCGGCGACCATTTTTAGGTAAAAGCGTTTTTTGTCCATGCATTACCCCTGTTAGCCTCATATAACTAACCGTTATAAGTTAGCAAAGTATAACAGATGTGTCTAGGGGCCGTCGGCATTGCCATAATCTTGAAAAATACCTATACCTATGTATAGTATATGGTAATGAAGCAGTCCAATACCGAAAGAAATTCTTACGACGGTTCTCTCTACGGCCTTTTTACGCTGCTGGAAACCTTTTGCGGGGAAACCGGCGAGACGCCGGCAAAGAGCCTCCACGAAGGATGCGGCTTATGGTATTCTCAGGGTTGTTCCTCCAGACGGGAAGCAAGCGGCCAACGGGAACTCTTTGTGTTTTCGGAGCCGGAGACTCCGCCGGAAATTCCGCCGGAGCCTTGCCTTGCAAGACCGTCTTTTCAGGGGGATCTCTTCCGTGAATACCAAGACGCCCTGGAGCTTCCCCTTGCGAAAGAACTCTACGGATATTCCGTCTCCGCTCATGATGGATTCGTCCACGGTTGGATGAGCGAACTTCCCATCGAAGCGGAACTTATCCGTTATGCCCGCCGGGTTATCACGGCGGCGCGGACTGCTCCCCGAGGAGCCGGCAGGTACCGGGCGGAACAGGCCGCTCTCGACCGGGGAGATCCGGTTGTCAGAACGGTTCTGGAGGCGGCCTCCAAAGTAACCCAAGAGATCCACCGCTTAACGGGGTTTCTCCGTTTCTCCCCTCATTCCGGTGGGAGCTCTATTGCCCACTGCGAGCCGGATTATTTCGCGCTTCCCGCCTTGGCCTTCCATTTTTCGCGGCGTTTTGGCGAAACCTCCTGGAAGATCATTGATAAGCGCCGTTCCCTCTGTCTGGCGCAGACGCCGAAAGGTGAGATTCGGCTCTTCCCCCTGACCGGCGGCGCGGAAGAACATCCGGAAGATGATCCCTGGGAAGCTCTCTGGCGGAACTATCACCGGTCTATCAACAACGAAAGCCGGAACAATCCGGCCTTACAGCGGCAGTTTATGCCCAAGCGGTATTGGAAGTACCTTCCCGAAGTGGACTAAGGGATTTGTGTACGGCGCTCGAATTCAGGACTTGGCGGTCCATTCCGGATTTGTTTTGACAATGGCGCCGGATAATCGATAGGGTGATTGCGCTACATCTAAAAACAGCGGCTTATAGCCTATATCTTTATTGTATTTAAGAACTTCCTGCAGTATAAGCAAATTCCAAGAGAGTTCCAAAGGCAATTTTGGCAGGGTATTAAACCAGTCTTTATCTATGGTAGCGGGTATAATGCGGTCTTCCATACCTAAAAGCCTATCCAATGAATTCTTCATTTTTGAAATAAAAACGGCGTCGATTTGAAGGTACTCCGAGAGGATATATGTTGATTCCGTATAAAAATAAAATATTGGCCCAAAAATGTCGTCGTGTAGTATATTATTTATTACGTTTACCGACAGCTTCAAACTTGAAAGATATTTCTTGGTTTCTTCACGGGTAATAATACCGCCGGTTGTTTTTGCGAGATTAATTAAAACACCTTTATAATTTAGGAACGAACTGGTTTGTTTTTCCCAGATATGCAAAGCTTCCTTAAAAAGGAAATGACAGCCATTATATTTTTCTTTAGAGAAGAGATGCCTGGCCAGCATATAGATAGCCATATCGGTCTCGAACCCGTTATCATTCATAAAGAATAGCAGTTCAGCGCGGACGGCTTCAAAAAAGATATGCCTGTTTGAATAACCGAAAAACCGCTTAAACTGGCTTCGTAATATCTCCAGCAGCTTAGCGGCGGCTTCATCAATGCCTTTAATGCTGGATCGGTGCATATAATAATTTTTTTTAAGTTCTACAATATTGTTTGAAAGCTGTATTATCTTACCTACCGGGACATAACTGTTGCGGGGAAATAATTTACCAATATCATCCAAGGCGCATAATTTGAGTTTCTGGGTAATCAGGAATTCTTCTATTTTTTTGCCTGCTTTCGTTTCTTTTTCACGCAATACCAAGCTTTTGACGGGTTTCTTAATTTTCATCGTTGAAAAATCAGGTTCAAAGCCTGAACAATAGAATATATCATAGTGTTCATTATACTGGTAATTTTTGTATACGCTTTCGTTTTTTAAAAGATAGATAAGTTGGGAACTGTATTGAAAATCGTTTAGATATTCACGGATAACATCAGAACTTATATAAGTGATGCTGTCCGTATCGGCGCGGATAAAGGTTAATATATTAAATGGAAAATCGTTAACAATGGCTGCCATAAAATTCAAACATACCGATTCAATCTGCCGTATGCGTTCCCGTGTCAGGTTTCTTTTTTCCGCGATGTCCAGCAGCGTAAACCCATTTGCCCTTTTATATAAAATATCAACCAAGCCTTTATTCCGCGGTTCATTAAAAAGCTGCGAAAAGGGTTTAGCAAGCATTTCAATTATATTGAAAGACAATAATTCCTGTATGCGGACTACATCGCCGGTTAGGCTTGTTTTAACAATCAAAGAAAAAAGACTTTTAAGATCGCCTATTTTTTTAATTTCTTTAAGCAGCGGCGAGATGCGGTTTATAGAACACTGAATTGTTTCGCCGCAATCCTGGAGGAAAAGATCCAATGATTTATCAAGCCGGCTTTCCGGTATCTTGTTGTACGATTCTTCAAGAGCGCTCATCCGATAATCATAGCGTTCCTGGGACATTTTTTGAAAATAGTTAACCGGGTCTTCGTGTCCTAAAATTTTGCCCGCCAGGGGCTTTTCTTTCGCAATAAAGGCGATGAGTTCTTTAGTGACTTTTGCGGTGGTGTTTGCAAGGTTATTGATGGCTTTTTCATCTAAACTGAAGAGTTTACCTGCGGAAAAAATGCCGGCATCGCGGAGGATATTGTGGGCTTCGAGGGATATATCGAGAGCGCCTATATAGGCGGAAGGATATATCGTATCTTTGGTATAAACAAAGCGACAATCGAGATCATTCCTCTTGTCCTGCTCAGAACATTTCTTGGCGGTATTTTTTATTTGCTCGTGTAACTTTTTTTGGATAAAAAGAATTTCTTTTATGCTTTCCTTGCCGAGGTTCTTAATTGCCCCTATCGTACGCTCATCGAGGCTTAGGACTTTGGCGACGGTATCATAGCCGTTTTTGATAAGGGCTTTAAAGGAGCGCGTGGAGAAACCTAACCGAGATGATATAGGGCTTTCGGGAGATAAAAACATAAATTGGGACGGGATGCCTATTTCATAAGAAGGAATATCTTTCATAAATGATAACCAGAACGCCTCTCTTTATAATAAAAAACTACAAAAATGTAGGAATGTGTGCATAAACCGCTTGGCGCTTTTATGCGTTCTTTTTTATTATACACAGAATCGGGTTTCTATGCTATATCGGAGCGCAAGCCCGTTTTCAGGCCGCCCGCTGAAGGTCAATGAGTTTTTTGTAGCGGACTTTTTTGAACAGAACCCCCTCCGCGCCGTCCAGAGACCGGAACAGTTCCGGCCCCTTAAACTGGATGCAGCACTGCGCCTGCCCCCAATGGGTCAGGGAATCGCTGGTTTCGCTCAAACAGAACGCCCGGATCTGCGCCGATCCCGCCGATTTGTGGTAATGGAGCAGTTGTTTCGTGTCGTTTTTATCGGGCCATTTTTCGGGATCCGTCAGATAGATTGCGGAATGTTCCACGATTTGCAGCATGGCGCTGAGGGTGGTGTAGCGGTACAGAAAATCGGGCGGTTTGCCGTTCATTTGCCTGCCTCCTTACAAAGCCCCATGCAAGAAACAGGCGGGGAGCGTCCCCGCCTGTTTCTTGCGCCTGGGTTACGATACGCCGCAGAGCGTATCATCTCTCCTTAGTTGGAATAGTACAAGCTTCCCACGTTGTTGAGTAAGACCCACCTGCCGCCGCCGTATGCGGCAGCCATCAACCTACCACCATGGCCGCTGATCTGCCTCCATGTTGCGCCATCCGGGGACGTCGCTACCTTGCCGTTGGCCCCGCCCGCTATCCAAAGCCCACCGCCGTAAAATACTTTGGTAGTGTAGGCGCCGAAGTCAAGAATGGTGGCGGGTTGCGTCCATGTTTCGCCGTCCTCGGATGTAGATACCCTGCCGTCGCTCCCGAGCGCGATCCATTTGCCGTTGCCGTAAGCCACGCTTATGATAGCGACATCATCATCCTCGAAGGGGCGGGCGGAGAGCTGCGTCCAGTCTGTTCCGTTCGTGGATGTCGCTATTATACCGGCATCCCCAGCCGCGACCCACTTGGCGTCAGCGCCGATGCCGCCGTAAGCCGCGCCGATGACCGGTTCGGCGCCAAATCCGGTCGTTGTTCCTGCTATCTCCGTCCATTCCGTGCAGGTCGTGGATGTCGCAATCCTGCCGTTGGTAGTACCCAAGACCCACAACCCGTTGCCGTAAGCTACACTCACTTGACTGCCGGGGGAGATGCCGTAGTCCACGCCAGCACTGGTAAATCGCAGGTGTTTATACAGGGTGATGGGTTTCGCCCCGCTTTCGATGCCGCTCTTGTTGATGGACACGGTAGCCGTATATAAAAAAATTACGGAAACAGATTTCCATAAGAATTGATGTGGATACTATACAGTTCTTCAAAAAACAGGCTGAAGAAACAGGAATAACCTATCAAAATTTAATAAATTTATATTTATCTGACTGCGCTGTACATTCAAAAAAGATAGATATAACATGGAAATAATAAATTGGATAAAATTAGGAATGTAACCGCGAACCTCACGAACCATCGCGTCCCGCCGTCCAATGGACGCGCCGAACCCGGACTTCGCTGCCGGAGCGCAAGCCCGTTTGCGGGCAGTTTGCGGATTCTTCCGAAAGACGCTTTCTTATCTGCCTTTGACGATAGCGCCGGCAAGGGCTTTTATGATGGCAAAGCCCATATCCACAGCCGTTTCACCCGCGCCGCCCAGCAGCGTTGAGGCTGCGCCCGATGCGGCGCCCGAGGCAATCTGTTTGAGGACCTGCGGCAGTGATTGCGCGTTGATACTCTTGAGGAATTTTTGTGATTCCGGCGGAAGTTCGGCGGTTTTGGTTTTGTCAAGAATGGTCTGGCGGATAATGCCGCTGATTGCCGCCGTAT
>JAIRPG010000050.1 GCA_031257105.1 Treponema sp.
TGAAAATAAAAGCACCAAAAACAATATCATAAGCATATTATTTTTCAATGCTCTCTTTAAAAAAATGATATTCCGTAAAAAACGATTTGAATAATTGCTTTTTGTATAAAATGTTAATTTTTGTAAAATAGTGCATTTTTTTAAAGATAAAATAATTGGTATAACTATTAGAAAAGAAATAGTTATTAAAAATGTATACAGGTTTAATGTTAATTGTATATCTGTCCGGGTATAAACAACGGCGCTTAAAATTATTATGCCGCCAATAGTTACAACCGGAGAAATTTTTATCAATGCTATAATTCGTTTAAGTATTACCTTCAACCAAAATAACAAAAGGGCCATGGCGGCTTTTATTGTATATTATTCTGATTTTTTGTCAAGTGATTGGTCGGTTTTTGTCTGCCGTTCAGCGATGTTTGCCGCCGGCCCTG
Organism: Treponema sp.; assembly: GCA_031257105.1. Taxonomy (GTDB): domain Bacteria; phylum Spirochaetota; class Spirochaetia; order Treponematales; family Breznakiellaceae; genus JAIRPG01. The sequence goes on from JAIRPG010000050.1 coordinate 435, forward strand.
ATAGTGTATGAGGACGTGGGCATAGACAGTGAAAGCGGTGAAGGGTACTATATGTCCATGCGGAATGATGCTTGGGCTGCCTTGCGGGAACATTTTTCCGAGCCGGTTCGGGATGCGTTATGGGGCCATATCTACTTGACGCCCGACATGGCGGCGTTGACGACATCCCCGGCCTTTATGCGGCTTACCCGTATCATGCAGCTTGGCCCCGCCTATGGCGTTTACCCCGGCGCGACCCATACGCGGGCGGTTCACTCCCTGGGGGTCTACTACCTTTCGCGCCGGCTTCTCCTCAGCTTGGCGGAACGGGGCGCTATTGCGTGGATCAGCGCCCAGGGAGTCCGTTCTTTCCTGTGCGCCAGCCTGCTTCACGATGTAGGGCATTTTCCCTATACCCATTCTCTTAAAGAACTGCCCCTGCGTTCCCATGAATCGTTGACCGGCGATCTTATTCGAGAAGAGCCGCTGAGAAGCCTCGTGGCCAATACCGGGGCGGATCCTTATTTTACCGCTGCCATCGTGGATTCCAATCTTCCCGATGCGGGGAATGGGGAACTCCGTTTCTACCGAAAACTGCTTTCGGGAGTGTTGGATCCGGATAAGCTGGATTACCTTACCAGGGATGCCCGGTATTGCGGAGTCCCTTACGGCGTTCAGGATGTGGATTTTATCCTGAGCCGCTTTCAGCCTCACCTTGAACGGGGCGTGGATATTGATTCCCGGGGCATACCGTGCGTCGAATCGCTCCTTTTTTCAAAGTATCTGATGTACCGCACCGTATATTGGCACCGTTTTGTCCGTTCGGCCACGGCAATGATCAAAAAGGCCCTTCTCGAGGGGCTGCGGGAGGGGAGCGTCTCCAAAGAAAAACTCTACGGCTTGGATGATTCGGGGCTTTTCGAGCTTCTTTCGGAAGAAGTTCTCCCCATCTTTTCCCTTGCGCGAAAAGTTCGGAATGGACAATTGTATACCGCCGCCGTGGAATTTCCCTTTGATAAAGACCGCCATAGCCCGTTATTGGACATAGAAAACCGTTTCCGGCACGAAGAAGCGCTGGCCGCCGAGCTTTCCCTGGCTGCGGGCCGCCGGATTCCAGCGGCGGAGCTGATTATCGATGTTCCAGAACCGGTATCTTTTGAGACCGATCTGTACATAACTGACGAATCATGTTATTTTGGAGATAGTTCCGGTATTTTCAAGGCTGAAGTACTGAATAGTTTTGAAAAATCACTGCGAATTGTGCGAATTTTTGTAGACTCAGCCCATGAATATCATGTAAAATTATACAGAGAGGTTGTTACAAAACTGAAGTTTTGATAAGCCTTCCGGTTACGGCTAAATTAAGGGAGATACAATGGATATTCAAAAAGCGGTCCATAATATAATGGAAGATATTATTCTTGCGCGGGTAAATGAACTCTGCGACGGCATTACGGAGGAGCAGCCGGATATATGCGTCTGTCCGCAATGCCGTCTCGATACAGCCTGTTATGCGTTAAACCGTGTTTCTCCCCGCTATCTTGTTTCAAACCGGGGCGTTGCCAGAGTTGAGCAGGCGTCTCTTGAGCATCAGCAGGATGACGCGGACATCACCGTTCTGATTTACGAGGGGATACGCCGGGTAAACCACAATCAAAGGCTCCACGATTCCCAGCGTCAGAAGGACGGCGCGAATGGGGTAGAGTCCGGCAGAGCGGTGTTCAACATCCCTACCATTTTGGGCCGTCTCTTCAACGGCGTCAACTTCTCCCCAATGTCGGATGTAGTGGTAGAACTCTACCGGAACGGGGAACTGGTTCCCATGAAAGATCTCAACTGGCAGAATCCCTATGACCTGGTGCCGAATATTCAGGGAATGTTTACCTTCTGGCCTGCCGCCGTTCCCGCCGATGCGGAGGGTGTCCGCAAAACCTTTGAGTACACCGTCACCATCGAAGCTCCAGGGTTTGAAAGCCTCCGCCATGTTTTTAACATACCGGTAAAGAGCGAATTTCAGAAGGCCGGCACGTTTTCCATGGATCGTACCTTCAAACTGCCGGATCTTTACCTATTCCCGCCGGAGGACGAACAGGGCCGGCGCATATAAAAAATTTGCAGGAATTGTTCCGTTAGTGGTTGAAAGAAAAGGGGAGCAGCAGGGAGGCTAATCACGGCGTATTGGAGGACGGAGGGGGGGCTTCCTTCAATTGTCTCAGCACAATGACCGCAATGGGAATCGCCAGGATAAAGCCCATAATATCCGCCACCGGAAGGCTCAACTGGATTCCCAGCAGGCCCAAGTTGACAAACCGGGTAAAGAAAAAGAGCGAGGGAAGGAGGAAGAGCCCTTGCCGGGAGACGGCGTTAACGCTGGCGTAGACTGCTTTCCCCATAGTTTGCGTCATCATATTGCACATAACTATCCAGGCGGCAAAGGGCATCGTGATACAGTGGAGGCGGAGCCCCACCGTACCGATCCGGATCACCTCCGGATCATCCCTGCGGAAGAAAGCGATGATATGGGGAGCAAAGATCGCCATGAGAACGGCGATGATCAAAAGCCCGGAAGCGGCAACGCGGACACAGAACCAGAACGCTTTTTTTACCCTGCCATACTGTTTTGCGCCGTAATTGAACCCGCAGACCGGCTGAAAACCCTGGCCAAACCCAAGCATGATCGAGTTGGCGAACATAAAGAGCCGGTTGGTGATCGATATGGCCGCAATGGCCGCGTCGCCGTAAACCCCCGCGAAGTGGTTGATAAGGATCGTGCTCAGGCTCATAAGGCCTTGGCGCAGCAGCGCGGGCACTCCGCCCCGGAACATCTCGATATACCGGGAACGGGAGGGGGAAAAGTGCCGGAAGTTGATGGCGATGTTCCCTTGCCGTGAACAGCCGTATGTAAACAGGATGATAAAGCTCACGATTTGGCTCACCATGGTAGCCGCCGAGGCGCCCTTGATCCCCAGATGGAAGACAAAGATGAACAGCGGATCAAGAAAGATATTCAGCGCGGCCCCGGAGATCATCCCTACCATAGCGACGGAAGCGCTGCCCTGGAAACGGAGCTGCTGGTTCAGCACGGTGGCGGCTACCATCCAAGGGGAGGCAAGGAGAATAAAAAGGAGATACTCCTTCGCGTAAGGCGAGATGGTGGGGGTAGCGCCCAGACCGGCGACCAGGGGCTCGAGAAAGACAAGGCCGCTTACCGCAATCAGCGCCATACAGAAGAAGCCGGTCACGAGGCCCGTTGCCGCCATGCGGGAAGCCGGCTCCGTCTCCCGGGCTCCCAGCGCCCGGGACATATAGTTCCCCGAACCCTGGCCGAAAAAGAAGCCCATAGCCTGAATGATCGCCATGAGCGGAAAGGCGATTCCTACTGCGGCGACCGCGCTGGTTCCAAGCGATCCCACAAAATAGGTATCCGCCATGTTGTACAACGCGGAGATCAGCATGATGGCGATACTCGGCGCCGCCAGTCCGCATACCAGCTTTTCCACCGGAGTTGTGGTCATGCGGATGAATTTTTCGCTCTGAGGAGAAGCTGTTTTATCCATGGAAATACCCCTATTGGAATAGGAGCAGTATATCCCCGAAAATAAAAAGGGTAAAGCGCGGTTTTTTGTTTGACCATCAGGCGGTATATTGGTATCTTTGTTCAGCATTTAACAGTAAAGAGGTTACGAATGAATAGCAAACAGGATGCGGGCCGTAATATTGCGCTCATGGAAAGCGCGCCGGTTGCTAAAAGTATTATCAAACTGGCATTACCCATGATGCTGGGCATGATAGCCCAATTGGTTTATAACATCACCGATACATTTTTTATTGGACAGACCGGAGACCCGAACATGGTAGCCGGTATTTCCCTGACAATGCCGCTGTTTATATTCACTCAGGGTATCGGCAATGTTTTTGGCGTAGGCGCTTCAAGCTATATATCCCGTCTTTTGGGAGCCAGAAAAACAGAACAGGCAAAACAGACGAACTCGGTCTCTTTTTATACAACAATCTGCGTGGGGCTGGTATTTACCGCGCTGATATTTCTTTTTAAGAACCCGGTTTTACGGCTTTCCGGCGCGAGCGACGCAACTTTTGTATACGCAAATGAGTATTTTTCGATCATCGGCGCCTTCACCGTTGTCTCTCTGATAAATATTTCTCTCTCAGGACAAATCCGGTCCGAAGGCGCGACTAATACCGCCATGTACGGAATGTTAATCGGCATCGTATTAAACGTAATCCTTGATCCGGTCTTTATTTTGGTTTTGGGATGGGGCGCCGCAGGCGCGGCTTGGGCTACCATTATAGGAGGCGCCGCTTCGGCGCTCTTCCTTGTGCTGCATGTCTTATCTGAAAAAAGCTTTCTTTCTATAAGCCCCCGAGCCTTTAAGCCGTCCACGGAGGTTTACGCGGAAATTTTGAAAATCGGCCTTCCTTCGGCGATCTCAAGCATGGTGATGAGTTTTTCCGCCGCGTTTTCCAACCGTATTGCCGCAAGTTATGGGGACTTTGTTATCGCGGGGAAAGGCGTTACCCTGCGGGTGGAAAGCATCAGTTTTATGCTCATCATGGCGCTGGCAATGGGGTATCAGCCCTTCGCGGGTTTTAATTACGGCGCAAAAAATTTTCGCCGCCTTACATCGGGATTTCGGGTAACGCTGCTTTTTAGTACGGCGCTGGCCCTGTTTTTTTCAGGTGTTTTCGCGTTATTCGGCAAACCCTTGATAGGGCTTTTTATCAGCGACAGCGCGACTATCGACGCGGGCTGGAAATTTATGCGCGCCTTTCTGATAGGTCTGCCGGTTATGGGAATCCAGATGACGTTAATGGTAACGTTTCAGGCGTTGGGAAAACCGGTGCTTTCAACTATCGTCTCTCTGGGAAGACAATGCCTGTTCTACCTGCCGCTGCTTTTTATTTTGAATCACATCTGGCAATTTGAAGGTTTTATGTATTCCCAGCCGCTCGCGGATATATTAACCGCTTTGGCCGCGGTTCTTTTGGGCTTAAAAATGTTCGCGGGGATGAAACAAGGCCGTTGATTTTTCGCCCGGAGGCTGGAATAAGTCCTCTGTTGCTGATAAAGTACTTTCATCTATGAGTTACGACAACACGAGTGTTCGTCTTACCCTTCTGGGAGACGAAGCGGCGGCTTTGGGGGCGCTTCACGCCGGGATAAGCGCGTCTTATGGTTATCCGGGCACCCCTTCTACGGAAATTCTGGAATACCTTATCGCCGAATACGAGAAGGGCGGGCCTGTTTCCCGGTGGTGCGCCAACGAAAAGACCGCGTTGGAGGCCGCGTTGGGGGTGAGCTTTTCGGGAAGGCGCTCCCTGGTGACCATGAAGCATGTGGGCCTCAATGTGGCCTCTGACCCCTTTATCAACGGCAGCCTGCTGGGGATCAAGGGAGGGCTGGTGGTAGCGGTGGCGGATGATCCGGGAATGCATAGCTCTCAAAACGAGCAGGACTCGCGCTTTTACGCCGCTTTTGCGCTGATTCCGTGCCTGGAACCTCGGAACCAGCAAGAGGTATATGACATGACCAGGGAAGCCTTCGATGTTTCCGAACGCTTCCAGACGCCGGTACTCCTGCGCCTGACGACAAGGCTCTCCCACGCCAGGGCGGAGATCCGTTTGTCCGAAGAGCTTCCCCAATGTCAGAATTCGCGGGTTCCGCAGAATCCTTTATCCAAGGCGGAAGATAAGAGCCGCTGGATGCTCCTGCCTGCTTTTGCCCGGCGGAACTATCGCGACCTTATCGCAAAACAGCCGGCTCTAGAGGAATGGGCGTGTAGCCACCAAGCCAACAAGCTGGAACCGCAAACCGCCGGTAAAGACGGCGCGGCGGAATGGGACGAAAGCTTTGCCGTGATCACTGCCGGTCTGGGGGGGAATTATTACGAGGAAAACCTGGCGGATCTCACCGCCGCCCGGCAGGGAAAAGCGCCGGTTCGTCTCCACATCGGCGCTTACCCGCTTCCCAGAGCTTCCATCAGGCGGCTCTGCGAAAAGGCCCGGCAGGTACTGATCATAGAAGAAGGACAACCCTTCATTGAGGAACGGCTCCGGGGTATTCTGCCCCAGGGCCTAACCGTTTTAGGAAAACTGGACGGCACGGTACCCCGTACCGGCGAGCTTGATCCCGATAACACGCGCCTGAGTCTGGGACTTCCCCGTCGGCCTTCGGCGATCGGCGCGGAATCCGTTCTGAGCGGCGGACAAACCCGGCGTCCGGCGGTAGATATTTCCGCGCTTCCAGGAAGACCGCCCCAGCTCTGCGCCGGCTGCCCTCACGGCGACAGCTACGAAACCATCAAGCAAGCCCTGTCCGGGTTGGATCCGGCTTCCGTAGCGGTCAACTCCGACATCGGCTGTTATTCCCTGGGCGCTCAGCCCCCCTATTCCGTACCGGAGAGTATTGTCTGCATGGGCGCTTCGGTCGGTATGGCCAAAGGCGCTTCAGACGCGGGCCTTCCCTACACGGTGGCGGTGATCGGCGACTCTACCTTTCTCCATTCAGGAATTCCGGGCCTTATCGATGCGGCGGCGGCGGACATCCCCATGACGGTAGTTATTTTAGACAACGCCATTGTGGCCATGACCGGCTGCCAGGACACGATCCTTCCCTCTTCCCGGCTGCGCGAACTGATCCTGGGAATCGGAGTTGCGCCGGAACATATACTGGAACTAGAAGCAAAGAAGCAGTTTATTGAAGAAAACGCCGCCAGACTACGAAAAGAGATCGAATACCGGGGACTTTCGGTAGTGGTCTTCAAACGGGAATGTCTTGAAGCGGCACGGAAAAAACGGAAAAAATAGAGGCGCATTTTCGGGGTATTGACAGCGGTAAAGGCTTTCTTTAAGATAGCCCTAGGAGTTACTGTGGCTAAAGAAGAAGCAATCGAGGTTGAAGGAGTTGTCCGGGAAGCGTTGCCCAACACGATGTTCAGAGTTGAGCTTGATAACCAGAACGGACACCTCATATTAGCCCACCTTTCAGGCAAAATGCGTAAGCACTATATTCGTATTGTCCCTGGAGATCGGGTGAAGATCGCCCTTTCTCCATACGATCTAAGCCGGGGACGTATCATCTACCGGGAACGGTAATTTTTTCCTATCTCTTTGTTGATTTTAACAGCACCCACGTAACGCCGCTTCCTCCATAGTTATGGGAGGCCGTTCCACTTTCACCGGCAAAAGGACAGCGTTCTATATATTCCCGAACAATTCGTTTCAGCACCGCTTCTCCGTCTGAGTGGATGCCCTTGCCGTGTACCAGGAATATTTTCTCAAAACCTTGACGGCGACTGTCTTCAAAAAATACGTCTAGGGCATTCCAGGCTTCATCTCTGGTAAGGCCGTGCAGATCCAAGATCCCATCCGGCTTTTTGTTAAGGAGTCTGCGGCGGCGATCCCCCGGACGCTCTTCCTCTTCAGCGCCGGATACGGAGCAACCGGAAGAGGCGTCTTTGTCTACCACATCGTTCAACCGAAGCCAAACCGTAAGGGGATCTTCTTCCTTCTTGAAAACAAGCGGGTCGGCTGCCGGCGCCGTTCCGGCGCTCCGTTTTTTCTTGGCGGTCCGGGCGGTCTGCCTATCCCAGGCATCCAGAATATCTCCAAAATCCACCGTTTCCTTCCTTGTCAATAGGAGATGAGCTTATCCTGGGGAACCCATCCCGTCCTGCCGTCAAAGGATTCCACATATACCCACGTCTCCGCTTGAGACCGGATCTGCACAGGCTCTCCCTCCCGAAAGATGAAGACCGGTTCTTGGAGCTCCGGCATCCGGTACGCGCCGGTTTCCCGCGCTATCCTTTGCCTGCCATTTCCGATCCCCAGCAGCATTGCCGCGCCTAACAGGATCAGCGTCGCCGCCACTACAACCCTATAACCCCAAGGACGGCGCGAGGTTACTGATTTTTTTCTCCAAGCATGACGAAGAAGGAAAACCAGAATTGCCAGAACAGGAAGGATAAAACCTCCTGCCGCCAGCGCGAAAAACAGAAAACGCGGTTTCCACCGTTCATCTTCGGTTGCGCCGATTCCAAGGGCATCCTCGGCGATTCGGCGGGGGCGCGCCAGGTTCCAGCCCGTCAGAGAATCCCGCTCAACCTGCCGCAGCCGGGCCAACGCCTCCGCCGGTGAACCGTTGTTCCACAATCGCCGGGCTTCATCCAGGGTTTTCGTATATATACCGGCTGACGCCCCGAATACCGCAGCATCCGGAAAAGGCGGAAAGGGCGGAGGGGCTTTATCGGCGCGAGGGGACTCTATCGTGGAACGAGGTTCCTCCGGAGGAAGCGGTTTTTTTTCCCCGGGGAGTACACGGATACGCCAGCCGGGGATTTCCAGTTTTACGCCTTCCCAGAGAAGGGACTGGGCATGGTATGACAATTCCGGCCCGTTCAGGGGGAAGAGCCGTAGTTTAAGGAACGCCCCGCCGGCTTTTTCAGCATCGCTTACGGGAATCTCTTCCAGCAGGGCGTTTTCTGGAACCTCAGGATGAAACTCCGGGAGAGCGTCCAGAGAAGGGGGGATCATGCGAAGCGTGAATTCCGCCTTCTCACCGAGTTTAAGAGCGGTTGGTACGCCTTCCCATACGAGCCGGGCATAGTGAGAGACGGCGGCGCCTCCCACGGAGATCCTCAGCCATTCCGAAAAAGCGGCGCTGTTAGCGGCGTCGTCATCGGGAACGCTCACCATAACGGGGGGGAGCGCGGCGGGGCCTGCGCGCAAGGGGATAAACCGCAGTTCCACCTGCGTGCAGCGGATCGGTACGGAACCGTCATACCGGTCTAAAATCCTGCCGCCGGTACGGATAGATTCCAAGAAGAGCGAAGGAGGCAGTTCCGGCAGCGTTATCTGAACCTGCGCCGGAGCGGGATGATCCACCAGGAGCGTCACTATCCAGGGAAGGCCCGATTGAGGATCCTCCGGCGCTGTTTCCACCGAAAGGATCAGCGAATTATCGGCTTCTTGGGGATAGATCGGCCCGGCCTGGAAAAGCGCCTGGAGGAGCAGCGCCCCACAGACCAACGGCAGAGGGCGCTTTAGGAGCGTTACTCGAAAATTGAAATTGCTGAGTAGCAACCTCTCTAGTAATCGAGGCCCGGCGTATCCACGGTTCCGGCCCATTCCCTGCTTTTCCATCGTTCCTGCTCCTTTCGCCGGAGGTAATCAAAAAGGACTTCATGCCCTCCCCCGGTATTTTCTCCTTCTACCGTTGGAGCGGCGGCGTTTTGTTTTCCCGCTTGCATAGAGAGGAGGCTTAACTCCAGGTTCCGTTTGGCTTCGATTTTGCCGCCGCCGACATCTAATGCCCGCCTGAACCGATCCGCCGCAGCTTCAAAGTCGCCGTTCTGAAAGTGAATGATCCCGCTGTTATACCGGATCCGGTACATAAGTTCCGTATGCTTCCCCGATTTGAGTCTGGACAAGGCTTCTTCCGCAGCGGAGAACCGTTTCAGCGCCGCCGCGTCCTCATTCATGGCGAGGTAGACGCAGCCCAGGCCGTATTCCGCATACGGGGTAGTCTCGTTGAACGCCTGAGCATTGAGGTATGCGGCAATCGCCTCCGCATAGTGATTCCGGGCGTTGAAAAAACTTCCTTCCATAAGGAGCAGTTTCCCCCGCGCCTGAGAACAAGACCCCAGCAAGAACAACGCCGCCAGACTGACGAGTACCGGCTTTGCTCCTTGCCATTCCTTCCCGGCTGCCCCGGCGATTCCCAAGGCGGCCAGGGCTGCCAGCACAAAGATATGCCATTGATCTTGAGGTTCCCGGCGGGAAGTTGCTCCAACGGGAAGATTTCCCGCCGGAGATTCAGAAAAGTATTCCACAAGCCGGGCCAGTACCAGATCGCCGTTTCCATCGAGGTAGAGCCCCTTGGCGCGTCCTGCGGCGCTTCGCAAGGCTTCCGGCTGGAGACGGCTTACGATGCCGCCCGATTCCATGCCCGGGGGCGAGCCTCCTTCGACCGTACCCAGGCCCACGGCGCTGATCGTTATATTCGCTTCCAGCGCTCGCTCCACTGCGGCGGAAAAGGAGCCGGAAAGAGCTTCCCCATCGGAAAGGAGAAGGATCTGCCGCCGGGAGGGGAACGCATCGCTAAAGGCTCCGGCGGCGGCGTCTATCAATGATTCCAGGTTGGTTCCACTGCCGGAGATAAGGGACGACGAGATCCCTCCAAGAAAGGACAACGCGGCGTCGGAATCATCCGTCAGGGGAAGGGCGAGGATACCTGAGCCTTTACCGATAGCAATGCCGAAGCGGGTTCCCGGTAGAGCAGCCGCCAAGTTCCGGGCCAAAGCCGCCCCTTGTTCTAACCGGGAAACGGGAGCGTCCGGCGGTCCCGCATCTCGCACGTCCATACTGAGGGAAACATCCAGGGCGAAAACCAGTTCCGCATCCCGGCGGGATTCGTTCACCAGCCGGCTGCCCCATTGAGGCTCCGCCAGGGCGATGATAAGGCAGCCCAGAAACAGCAGGAAAAAAACAGCGGAAACCGCGTAACGGAACCGGAGTTTCTCTGCCGGCGCCCGGCGGCTTGGCGGAAAAAACCTGAGAAGCCGCTTTAAGCCGCCGTAGCGGAAGACGGACGCAATGCCCAGGGGAACGAGGGCGGCCAGAAAGTACAGGCGTTCGGGATTCTGAAAGTGTATCACAGGAGCGCCCCCAGAATACCCCGCCGGATAAAGCGGGGAACGCAGAGCAGAAAGAGGGCGATGATGATAAGGGGAACGTGGATGGGCCGCCGGTGGGTTACCGCGCCTTGACGGCGGACGATGATCTCTTCCTGGTCGATACGGCCAAAAGCCCCGGCAAAGGCGGCCCCGGAAGAAGCCGCGATATAGACGCCTCCCGCTTTCCGGGCAATGGCTTTAAGCCCGCCTGAGTCGAAGCGGGATTCAAAAGAACCGGTTCTGCGAATCTTCGTCAGGGGGTCGACATAATCAATGGCCACCTCGCCTGAAGAACCAACGCCGATAACCCAGAGGGAGATTCCCAGATCCGCCAGAACTCCCGCAGCGCTCTCTGGGTGTACCGCCCCGGCGTTATTCTCCCCATCGGTGATCAAGACGGCAGCCCGGCGGGAAGCGGTTGAATTGCGGAGATGCAGGGCGGCGGTGGCAAGGCCGAGCCCCAGGGCGGTACCGTCTCCTAACTCGCCGATCCGCAGAGACTCAAGACGGGTTAAGAAAGCGCGGCGGTCAACGGTGGGAGGCGTTAGAAGGGCGGCGTCACTGCCCAGCGCTACAAGCCCCAGGGCATCCGAGGGCCTGGAAGCGGCAAAGTCTAGGATTAGTTTTCGGGCGGCGTCAAAACGGCTGCGGCCATCCATATCGAGCCCCGCCATACTGGGGCTGATGTCCAGCACAAAGAGGATGTCCGCCCCCCGGCTTAGCCATACCGCTTCCTGGGAAAGGAGGTGCGGCCCCGCCGCCGCGCCGATGAGGAGAAAAACCCCCAGGAATTCCAACGTCGTGAGGATTCGGGAGAGAACATCCAGGTTGAAAGGCGGTTTGAAGGGAGAGCCTCCCGGCGGCCCCAAGGGAATATCTAGGGTAAGCGCGTCTTTTAGGAACCGGGAAAGGAAGATCAGCAAGGCAATAATGATAAAGCCCAGGGGAATAAGGAGGGGACGTTCAAACCCTATGTTCATAGCGCCGCCCCAGCGGGGCCTCCCTTTCAGCCCGCTCCAGGGCTTCGATAAAAATACGGACTTCCTCAAAAAGCTCCAGCGCCGACTCACGGACTATCGCGCCGCCCCGGAAACGGAGGGTATCCCAGCGGCGAAACAATTCGCAGAGGAACCGCCCGGTCAGCGGATCGGCGCCTTCCTCAGAAAGCGCGGGAAGGTGGAGAAATTCAGCGGGAACCATGGCCCGGCAATTCATCCCCGTAAAAAAAACCAGAAAGTCCCGGAATTCGGCGGAAAAACGGGCCAGAGCCTCTTCTTCCCCGCCCGAAACATTCCCGGTAAGGCCGGCTAGGATGCCGCGCCGGATCTTCCCTATGCGCCTCATGCGCCTTAGCCGGATGAGCCGTTCCCGATATGCCCGCAGACCCGGAATTCCCCATATTCCCCCTCCGGCGACGCCTAAGAGCAGCAGCAAGATAAGCGCCACCGAACCGTAGATGAGCCCCATGGTTCCCGGCGCCGCCAGAGGAGAAGCGGGCGGGGACAGTATCCTCGAATCATCCCCGGCGTCCAGGATGGAAGCAATGGTCACTTCTAAACCGGATATAGGGGAAGAACCTATCATAACCGGGGGGAAACGCAGAATTCCCGGAGTATATGCCTTAAAGTCGATGAGAAGCCGGGGGCTTCCCCGGTTTTCTAGCTCAACCCTGGTGACGGTCATATCCCGCCGTAAAGCGGCGTCCGACTGGAGTTCCGGGAAGACCGCCGCAAGCGCGCCGCCTTCCAAGACTTCCGGCTTAAACCCCGCATAGGAGGAACCCAGAGGAACCACCAGCCGGCCCTCATCTCCAACAAAGACGGTCTGGGGGATAAGGTACGGGGCGTCTTCCGTCTGGGCGGCGCCGTTTCCGGTAAGGCAGACGAGCATCGTTATGACGCCGAGGAACTTCACCGGCGCCTCCTGCCGAAGAACCGCCGCAGCGCTTGGGGCGCTCCCTCGGCGGTGGACAACTCCAAAGTCGCGGCTCCGGCCCGGCGGCAAATGGCCTGCCAGGAACGTCCCCGGTCTTCATGCCACTCGACCCAGGCGGAACGGAGGGAGGCGAAGGTGGTGGGTGCCCGTATGGAAAGCCCCGTTTCAGGATCCCGCAGGGTCAGAAGGCCTCCTTTGAGCAGATCCGTATCCAGGGGATCGCCCACACGGATAGCGATAACATCATGTTTTCGGGAAAGATCCCCCAGTTCCCGTTCCCAATTCACGGAAAGGAAGTCCGAAATGATCACCACGAGGCTCCGGCGCTTCAGAAGCCGGCCTGCGCCGGAAAGGGCGGCTCCCAGGTTGCTCCCAGCCCGCGATTCGGTATACCCATCGAGCGCGTATACCGGCGGGTTCAGCGCCGCGCCAAGGATCGCCATGATGTGTGAACGCCCCTTCCGAGGGCTGAATACATGGCTTATATCCCGGTCAAAAAACACCGCGCCCACCCGCTGACCGGCCCGTTCCGCCGAAAAAGCGGTCAGGGCGGCTGCCAGAACCGCCTGCTCGTACCGGTTGGGAAGTACGGATGAAGATGCGGAATCGTCCGTCCCGCCGCTGCACAAGGCGCGCATAGACGGGGACTCATCCAGCACAATGCAGACGGTCAGTTCCCGTTCCTCCCGGTAGAGCTTCACATAGGGCGTACCAAACCGCGCGCTGACATTCCAGTCGATAGAACGGACATCATCGCCGATTTCGTAATGCCTGACCTCATCAAACTCTATCCCCTCTCCTCGAAAGATCGAGCGGAAATCCCCGGAAAGGAGATCCTCCGCCAGATCCCGCGCCGCCAGGGGAAAGGTGGTGATCCGCCTTAAAAGTTCATGACGATCCATAAAGAGGTTCCTCGTCAGGGCAGGGGGACTAAGGAGAGAATCCGGGAAATAACCGCATCGGTATCGAGACCGTCCGCCTCGGCTTCATAGGAGAGCATCAGCCGGTGCCGCAATACCGGTAACGCGGCGGCCTTGACATCTTCGGGGCTCACAAAATCCCTCCCCTGGAAAAGGGCGTGGATCCGAGAACAACGGCACAATGCAATAGAAGCCCGGGGCGACGCGCCGAACGCGATATAACGATAAAATCCATCTTTGCCGGAAGCCCGGCCTTCTCCACCGGAACCGGCGGGCCTGCTTGCCCCTACCAGGGATACGATATACGCCATGATCCGCTGATCGATCCGTACCTGAAAGGCGGCTTGCCGCAAAACCCCCAGCGCCGGTATTCCCAGGACGGTTTCCAGCGGTTGCCTTCCTGGGCTCCGGTCTTCCCGCGTGGATTGAGGCCCCTTTGGAACTTCCCGCTCAAGAATAGCGATCTCTTCTTGAGGACTGGGGTAGGCTATCTTGAGCTTGAGAAGAAACCGGTCCAGTTGGGCCTCCGGTAAAGCATAGGTCCCCTCATGTTCAATGGGATTTTGAGTGGCTAGGACGAAAAAAGGTTCCGGCAAAATATATGAATGTTGCCCTATGGTTACCTGCCGCTCCTCCATAGCCTCCAAGAGGGCGGACTGTGCCTTGGCGGGAGCCCGGTTGATCTCGTCAGCTAGGATCACGTTGGCAAATACCGGCCCCCGGCGTACGGCAAACTTCCCGGTAGACTGATCCCAGATCAGGGTTCCGGTAAGATCCGCGGGAAGCAGATCGGGGGTAAACTGAATACGCTTAAAGAGAAGCCCCGTGATCTCCGCCAAACTCTTCACCGCTAAGGTCTTGGCCAGCCCCGGTACCCCTTCAAGCAGAATATGCCCCCCCGCTATCAGCGCCGTAAGAAGCCCGTCGATCATCTCTCCCTGGCCTACCACCCGTTTAGCCAGTTCCGCTCGACAGACATTCAGTATAGAAGCCGCTTCTCCGGAAGCCGCTTCTCCGCCGGGGCGGTTATCTCTATCATCAATCATCAATCAATTTCCTGTTTCGTATGACAAGTCTAATGTGGATAAAAACGTCTGACAATACGCAATGACTGCGGGAATGACGTTTTGAAGGAAATGAGCGGAGGAGGGCCGCCTATTAGCGGGTTTTTCCTACGCCGTGATGTCCGCAGAAAGGACTGATGGCGCACCGGGAGCAGAAGGGGCTGATTGGCCGGCATATCCGCTGGCCGTAAAGGACGAGGAGGGAATTAATCCGTTTCCAATATTTGCGGGGGAGAATCCGGCGAAGGATAGCTTCAGTTTCACCCGGATCGCGGGACCCTTGGGGGCCTAGAATCCCCAGGCGGTTGCTAATCCGGTGCACATGGACATCCACGCAGATTCCATCCATATCAAAGGCTTCGATGAGTACCAGATTCGCGGTTTTCCGGCCCACGCCGGGCAGCGCGAGGAGGGCGTCCATATCCGCCGGAACGCGCCCGTGGTGTTCCTGTATGAGAATGACGGCAATTTTCCGCAGGGTCGCCGCTTTGGTCTTGTAAAAACCGGCGGGATAAGCCAGCGCGGCAAGTTCTTCCTCGGAGACTTCCAGAAGAGCCGCCGGATTTGGCGCTTTGGCCAATACCCGCCGGGAAGCGAGCATGGTTACCTCGTCCTTGGTACGGAGACTTAATATGGTGGAGACCAGAACGGCCCAAGCATCCCGATGGTATTGCTCCGCAATGGTGGTTACCGAAGGCTCCGTCCCAACGATTTCGAGGGTGGTCTTGTTATCCGGGGCAAGCATCTCCCGCCAGCTTTCCAAAATCGCTACGAGCGCGTCCCAATCGGGCGTTTCAGCTTCCCGCGCTTTATGGGTTTTCATATTTTTCCGGTATGCGTTCCAGCAACGCCAAAGCCAATGCCTCCACCGCCGCTCCCCGCCCAAGGGCGTCCATGCCTTCGTTGGTTTTCCCTTTGACAAAGATGGTCTCCACCGGTATACGCAGTATCTCCGCCAGAGATTGCCGGATAGCTTCCCGGTGGGGAAGGATCTTTGGCTGCTCGCAGGTTACCACACAGTCCACGTTTACCAGACGCCAGCCCGCCATAAATACCCGGGTGGAGGCGATTTTCAGTAATTCCCGGGAATCGGCGTGTTCCCAGGCGGGGTCGGAAGGAGGGAACAGCTCTCCAATATCCCCAAGCCCTATGGCTCCCAAGAGCGCGTCGATAATAGCATGGATCAAAACGTCTCCATCGGAATGTCCCAGTTCTCCCTGTTCGGAGGGGAGTTTTACGCCGCCCAACAGAAAAGGTCTGCCGGAAACCAAGCGGTGCAGATCCCGCCCCAGCCCAATACGGATCATGATAAATCTTCCGGAAAGGTGATCTTCCGGTTCTCCGGCTCGCCGGAAATAAAGGCCACCGGGCCAAAGAATTCGCTCCAGATCTCGGCGTCATCGGTGTATTCTACGCCGGAAAGCCGCTCTCGCTCCGCCGCCCTTTCGTGGGCCTCCAGAATCGCCGGAAAGGCAAACGCCTGGGGAGTCTGGGCCGCGGCGACTCGGTTCCGCTTGAGGTGCCTTGCCACGAAGCCGGAATCGTCAACTTCTTTTGGGGTGTCCGTCAAGGGGAGCAGGGGCAGAACCGCCCGGTGTTTTTGTACCGCGTCAATGAGCCGCTCAATCAGAAGACGGCTTACCCAGGGGCGGGCGCCGTCATGGATCAATACAAAGCCGGGATTATCGGAAGCCAGCAGGGACAGCCCGCAGTGCACAGACGCCCGGCGAGTCTTGCCGCCGGCAACGAAGCGAATAGTTGGATGCGCGGAGGCTTCCAGAAATTCCGGAGGCAGGCAGGCCCGGGCGGTCTGTTCTCCCCCTCTCTCTTCGGCGGGGACGGTGATCACCAGCCGGTGTATATGCGGGAATCCTCTGAACGCGGAAACCGCCGCGCCTAAAACGGTGAGGCCGGACAGCGTCTTTTTCTGTTCCGGCAGCCGGCAATATTCTTTCTTGATGCCCCCCATTCGGCTGGACGAACCTGCCGCGGTAACGATTACGGCAATGGAGGTTTCCATGGAACGGCTTACTGAGCCTCCAACCGGGCAAAAATCATGGTCTCTACTTCTTCTTTAGGCTTTTCCAAAGAGAAGGAAACTTCGTCTTCCAGCAGTTTCAAGGCCGAATCGTAGAGTTTCCGTTCGAGGATGGGTAGTTCTTTAACTTTACTCCGATGGTAGAGGGATCGCACGATAGTAGCGATGTCTGTGACGCTCCCTTTTTTAAGCAGATCCAGATTCATCTGATACCGGAGTTTCCAATCTGATGGTATAGGTTCAAAATCTTCACCGATGAGTTCCAGCGCCCGCTCCGCCTCTTCATGAGGAACAATAGCCCGGATACCTAAACTGTCCGCCTTGTCAACCGGCACCATGATCGTCATATCCGATACTTCAAGATAAATAACATAGTAAGGAACCTTCTGACTCTTAAATTCCTTTTCTTGTATAGAAACAATAATGCCTACACCTTGGCTGGGATACACGACCTTTTGATCAACTTGAAAATCTGTGGCCACTATACTCATTATCCCTTATTATACCAAAAAGGACTGAGCAAAACCACCCCTGGCAGCGGCTGAAGCTGTTTATAAGACAGATATTTAAGGGGATGGATGTCCAGCGCGTTAGGGAACCAGCCATCGAGTTCTTCTGTGTCGATAATGTTGAACGCGGGACTATAGGAAATGGGCAGCACCGTTCCCCGATCAAGGAGTATCTTTTCCGCCTGGGCTAAGGTTTCCCACCGCTTCTGCCCTTCTTCGGTCATAGATTTATCTAGCAGCGCCTCAAACTCATCATCGCTGTACCGGGCATCGTTCAGGTTTGAATCCCGGCGCCACATCTGGAGGAAGGTATAGGGATCCGCGAAGTCGCCGATCCAGGTGGAAAAACCGACGTCGTAATCATTCCTCTTGAGGGCCTGAAAATAGTTCCCATAGGGAACCACATCAATCTTGACCGAAAGCCCCAGCTCTTGTATCCATGCGGCGGCCATGATGCCTCCCACCCGCGCGGCCTCCTCGGAAGGGCTCAGCCTGATTTTCAGTTCCGGTAATCCCTTGCCGCCGGGATAGCCCGCCTCGGTAAGGAGCCGCCTGGCCTCCTGTAGATCGGTTGTTTCCAGTCCCTCTAGTTTTGGATACCCCGACAGCGGATAGATAAGGGTCTTCGCGGGTTGGTAGTGGCCTTCCCGGAGTTTGTCCCAGGGCAAAGCCAGAGAGAGCGCCCGCCTGAGACGGTTATCCTGCCAGGGCTTGTTGACCGATCGGATAAAGTAGTAGTGCGTGGCAAACATGGTATTTACCACTATACCGCTCCGGTCGGTGAGCGCGTCAAAATTAAGCCCCCCGGAAATCCACCGGGCCTCTCCGGAATTCCATAACGCGGCGGCGTCCTCTTCGTCATCAACAAGGCGAAAGGTGAGCTTTGACAGCGCTACCTGGGAAGCATCCCAATAGTGAGCGTTTTTTTCCAGCGTTAAGATGCCTTTGCTGTTTTGGGTAACATAGAAGGGGCCGTTGGAGATCGGCGGCGCTGCCGACCAGTCTTCTTTGTCCAGCATCGAAGGATGGACGGGGCTGAAAGAATGGTGGCACAACATACTCGGGAAGAAAGACGCCGGAGAATTGAGGCGCACCACGAGCGTTCTATCATCTACCGCGCTAACCCCCACTTTTGTCTTGTCCCGGAGTTTTCCCAGCCGGAAGTCCCTGGCCCCCTCGATAATGTCAAAAAGGGAAGAATAGGGAGAGTCCCGGTTCGGGGACAGCAGGGAAAGCCAGGCGGCCTGAAAATCTCCCGCTTTTACCGGGTCGCCGTTCCAGTACCGGGCGTTTTCCCGGATAGTAAACGTCCACTGTTTCTTATCCTCCGAAACCTTCCAGCTTTCGGCCAAGGCTCTAACTGGTTCCATGGTATAGGGGTGATAGGAAAAAAGGCCTTCGTAGAGGGCGGTAAAGAGTTCCGCCTCGTTGACAAGGAAGGATTTTCGGAAATCCAGTTCTACTTCGCTGGTGGTAAAAACGACGGTAAGTTCCGTCCGGTTCTGAGCGCCGGGCCGCGCTCTCGCCTGGGGAAGCTCGTTCTCTTCAAGAGTCTGCGGTTCGTTCTCTTCCCCGGTATGCGCCTGGGGACTCCCCACGCAAGCGCATACCAGCATCCCTGATAACAAAACCGCCGCAAATCGTATGCCGAATCCGTTCACGAATGAACCTCCGTTTGCTTTCATCATCGTACCGCCTTTTTTACCACACGGGCAGCGCTGTAATTCGGCGCCGGAGCCCGAAATAAGCGCTTCTTTAACCGTTTGTAGTTATCCCCAACCGCCTCAGTTGCTCTTCTTCTTCCCTTTGAGCGGTGTACTCGTACCGCTTCTGGTTTGCCTTGATCATGGCGTTTTTAATTGTAGCCAATTCCGGCTTAATGCCTTTTACCTTGCTCCGATCCAGTTGATCCACCGCTGACTTAAAAAAATCATCCAGGGCGGAGAGGAGCTTGTGTAAGCCCTGAATTTCTCGAATGTACCGTTCCAGGATGCTCTCCAACTGAGTCTCCGCCATTGCTTCCATTTTGGCAACGGCGCCGCTCCGAGGGGTAATGTTTGACAGGGTCTTGCTCTTCTTTTCCAGTTCTTCTTGGAACCGGTTGTAATTCACTTTCTCCCGCAGCGGAACTCCCTTGTTGGAATCAATGTATTCCACCTCGTAGATCACCGGATCGGGCTCTTTGTTCATCATTTGCCACAGGACTTTTTTGAGCTTTTCCCAGATACCCGCTTGCCGGTTTTGCATGAGATTATGGTTCTCTTCAAGTTTAGGTATTATTTCCTCCAGAATCGCCCCTACCGAACCGGCGGCGTAAAGCCCGTCAATGAGGATGGCCTTAAAGGGTATCGCCGTTTTAGTAACCTTGGGCTTGACTTCCGGCATAGCGAGCAGTTTGAGAACTTTTTCCCGCAAAGCGGGTCCGCTTTTTGAGTAATCCTCCCGGATAACCTCTTCCGCCAGATCGGGGTAGAAAGGCTTACCCGGCGCGGCGGCGGCGAACTTCTTCTTTATCTGGGCGAGTTGGGCGGCTTCCGGAAGCGCCATACCGGAGGTCGTCTTTGTCCGCAAATCCAGTTTATAGCTTTCCCGGTTGAAATCAGTCACTTCCTTCAGATAACCCATGATCGAACCGGTGGATTTGCTCAAATTGAGGAGGGCGTCGCTGATAAGCGTCATGGAAAGTTGATCCGCCCCGTTTTTGGTCTGATTCATCAGTTCAACCAGCGCTCTGGTGTTGGGAGTAGCGTTGGCGTCGGGACTGAAACGCACCCAATCAACATACTTCACCAGTCCGAGGATACGCTTAATCTTATCTAGCCCCATGTATTCAAGGCTAAACTGATAGAAGTTAACCAGAAAATCCAATTGATTATCAAAATGAGAAAGCCGTAGGCTGAGTTGTTCCTGCCGATCCGTTTCGTTGAAGGGGCCGATTTCGGGCACTTCAATGTCCACAATCTTCGCTTCCTGTTTGTACGGATCTTCCTTAATCAGTTTCCGCTTTAACAATTGAGCGTAGAGGGAATAAAAAGCGGTATGGAACGTCCTGAATTCATCTTTTAACTTGGGTAATTCTGTCCGTTCCAGCCAATCCCGCCGATTGTTCAATGCCTCGGATAGCTGTTTTTGATATTCCGATAAATCAACCATTATCCTTAGTATGCAACATTGCTACAATTAAAGCAATCTTCATGTCTTTGCCGTAGAGACGGCATGAAGGTAACTATTACCGTTTTGATTCCACTCCTGTTTGCAGCAGCCTGTGAACCGGCTATTCCTCCGGTTTACCGCCTGGATCCGCCTGTCCTTCCTTCGGCGTGGGAGGAAACCTTGGGTTCTCCGCACTGGCGTATTGAATGGCTGGGCCCGGACGGACGGATTCTGAGCCTCGAAGAGGCTGCTCTGCCCGCCATTGAAATCGCCCCGGAACGCGCCAATCCGGTACTTGCCTATCCTTTCTGGCCGGAACGCGGCATAGCGCCGGGGGCAATGCGTCCAGCCGGGGGGATCTTCCCCTTTGACGCATCCTCTTCCCTCCTGCGGCTCAGTTGGCGGGGAGGGGTGGAAGGCTCTTTTTTCCGGGCGTTAAACGCGGCTCACTCCACCGGCGCCGAAGATTCCGGTATCTCCCCTTTGCGGCGGGGGGAGTGCTTTGACTGGCCCCGTTTTCGGGAACTGCTGAACAGCGATAGTATCCCGGCGGCGATACGGGAAGATCCCTGGCTGGCTGACTGGCGATCCCTGGCGGAACGGACGGCGCGATCCGGTTTTGACCGCCGGCGGATCGTTATTCAGGCTCGGGAAGAGCTTGCCATTCCCCTTCCTGCGGACGGCCCCTGGATAGGCCCTTCTCCATTTGCCGCCCCCCTTCCCTGGGAAGCGGGGAACACGGTAATAGCCGGCGTAACCGGCGCGGTGGATACCTATATTTCCCCTGGGGGAATACTTCACTGTACTCGGGGCGCTTGGAACTGGATACCGTTCATAAAGTTGGCGCCCTGACGTGTTTTCAGGTACAATCCCATACCGTGTGATGGAAACAAAAGATTGTATCAGAGGGGGAGGGGGAGCGTTACTGGTGGACTGCAAGATCCAGCCGGGAGCGTCCAGGTCGGGGCTACAAGCTCCCCAGGAAGGCCGTCTACGCCTGCGGATTGCGGCGGCTCCCGAAGACGGCAAGGCTAACAACGAGCTGCGTTCTTTCTTTGCCGGTCTTTTGGGATGCGCTAAACGGGACGTGATTATTATGAGCGGGGAAAAATCCCGGCTTAAAACACTGTCCCTGCCCGCTTCCGCCGAAGAGAAACTACGAGAAATCGTGGCGGGATTGAGTAAAAAGGCTACAAATTGAGTTGGGTAATCTTTCCATAAACGAAGGCCGTCAACTCATGGGCAACCATATTGAGCGGTACCAGGCGGCTGTCATTTTCATTCCGGTGTTTTACCTCTACCTGGGGATTGTCCAGCGCAAGATTCTTGTCTCCTATCACTACCCGGCAGGGGATGCCCAGGAGATCCGCATCGTTAAACTTGACTCCCGGTCGTTCGTTCCGGTCGTCCAGCAATACCTCTATGCCGGTGTTTTCCAGCGTGGAGGCGATCTGATCCGCCGCGATTTTGACGCTTCCTTCATACTTAATGGGAATGATGATTACATGGTAAGGCGCCACCGTCATGGGCCAGATGATCCCGCGCTCATCGTGATGTTCCTCGATAATCGAAGCTAACGTGCGGTCAATGCCGATGCCGTAACTACCCATGATAGGGACACGGTTCTTGCCGTTCTCGTCCAGATAGGAGACCCCCATGGATGCGGTGTACTTGTACCCCAACTTGAAGATATGCCCCAACTCGTTGCCTTTCTTCTCGTAGAGCTCTCCGCCGCAAAGGGGGCAACAATCGCCGGACTTAACGACTCGCACATCCGCTACCAGCCAAGGACTGAAATCCCGGCCATAGGCGACGTGGGCGTAGTGCTGATCCTTTGCCAGAGCGCCGCATATACCGTCATGCATAGCCGTCACCGATTCATCGGCAATTACAGGGATCGTGGTGAGCCCCAGTGGGCCGGCAAAACCTACCGGCGCCCCGGTGAAGCGTTCCACATCCGTGTCCGCCGCCAAAGCAACCTCCGATGCTTTAAGGATAGACGCAAGCTTGACTTCGTTCACATCGAGATCCCCCCGGACGCAGACCGCGAAGAAGGCTTCGGCATAGCTTTCCGGCGCTCCACCGCGGTGAGTCTCGCCGCTTGGAGCCCGACGTTTTTCGCTCTTAACCATTCCCGGTGCGGTAGAAAGGTCCAGTTCCACGTTTACCGCCCGATATATGAGGGTTTTGATAAAGCTTCTGGCGTCGACCTTGAGGAAGGCGCAAAGTTCTTCGATAGTTTTTACCGCCGGCGTATCGATCCTCTCCGGAGGAGGAACTGAATCCGCCAACGCCTTGGCCGCGTTGAGCGAAGCGGGAACCTGGTAATCCGGCTTGCAACCGGCTTTTTCCACATTGGCGGCGTAGCCACAGTCCTTGCAGAGGAGCAGGGTGTTGTCCCCAATCACGCTTTCTACCATAAATTCTTCCGAACCGCTTCCCCCCATTGTTCCCGAATCTGCCCGGACAGAGAATACTGAAAGACCGCAACGCTTAAAGATGCGCCGGTAAGCCTTGCCCATGTCCTGATAGGTCTTATCCAGGCTTGCCTCGTCGCAATGCCAGGAATAGGCGTCTTTCATGATGAATTCCCGGCCTCGCATCACCCCGTACCGGGGGCGGATCTCATCCCGGTACTTGGTGTTGATTTGGTAGAGGGACAGGGGAAGCTGGCGGTAACTGGAAAGCTCGTCCCGTATCAAAGCGGTAAAAACTTCCTCCGCTGTGGGGGATACCACAAAATCCCCGCCTAATCGGTTTTTAACTCGAAGCAGACCTTCTCCCATGGTCTCCCAGCGCCCGGATTCCTTCCAGAGTTCGCCGGGGGCCATAACGGTGGGCTTGATCTCCTGGGAACCGATGGCGTCCATCTCTTCCCGGGCGATTCGTTCCACTTTTCGCAAGGAACGAAGCCCTACCGGCAGGTATGCGAAAAGACCGTTGGCAAGCCTGCGGATCATCCCGGTACGGAACATCAACTGATGGCTGGCAATAGCCGCGTCTCCGGGAGCTTCCCTCAAGGTAGGAACAAAAATCTGAGAATAGCGCATAATGTATTTATGATAATCTAAAGAGGTGAAAGCTACAAGCGTGAACGAATAAACGCATAGGAGACGCCGGGAGCGGTACGGCGCTCATATTTTATTTTATGTAACTTTACTTTATGCCACTTTATGTTATAGTAATGAACGAAGGAG
>JAIRPG010000137.1 GCA_031257105.1 Treponema sp.
CTCACCGGGGAGGCGCATAAGCGGAACATGAGGAAGCTGCAATGCCCGAAATTAAAGATGACGGATGAAATCTGGGAACTGGCCAAGCCGAAACTGGAGAAGAGATGGCCGCCCTCGGAGATTACCGAATGGCTGGAAAGGGAGTATAATTATAAAATGAGCGCGGGAACGATATACAATTACATGGCACTCAACAATTCCGAGCGCAACTAAATAATACCTCTTTTGGCGTTTTGTGGTCAAGCGTCATGCGCGGCCTGTCGTTCAAATCTTTCGCAATTTGCGAAACCCGTCTTTGCGTCAGATCCAGGAAATCGGTTATGCCGTCCGTCCAGCATATCCCGAATTAAGTAATTCGTGTTTTCGCACGTCCCTGCGGACTAAAGCCCGTCTCCCACGGCGAATGGGGGGGGCAAAAATATACTTTCACGCCGGCATTCCTTTCAAGCGTTTTATGCCCGGCGTTCTCTTTCCCCTGGTCAGTTGAAATGCGCTGGCCCTAGCGCCGTTCCAATCCCAGAAGCGGGAGAGATAATCCACAAACCGTTCCCCGGAGGATATTTGCAGATTGGTAGCCTGGGTATAGAACAGTTTGATTATATCGCCTGTTTCGTGGACTTCACCTTTTTTGATGACATCGCAATCTTCAAGGTACTTGACTATGGCGACAATCAGCCGGTTCTTGGCTGCCTTGAGGTCTTTTTTTGGCTTCCGGCAGCCCCCTCGGTAAGCTATTCTTGCGCCTGCCGCTGGGCTGCTGCTGCGGAAACTATGTTTCCGATGTCGTTTGCCCGGTAGAACGTCCGCTGGAATAGGACTGGGTTTCATCATCCCAGAACCGGACATACCAGATGATCCTGTTACCGGATTCCCTTTTGTAGAGACTGTACGAATTTCGGGTTACAGCGGACAAGTCCGTTTGCATTTTGAACACTCCTCACCTCCAAAATGCTATAGTGAGTGCTATACTAAAATTTAAGCCTTTAAAACGCTTCTATCAATCTCTCGTTAATTCTTTATCCTACAAGGAATTATGTTAGCCAAGGCGGGGAATCGAACCCCGGACCTGCGCATTACGAGTGCGCCGCTCTACCAACTGAGCCACCTTGGCAAAGTCCTTATAATAAATGAAGTATAAAGGAAAACTTCAAAAGATCAAGAGATCAGGGCCGGCGCATATAAAAAAAGCTCAAGTTCCGATAGAGAGATATGGAACGAATAGCGCCCCATTGACGGCGTATCTATCGGTAATGCTGAAACCGGAGGAAGTTGAGCGGTGCTTTCGGACTAAAGTCCGCTGGACTGGGTCCGGGCCGCGTCCCTCCACTGATTCACTTTGCGGATCACCGCCCGGGCAGTACATGCAATCCCAAGCATCGCCGTCTTCCAGCATTGCGGCAACTGCTTCCCTGTCCATCAATGAATTTGCCCGGGAGTCCGGCCTCCCTCAAAAAATGGCGCTTTCCGGTCTTCCTTTGGGTTGCCCCTTTGGACGTGCCCAGGGTACCAACAGGAAAGCGTCCCCCGATGGTTTCGCAAGGGCGTGGCGCTCCAGCGCTGTGCCAAAGCGCGCCGCCTTTGCGGGAAGCGGTTTGTTCTGCGGGCTTTCCGCTCCGCAGAGCTCAGGGGCGAACCAGCCGGAAGCCAAGGCCGTAGTCCCGGCTCGACGGGCGGTCGTTGCTCCGGTCGGCGGAACGCAGGTACCCGCCGCCGCCGTCCCACGACCCGCCGCGTATGACCCGGTAGGAGCCAGAGGAGGGTCCCTGCGGATTCGTCTGGGACCCGCTACTGTAGTCCCCGTACCAGTCCCAGCACCATTCCCACACGTTCCCGTGCATATCGTACAGGCCCCAGGCGTTCGTGGGCTTCTTCCCCACTTCATGGGTCTTGCTCCTGCTGTTGCTGGAATACCAGCCGGTGCTGTCGCTTATCGTATCCCCCGTGTTGTACGCCGTAGTTGTCCCGGCCCGGCACGCATACTCCCATTCCGCCTCTGTCGGCAAACGGTACCCGTTCGCATCCTTGTTCCATGTTGGCGTAAATTCAGACCCCCATCCGGAAGGGTCCGTACTCCCGTTTACCGCATACGCAGGCGTCAGCCCTTCCTCTATGCTCAGTTTGTTGCAGAACACTATCGCGTCGTACCAGCTTACCTGCTCCACCGGGCGTTTCCCCTGTACTTCGCCATCGGCAGGGCTGTCGCTGAATTTACTCGGATTGTTCCCCATCACCGCCTGGTACTGTTCCTGTGTTACTTCGTACTTCCCCATGTTAAAGGAACTCACCGTTACGCTGTGCTGGATTTCATCACTGTCCCTGTCTGCCTCGTTCGCCGGGCTTCCCATCTGGAACGTCCCGCCGGGGATGGAGACCATCTCGATACTGCTGCCCGTGGGGGTTGGGGTTAGGGCAGTGGGGGCGCCGGGTGCCGGGGCGGGGTCAGAGGCGCACCCCGCCAGGGCCAGCGCAACCGACACGGCCAGCGCCGCGGCCAGCTCTCCGAACAGGAATTTTTTCTTTGCCATTTTTTTCTCCTTGGCCAGGAAATATGGAGCGGACATACGCCCGCTCCCCTTGAACTGCCCCGGACCGAAAGGCCGGGGAGTGTGAAGGCGGTTTCTTTTAATGGATGAACCTGCGGAATTGTTTACGGGATGTATGGAAAGTTTGCAGAAGTGTTCCCGGCATGGGGCGGAATGGTTCCGCCTGTCCGGGGAGGCGCCTCTCAGCGCTGGGCGGCAGAACTGGCGCGGTCACTTTGATTCACGGATGAAAGTCTACCACTTACAGTTGAAAGATGCAAGTATCCGGGGCCAGGGCGGCAGGGCAAGAGCATATAAAAAATTTGTAAAAATTGATATAAAGGAGGAATGGGAAGGGAAACGAAGCGAATAGCGCCCCATTGACGGCGTATCTATCGGTAATACGGGATCCCCGGGTTGAACGGAACAAACGATACCCCCTGGACGAGGTCATCATCATCACGATACCGGCGGTCATCGCCTTGGCGCAGGGCTGGGAAGAATCGGGCGGAGGAAACAAATGGCCTGTTCCAACGAATACCTGGAACGTCTGCTTTTCTTTTCGGGTCTCGCCGCCGCTCCCGATTAATTTATATGCGCTGGCCCTACCCTAGCCTCTTGACAATGAGCACTGTTTTTGCCATAGTAATTATCGTACCCCGATACGGTATTAAACCGGGTTGGGATAGACGATTTGCCTGGTGGATGTAGCTCAGTGGTAGAGTTCCAGATTGTGGATCTGGCCGTCGCCGGTTCGAACCCGGTCATCCACCCTTTTCTAAGATTATGCGTTCGTAGCTCACGTGGATAGAGCGACGGACTTCGAATCCGTAGGTAGCCTGTTCGAGTCAGGCCGGACGCAAACAAAACGCACGGTCTGTCCGTTCGGTCAGGCTTCCCCCCCCCCCCCCCCGTAATTACGTAACCCCGAAACAAAGCGAAAAGAGAAATACCGCCCAACGGATTACGAGTCTTGAAAAAACAAAAGGCCGATGTGAATCAAACGATTCAACACCGGCCTGCCCTTGAGGCATGTTGGACATACAGTGATTTGGGAGGGGAACTGTATATCCAACATACTATATATCGGCTTTCCCTCCCGGATTCTTTAATAGATCTTGCGCGAAATTTTATTCACGGCAAGGGTTTAATACCCAAAAACCCGCATTCGCGGGGGCGCTTTAGGGCAAGGTTGTTGATTCGCTTTCGGTGACCAGCACATTTACCGCCAGGGAGACCCGGTACGTCTTGCCCTTCTGTACGGTAAGCGTCCTTATCACTGCATAATCGCTCACCTGGAACCGTACCTCGTGTATCCCCGGTTCTACGGCGAGAGGGGCTGGATTGGAACCCAACGCCTGGTTATCCAGAAAGATCAGGGCGTTTTCCGGCGACTCGAAGATCAACAACGGGGTAGGATCCTGGAGATTAACCGCCAGTTCCAGCACTTTACCCCGTTCCACAATGAAGCGGCGGCTCTCGTTACGGTAATCATCAGAGATGATTACCAGGTGATGCTCTCCCTCCCGAAGCAGGCGTTCTTCCTGGGGCCGCTCAACCACCTCATCATCGATGAGCGCGATAAACGGTTTTGCCGGGAAGTTATCCGGGTAGCGAAGGAGTATCTTCACGGCGCCTTCATCGCTCAAGATAGGCTTGACGTTCAGGGTAAAGCGCATGGTCTCAACCTCCTCGCTGAGGCCTTTGATCACCGGCATCACCCGGAAAACGAGGGGAAACGACGCCGGAAGGATGATCCCTGTAGGGACCGTCACATAGGGGGACGTCCGCAGACCGTGGCCCGTCCGCAGCGGTATCTGGTAAACGGACCGGATCTTGTTGGGAACCGGTTCCAGAATGATCTGCCGGGCGTCTATATCGCTCGTTCCATAACCGGGGATTCGGGAAAGATCGCCGTAGAGGACGATAGCAAGGCTTCCCCTGTGGGAAAGATACGCCTGGGGCACGGTGAATTCCAGTTCGAGCCCCCGGAAAAAGCGGATATCCTTACCGAGCAGGATCAGCGCCGAGTCCGTATAGGAAAGGGAAATCGCCACGCCGCCCGGATTATCCGGGGAGACTTCCGCGTTTCCGGTAATGAATACCCGGACCGCCTCCGCCTCTATGAAAAGGGGAATTAAAAAAAGAAAGATACTGAAACTACAGGCATACCACCTGCTTTTCATCGACGGCCGCCTTCTTGAAACAAATATTTACCGGGATCCTGGGCGATTCCATGCTGCCGCAATTCAAAGTGAAGATGGGGCCCCGTAGATTGCCCCGTAGATCCAACCTTCCCGATGATCGTACCGGATTGTACGCGGCTCCGCAAGACCGTGTTTATGCCGGACAGATGCCCGTAGAGGCTGGCCCAGTTATCCGCGTGCTGGAGGATGATGTACTTACCGTACACGGGGTCTTCCCCCTGATCGGCTACCACCCCGTCCCGGACGGCGAAGACATCGGTACCGAGCGGCGCGGCCAGATCCAACCCCTGGTGGTTACGCGGATTCCCGGTAACCGGATTGATCCGGGGACCAAAAGCGCTGGTAAGCCGGTAGGTCTTCAACGGGAAAATGAACCTTCCCGGATTCAGGAAAAAAGCCCGCTCGGTAGAAGAGAAATCTTCGCCGGGAAGGAACCGGAACCGTTCCTGGGAACCGTCACGGTTGATGGCGACGGTCACGCCCCCTGTTCTGCCGGAGTCGAGGAGCCGTTCTAGGTTATTAACGGGGTTTTCAGGGATAAAGAGCCCCGGAACCGAAGGGATGAGGAGGATCCCGGCGCTTTCCAGCGCGTCCGAATTGGCCAGGCGGTTCAAGGTAGCCAAGGCGCCGAAGGGGATCATGCACCGGGCCGCCACAAAGAGGAAGTCGTCTCCCTTCTGGGGAACGTATGTATAGATGGTCAAGCCGTCCATAATTCCCGCGTCCGTCGGGCTTGAGTTCGCCTTGTCTAAATTTTCTTCATCATCTCGGTCCATCCGGCGGTAATGCTGACGGAAATAGTTCATATCCTCCAGGTACTGCCGGAAAACCGGATCTTCCCGCTGGTTTAACCGGTTAATGCGGGGGAAGCTCGGTTCCGCTCCGTCATTGGAGCGGAGCGGGAAGGATAGAACGAGAAAGAGGAACAAAAAAAGAAACCGGAAACGGCGTGAACCGGTGAGAATCCCCGTTCCGCCTCCTCTTATTCGCATAGCGTCGGTAAAAGAGCGGGTAACAAAAAAAGGCAAGGGCGAACCCTTGCCTAGCCATAGAACCATTACCGCCCTATTCGGCGGCAATAGCATCGGCGGGACAGCTTCCGGCGCATGCGCCGCAGTCCTGACATTTTCCCGGATCAATCCAACGACGTCCGTTTTTTTCGGAAATCGCCTCCACCGGACACTCGCTGTCGCAAGAACCACAGTTTAGACACTCTTCACTGATCTTATACGCCATAGTGTTTACCTCTCTTCGTCATAAAGATACCTATAGAGTACTATGGGAAGCGGAAAAAATCAACTGATGCATGACCCCAGTAGATCCGAAAGCCGCCGGTAGGTCTGGTTCACGATAGGTTTGAGTTCCACGTCGATATCTTCGCCCCGTTCGTCGATGAGGATTTCCAAGCTTGACAGGCTTTCGTTAAGCGCCGTATGAAAACCGCGGGACCAACCGAACCAGTATTTACCCCCGGCATCGGTGGAAAGGCAGATAAACCCCAGTTCTTTTTGCTCCCGCTTCCAGAGCGCGGGGCAGAGGAGTACCGGCAGTTCCGTAAGGAGGGCTTCCAAATCTTTCTCTGAATTGAAGGAGGTTTTTCTGGGCCACGTCCGCTCCAGGGCGTCATTGACGCGGAGAAACGGAAGAAGCGAAAGGATCAACGGCAGCCTTTCTCCCGCCAGAAGGGTATAGGTATGGTCAACAACAATCGTACCCCGTAATTTTTTGTATTGCGTGAACGGAATTTTCGGTGGAATGTGGTCTTTTATTGTTGAAAGCCGCTCCCAGGGCAGCATTACCACTTTTTTTCCCTTAACGGTCTGAATTTCAAAGATCTCGCTTCCAATCTTGATATTGTTGGTAAAATCCCTGAGCCGGGAGAGTTTTTCCGGACGGGAGAGTTTTTCCAGCCGGGGGAGCTTTTCCGGACGGGCAATCGGAATTTCCGTCTGGCCGGCGTCCTGTTTTTGCCGCTTCGAGACCTCCCCGGCGGCGGAATTTCCGGCGGAATTCCCGCCGCCGAGGGCCGCTCTGAGGCCGGGGTTGATCCGCTCCAATGCGTCCCGCGACAAGGGGGAAACCGACATCGCGTACATCCTGCTGGTTTGCACGATCTCCCCGGCAACGATGTACTGGGGATTTATACCGGCGCGTTCGGCCTTGAACATCACCGACCCAGGGTGAATGAGGATACGGTCGGCGGTAAGGCTGCGGTAGAGTTCTCTGCCCTCCCGGACGCAGACAAATTGGATGAGCCCGGTGGCAATCGCGCAGAGGTAATCCTCTACCGGGCCGCCGGAAAGGATCGGCATACCCAAGGAAGCAACGGTTTCTTCAAGCTGGACGGTAACATTGGCTATCTCCGCCATGACTTTTTCATCCAAGTAGTTTTTTTCACAGAATCTACCCTTGTGCGGCGCGTCCTTATAGGCCCGGAACAGCTTGATGTAGGACACAAAGTCACCGTCGGGATCGCGGAAACGGTGATGCGCCCGGCGGGCATCAAGCTCTTCCCCCGGAGGCAGCGCGTAAGGGCTCTGCGTACAAAGAAACGCCGCGGCGATGAGCGTCTCCCCGGTCACCTGGGGATAACGCCGCAGTGCCTCCACGATGATCCGGGACTGACGGGGAGGCAAGGGGAACTCGGTCATCATCTTCCCGATAGCGGAAAGACTCCGGTCTTTTTCCAGCGCTTCCAGCAGGTTCAGGGTTTCAATGGCCGCGATAAGCCCGTCCCGATTTGGCGGCGAGATAAAGTCGAATTCTTCAAAAGCGCTGATCCCCAGATCCGCCATACGGAGCACTACCTCCGAAAGATCCGTGCGGTAAATTTCTTCCATTGTAAAGAGAGGCCGGCTTTCAAAGTCCCGGCGGGAGTAAAGCCGGTAGCAGGTTCCTTCTCCGGTACGGCCCGCCCTGCCCTTCCGCTGGTTTCCCGACGCCTTGGACACCGGCCCCTCTACCAGGCTTGGGATGTAGGTTTTGGGGTTATAGTAATTGAGCTTGGAAAGCCCCGAATCAATCACCGCGGTGATGCCGTCGATAGTTACCGAAGTCTCGGCGATATTCGTGGCAATCACCACCTTGGTTTTTCCATGAGGGGGAGCGTTAAAGACCCGTTCCTGCTCGTCTTTGCCGAGCCTGCCGTAGAGGGGAACCATATACAAATTTTTCCCCGCGCTCCCCAGAGACAGCCGGTTCATGCAGTCTTTGATCATCTTTTCCCCGGAAAGGAAGATAAGGATGTCCCCTTCCCGCCTCTCGCCGATGATGCGCTCGATAATTTCATTTATTTTTTCCAGCAGGGCTTCCTCCGCGATCCGGCCCCCGCCCGGCCCCTCCCCCATCGCCGGCGGATCGTAGATCAGCGTTACCGGGTAGGTTACCGCGTCAATCTTAACCACCGGACATTCGCCAAAATATTCGGAAAACGCCTCGGCGTTAATGGTAGCGGAAGACACGATCACCTTAAAATCTTGGCGCGCGTCCAACGCCCGTTTGAGGAGCCCCAAGATAAAATCGATATTGAGACTGCGCTCATGGGCCTCGTCCACCACGAGAAGGCTGTATTTTGAAAGGAAAGGATCGAGCTTCATCTCCTGAAGGAGTATGCCGTCGGTCATAATTTTTATCCGGGTATGCTGGTTGGTCTTGTCCTCAAACCGCATCTTGTACCCTACCAAGCCCGGAATAGTGGTTCCCGTCTGACGGGCAATAAATTCGCTTACCGAAACCGCCGCGATCCGCCGAGGCTGCGTAACGCCGATGATGCCGTTCTTCCCGTAGCCCGCCTCGTGGAGTATTATCGGCATCTGAGTGGTCTTTCCCGACCCGGTGGGGCTTTCTACCACTACAACCCGGCTTGTTTCGAGAGCGGCCAATATCATATCCTTGTGTTTATAAACCGGAAGTTCTAAGTAGCGCATGGTTTAGTATACCGCAAACCGCCGGATATGAACAGTGAATTCCTTTGCGGCTTGCTTTTTATTGGTTTCTAAATTAATCTATACACCATAAACTAATGAGCGCTCGTTCATACGGCGGAAATAGCGTGGGCAGACGCTCAATACGGAGGTTGCGATGGCAAAACAGAAGAACGTCTACTTCTTCGGTCAAGGAAAAGCGGAGGGAGACGCCAAGATGAAAGATATTCTTGGCGGTAAAGGGGCGAATTTAGCGGAGATGACCAATATGGGCATACCGGTTCCCCCGGGTTTTACGATTTCCACCGAGGTCTGCGCGGCGTATTACGAAAATGGCAAGAAGTACCCCGCCGGGTTAGAGGATGAGGTTCTGGCTATTCTCTTAAAATTAGAAAAGGTTATGGGAAAAAAACTTGGCGACCCCGGCGATCCGCTTCTGGTATCGGTTCGTTCCGGCGCGGCGGTATCCATGCCGGGAATGATGGACACGATTCTCAACCTGGGGTTGAGCGATCGGGCGGTTGAGGGGCTCGCCGCCAAAACGGGCAACCCCCGCTTCGCGTGGGACGCTTACCGCCGTTTTATTCAGATGTACGGTGATGTGGTCATGGGTGTTCCCGCCGAATACTTTGAAGACGCCATCAAAAATATCAAAAACGAAAAAAATATCTTTTATGATATGGATTTAAGCGCCCACCATCTGGAAGAATTGGTGGTGATATACAAGCGGATTGTCCGGGAGTGTACCGGCGCGGAATTCCCCCAGGATCCGCTGAAACAGTTCTGGGGGGCCGTTAACGCGGTCTTTGGTTCATGGATGAACGAGCGGGCCATCAAGTACCGGCAGCTTTATGATATTAGAAACGCCCGGGGCACGGCGGTGAATATTCAGTCCATGGTTTTCGGCAATTTTGGAGAAGATTCAGGTACCGGCGTATGCTTCAGCCGGGATCCTTCCACCGGCGTTAAAGAATTTTACGGCGAATACCTGATGAATGCCCAGGGCGAGGATGTAGTGGCGGGGATCAGAACGCCCGAAAAGATCAGCGCGCTGGAACAGACCAACAAAGAAGTTTATGACCAATTGGTAAACATCAAAGATACGCTGGAAGATCATTTTCGGGATATGCAGGATATGGAATTCACCATTCAGCAAGGGCGGCTTTACCTGCTGCAGACCCGGAACGCCAAACGCACCGGCCCTGCGGCGGTAAAGTGCGCCGTCGACATGGTCGCGGAAGGGCTTATCGACAAGAAAACCGCGGTGCTCAGGGTCAGCCCCGACCTGCTCGATCAGCTTCTCCACCCCATGATCGAGACCGGCGCACTCAAAGAAGCGAGAGCGATCACCAAGGGGCTCAACGCTTCACCCGGCGCCGCGACGGGCCGTATCGTCTTTAACGCGAGGGACGCGGAAGAGTGGAACCGGGGAGGCGAGAAGGTTCTCCTGGTCAGGCAGGATACCAGCCCTGAAGACATCGGCGGTATGGTGGCGTCACAAGGCGTTCTTACCTCCACCGGGGGTATGACCAGCCACGCGGCGGTGGTTGCCCGGGGCATGGGAACCCCCTGCGTTGCGGGCGCTAAGGGCGTTACCGTACAGGATAGACAGCTTATCGTGGGAAGTAAGATTTTTTATGAAGGGGATTGGATAACTATCGACGGTTCCACCGGTGAAGTGTACGAAGGCAGGCTGCCCTTGGTTCATCCCGATATTTCCAAAATTGAAGAGGTAACGACCTTCCTCGGCTGGTGCGATGAGTTCCGCTCCAAGGCGGTACGGGGCAAACTCAAGGGCTTTGAGGTAAGAACCAACGCGGATCAGCCGGAAGACGCGAAACGGGCGTTTGATTTCGGCGCCGACGGGGTAGGGCTCTGCCGGACGGAACACATGTTCTTTGACAAGGATAAGCTCATTCACTTTCGGGCGATGATCGTTGCCGCCAGCGTTGAAGAACGGAAGGCCGCCCTGCAAAAGATCCTCCCGCTGCAAAAAAACGATTTCTTTGGGATATTCAAGGCTATGGAAGGGAGGCCGGTTACCATCAGGCTGCTGGATCCGCCGCTTCACGAATTCGTCCCCCACACATGGGAGGAAACCCAGGAGCTTGCCCATTACCTCCAGGTCAATCCGGAAGAACTGAAACCCAAGTTGGAGAGCTTACGGGAAGCCAACCCCATGCTGGGCCACCGGGGCTGCCGGTTGGCCGTTACGTACCCGGAAATTTACGATATGCAGGTTGAAGCTATTGCCCTGGCTGCGGTGGAATGTATTCAAAACGACATTCCCGTCCAGCCTGAGATCATGATCCCCATCGTCATTACCGCCAGGGAACTCAAGTTTCTGCGGCCCAACGCCGAGGCGATCCTTAAACGGGTATTTGACGAAGCCGGCGTCAATATTCACGTTAAGATTGGCACCATGATCGAGGTTCCCCGCGCGGCAATCCGGTCTGAACATATCGCCCGGTACGCGGATTTCTTTAGCTTCGGTACCAACGACCTTACCCAGATGACTTTTGCCTTCAGCCGGGACGATGTAGCCTCCTTCCTTCCCGCGTACCTTGATAAAAAAATCTTGGATGTGGATCCCTTCAAGTCTATCGACGAGGAAGGGGTGGGAACCCTTATCCGGTGGGCTGTGGAGAATGGCAGAGGGGTCAACCCGGAACTCAAGGTGGGGATCTGCGGCGAGCACGGAGGCGATCCCGCTACCATCGATTTCTGCTACCGGGCGGGGCTTAACTACGTGTCGTGTTCCCCCTTCCGTATTCCCCTTGCCCGTCTTGCCGGCGCCCAGGCGGTGATTAAGAACACGGAGTCCGCCGCGCCGAGAGGAAGGGGAAGGCCGAAGAAAATACAAGAAGAGAAACCCGCCGCCAAACCGAAAGCCGCCGCCAAGCTTGATACAAAGGCGAAACCGTCTAGTAAAAAAGAAATAAAGCCGACGGTTATAACCAGGGCTAAAGCGGTATCAAAAGGAAAGGCCGATGTCAAAGAGAAAACGGCGTTAAAAACGGTGTTAAAGACTGCGGCTACGGCAAAACCTGTAGGTAAAGCCGCTCCTAAAACCAAAGCCGCAGTAACAAAGAAAACCTCAGCGGGTAAAGAAAAATCAGCCAAGTCGGCGGCGGTTGTTTCCTCCGAGGCCAAGAAAAGCCGGGGAAGGCCCTCGAGTAAGAAGAACAACCCCTGGACATAAGCGAGCGGGCCCGCAAAGCGTCATGTTTTGCGGGTAAGCGCGGGAGCGTTTTTATATGAAGACGGCGGTTATTGCCCATCGCGGTTATTGGAAAAAAGAAGGTTCCACGCAGAATAGCCTGAGTTCACTGCGAAATGCGGCGGATTTAGGCGTTTATGGGTCGGAATTTGACGTACATTTGACCAGCGATAATGTCCCGGTGATTCATCATGATCCGGATATAGCGGGGTTTGCGATTCAGAAAACGGCGTACGCCGAATTAAAGAACCTTGTTCTAGAGAATGGGGAAAAAATTCCTTCCCTGGATGCGTATTTGACGGCGGCAAAAGAGTTGCCTATCAGGTTGATTCTGGAAATAAAACCGCACGCGACGCCTGAACGGAACCGGGAAGCGGTACGGATTATTATTGACGCGGTAAAACGGCATGGCGTCACGGAACGAATCGATTACATCACGTTCAATATTGACGCCGGAAAAGAAGTAAGCCGCCTTCAACCGGACAGGAGCGTGGCGTACTTAGGCGGCGAGTATACCCCTGCCCAATTAAAGGAAATAGGCTTTAACGGGATAGATTTTAATAGCGGCGTTATGGAAGCGAATCCCGGTTATTTTGAAGAAGCCAAAAAGCTGGGAATGACCGTCAATATTTGGACGGTAAACGGTGAGGAAAACATGAAACGTTTTGCGCTGGCAGGGGCGGATTTCCTTACCTCCGATACGCCCGCCGCCTGCCGGTTTTGAAAGATTTTCAACCGTAGCCGCATAAAAAAAACCGGCGGGCTTTGAGAGACTGCTACAGCCTCTTGAGCCTGCAGCCTCTTGAGCCTACCGGTTCATGTTCTTGCCGGGTTAGGCTTCTCCGCGCTTGGCTAATTCAGAGGCCGGCAGTTCTTCGATAAAGAGCGGCGTAATGCCGAAAGCGTAGTGAATATCCTTGTCGTGTACCGTGTAAGGCTTCTCCGTATAGGGCCCGCAGCTTCCCGATCCGATGCCGCCGTTCTTGTAATCGATACGCACGATAGTTTCGGCGCGGGGTTTAAGATCGCAGGTATGCTTTGCCCGGAAGAGATCTTCCGCCGTATAGTGAGATGCGCTAAAATCAAATCCGCAATGCGCGGCGTCGAACAGCAGCCCTCGGCCTAGATGGTCGTATACCGCCGCCCATTTTACCTTTCCATGGTTGCCGTGTTCTTGGGGTTTTATATACGGAAAGTACTGTTCCGTAACCGTTGACCGGTAGTGTCCCATCAAAACATGTTCCCGCAGATCGGAATAGTTTTCTTCCGGCCCCAGGCCGAAGTACTCAAGTTTCTCGGTTCCCTTAAACATGGTTATCTCAAAACCAAACCGTGGCAGGATCATCATGTTTTCCCGGATAACGGCGGAAACATCAACTATGATTTTTCCTGAAGGCAGAACGGTGTAAACTACCGTGGTTTTGGCGAAAGGCGCTTTTGCTACCGCAGCGAGGCATCCTGTTACGGTAATTAAAAAACCATCGCCGCGCCGTTCTGTCTTTACATCGTACACTTTCGTTTGAACGTACTCCAGATTTTCAGCGCCGCTGTAAGCGTTTCTGCCACAGGCCGCCCATTGATTCTTTATGTTACGGTCGTTGTCTGTGGGAGCCCGCCATACGCCCAGTACGGGCCGGCATAGCAGCATTTCCACGCCATTTACCCTGAGTGATTCAAATGACCCGAAAGAATTATTAAACACGTAACGGAAACGTTCACCAGAAAAAACCGCGCGCGCTCCCTCTGTTGATAAGGCGATCGCTGAAGCGGTGTTCCGCGCCGTGATATTTTTCGCGCCGGAAAACGGAAGTTCGATCTGCGTAATGGCCGCCTCGTATCCTTGGCCCGCCCAGCGGCAGGATTTTGCCAGGCGGAAGCTCATATTTAGGTACGCGCCGAAGTACGCCGGTCCCAACTCCGGCAGGTCTATCGTCAACCGGCCTGATTGCTTTGGCTCTGTGGTAAGACCGGTAACCGTTCCTTCCGCGATAACGGCGCCATCTACCGCCGCGGCCCAGCGCAGTTCATAACCGCTGAGATCAATAAAATCGTGAAGATTGACAACCTCGATTACGGCTTTGTTGTTTTCAAATTTGACCAATTCGGCGCGAATATATTGGTACACCGCCTTAATGTTCGCGGTACCGGGATAGGGCCTGCGGTCGGGCATGACGCAGCCGTCGTTGCAGAAATTGCCGTCGTTGGGGAACTCGCCAAAGTCGCCGCCGTAGCCAAAATACGTTTCCCCCTTTTCACCGGTTAAGGCCACAGAATGATCCGCCCACTCCCACACAAAGCCCCCAGCAAGCCGGGGATACCGGTAGATTTCCTTCCAGTAATCGGCTGCGCCGCCCGGACCGTTGCCCATGGCATGAAGGTATTCACAGAGTAAAAACGGTCGTTTATCATTTTCGGGGTTTCTCCCCCGCTCCGCTATCCAGCCCGGGCCGGAGTACATGGTGCTTACCACGTCAACGCAGGCGTCGGAGACCGGCGCGCCGTTTATGACGGTTGGCTCTTTATTCCAGGGTTGAGCCGTGCCGCTGGCCCGTTCATAGTGTACCAACCGGGTGTTGTCCCGCTGATGTATCCAATCGGCCATAGCAATATGATTGACGCCGAAACCGGATTCGTTTCCCAGTGACCAGATGATGACGCTGGGATTATTCTTGTCCCGTTCCACCATTCTGCTTGCCCGGTCGATAAACGCGCCTTTCCATTCAGGCATTCCGGTAGGCACGGAGGGATCAAAGTCGTAATATTTAAGGCCGGAAGCGCTGGGGAAGCGGTTGTTTAGCCCGTGCATCTCCTGATCGGCCTCGTCAATAACGTACAAGCCGTATTGGTTGCAGAGCCTGAGGAATTCGGGAGCGTTGGGATAGTGGGATGTTCGAACCGCGTTGATGTTGTGGCGCTTCATAAGCTCTAGGTCGCGGCGCATGTGTTCAAGCGGCGTATAATGTCCCATCTCCGGATCGGTATCGTGGCGATTCACGCCTTTGAGTTTTATCGCTACTCCGTTTACTAAGAGCGCCGCGTCTTGAGAGACCTCGATCTTGCGGAAACCGAAGTCAATGGGGATCCACTCTTCTTCGGCTTCTGTTTTAAGCGCGAAAAGCGCTTTGTACAGATAAGGCGTCTCGGCGTTCCATTTAAGGGGAGCTTGAATGGTAAACACGCTTTCGCCAAAGGGAATATCCTTATCAATGAGCGTCTTTCCGCCGGGAGCGATAAATTTGAACCGGATCCCGCCGGCAGCAGCGCTCTTAGCGGCACTCTTAGCGGCGCTTTCAATATTTACCGAAAGAACGGCGTCTTTATATTCCCCGTCAAGATCGGCTTTGAGAAACACGTCTCGAATACGAGTTTTGCTTCGGGATAGGAGGTACACGTCCCGGAAAATACCGGAAAGCCGGTACATATCCTGATCTTCAAAATAGCTGCCGTCGCACCATTTAAGAACCTTTACCGTAACGCGGTTCACGCCTGGTTTTAGATACGCGGTGATGTTGAACTCGCTCTGCATGTGGGAAACCTGACTATACCCGGCGCATTGGCCGTTGACATAGAGATAAAAGCAGGAATCTACCCCTTCAAACACGATGAACGTGTCTCGCTTAACCCACTCGTCGGAGACGGTAACGTCCAGCGCGTACACGCCCGCGGGATTTTCGTCAGGTACAAAGGGCGGGTCTACCGGGTAGGGATAATCGGCGTTGGTGTACTGGGGAACATCGTAGCCCGCCATTTGCCAGTTGAGCGGAACGGGAATGGTATTCCATTCGGACAAGTCCGCGTCTTTTTCAAAAAGACTTTCGGGAATATCTGAATATCGCGGGAAGTAGCGGAAGGCCCAGTCGCCGTTAAGCAGCTTATAGTACGCCGAAGCGCCCTTATGATCGTGGTAACGCAGGGCCGCTTCCTCACTGTGGAATGGGATAAAATAAGCCCGTTCCTTTTCCCTATTTATGGATAGAATTTCAGGATTTTCCCAATCGTGTCGATTCATACGTTCCTCCTATTTTTTTAAGGCGATAAAAGCGTCAAAATACCTGTTTCCCAGCGCGTACAGCGCTTCCCGGGAAAAATGGATATGATCATTATTGCCGATAGCCTCGTGGTTCGATGCGAGCCCGTCCGTCTCGACAAAGCGGGCGCCGGGGATTTCCCCGCATAAGCGGCGCAGCGCCCCCGCAATCGCCGCGCAGTTTTCGCTCCGCCCGGCAACCGGTTCTTTTCTCCAGGCTTCGACAAAATCACCGGCGATAAACGGCAGTTCCGCGCCGAATTTTTTTCTGACCGCCCCGGTGAACGCCGATATATGACGGTAATAATAATCGCTCGCCGCGCCCCCGCTTGCTTCGTTTTCGCCCTGGTGCCAAAGCAGGGCTACAGCGCGGTTTCCGGCGTTCAGTTCCAGGGCGGTTTTGGTCATATTCATCATGTTTTCAAAAAGATAGCCGCCGCCGTCCGCCTGCCAGCAGTTTTGAAACCCTGTACCGCCTACCGCCGATCGCAGTATCAGTATTTTGCGGCCCGGATCAAGGCATTTTTCAAGATACCGGTGGGCGAAGGACAGCGCGAAATTTCCCACGACCTGATTTCCCACCGCCATTTCCCGGGCCGGCGAGATATAGTACCCCCCATCCATCTTCCTGGAACCGTCCTGGCTCTGAAAACAATTGAACTCCATCTGCCAAATACGCTCGCGGCATTCCTCAGGCGGCCAGTGATTGACAAAGGGCGCGCTGAACAGACCGAGCCCACAGCCTTCGGCGTTTGACTGGCCCGCCTGGATGATAACATCAAATGTTTCCCTGCTAAAATCGATCAACATACATTACTCCTTAGCTTCTTCCGTTTCCAATCGGCATAAAATCAAACGGAACAGGGCGGTACCCGTCGTGTTCCACCGTGACCGTTCCTTCCACGGCGCCGCCTTTTTTGACAAACGACAACGCCGCCCGGTAGTATGTACCGGATTCAAAGTCATAGGTAAGGCCGTCGTCGTCGTAGAACGATCCGCTGCCTTTTTCGCCATAACAGAGGACGGACACGGTTCCGTCAACCATCGTGGGGATAACGCCGCCTTTTTCGCCGCCCCGCACAAAGAGGGGCAGTTTTTCCAGCGGGCAGTCAATCGAGATGGTTTTCCCTCCGCCCAGCGCTTCGCCTGAATAAAAGTCATACCATTCGCCTTCGGGCAAGAACACGTCCCGCCGGGTGTTCCCGGTAAAGACCGGCGCGACCATAAGGGAGCGGCCCGCCATATACTGATCCACAATCTCCGCCATTTTCCCCAGGGCGTAGGGATTATCCGTGCTGTCCAAGACGCCCGCTTGAGACGTTGCCGATGCGCCTGAAAAATCCATGCACAGCGCGCGGAACGGCGGAAGACCGCCGAACCGGTAATCCGCGAAGGCCGTATACAGGTAGGGCAGCAGGAGTTCCCTCAGTTTGATCACGTCCCTGATGATGTTCTCCACTTCCGGAAAACTCCAGGGCGTTACCCGCTCCGCCCAGGAGTTGATCATCAGCATCGGGGATACGCAGCCGATCTGAAAACGCCGCACATATTCTTCGGCGCTCTTTACCCCGCGAATTTCGGGGCACCAGAGCGCGCCGGTAAACCCTGTGGAAGCCAGACCCGTCATGTATTGGCGGAAATCGTAACAATCATTGTAGATGCAGTAGGGAAAGCTGGACATACCGGCGTTGGCCGCCCGGATAAGCCCGTACGTGCGGCGGTTTGTGGAACGATAGAGACCGTCCAGCGCCCGGGCGAATAAAGCCGCGTAAACCTGGCGCATCTCCACGCCCGCGACTCCTGAGGGAAACTCCGCATGATCCGGCCAGAGCCAGGAGTCGAAGCCGTCGCACTCATCTATCTTGTAGCCTGAAACGCCGTACGCCACGTGATCGCGCCGGTGCTGATCCATCATCAGGTTCCGCGCTTCCGGCAGGCACAAGTCCGGCGCGACGCCGCCCCACACCGTATGGGTTCCACTGTACGGCTTGAGTTTCTCGTAGATCTTGGCGGATTTTGATACATACAAATTTTCCCAGAGGTTAATCCGTACGCCCATGCCGGACATTTCCCTTAAAAATTCTTTGGGATCCGGAAAACGTTCCGCGTCCCACTCGTGCGTACAGGGGTAGGAATTAGACTGCCACCCTGGTTCAAGGCCGATAACGCTGAGAGGGACGCCGCGCTTAGCAAATTCCGCCGCGTCTTGTTTCACCTCTTCGGCGGAATATTTGATATTCACCCGCTGCCACATACCCAGCCCCCACTTGGGCGGCAGGCATCCCCCCCCGGAAAGCAGGTTGAACCGGGAAACCACATCGGCCATAGACGCGCCTCCAAAGATATACACATCAGCCCTGCCGCCGTCCAGAGAAACCTCCACATACTCGCTGCGCTGCGCGCTTTGCCAGTCCGCGTCACGGCCCCGGTTTTTTTCGGGCGGCGGGTTTTTCGCGTCTTTACGGACGCTTCCGCCCATGTAGAACGAAATAACCGAAGCGCTGTCGATGAACACGCCGTATCCCGCGTCGGACACATAAAAAGGCGCGGGCACATGGGTGCGTCCGTTATCTTTCCCGCCGTAATGATCGCAGCGTAAATGCCTGACCTGCAAGGTTTGCTCCAAACGTTCATAGACCAATCCTAAGCCGTAGAGCCGCTCTTGCCCCCCGAAAGGAAACATGAAGAGTATTTTACCGCCCGCCTGTTTTGCCCGGGGCGCTTCCGCAAAGGGGAAAGGCGTTTCCGCCTGCTTGTCGAAGCCTTCCTGAAAAGGCTTTACCCCGGCCCGTTCCAAGAGGCCGCCATAATTGTAACCGGGATACTGAAAATCGACGCCGGCGCGCCATACGCCGGGAAATATTTTTTTAAATTCCAGCTTTTCCATATTCCGCATGAATATCCTCCGCTTGCAGAGTATAGCCGATACGCCATCTAATGGATACGGGGATAATGAGCATAGACACAGCCCGGCCGTTATGGATAATAAAGCTACACGGAGTAAATCGGTGAAGATTATTGACGGCGCCGCGTTTGACGCCTATTGGAGCGCCCTTGCGGGGAACCGTGAAGACGACCGCGTGAACGAGGCGGTAAGGGCCGTCATCGGCGCGGTACGGGAGGAGGGCGACGCGGCGGTGCGCCGGTTTGCCGCCCGGTTCGACCGGAGTTCCCCGGAAAACCTGGAGGTTCCCCCTGGCGAGGCAAAGGCCGCCTGGCGTGAGCTTGAAACCCATGAGCCGGATCTGGCTTCCGCCCTCGTTCTGGCGGCGGATCATATCCGGCTCTTCGCGGAAAGGCAGCGGGATCAGTTCAGGGATTTTGAGGTTGAGATCGCGCCGGGGCTCTTTGCGGGTCAGCGGGTCATCCCGGTGGAGCGGGCGGCGATCTACGCGCCCGGCGGACGCTTTCCCCTGGTTTCATCGGTGCTCATGGGGCTCATCCCCGCCATGACCGCGGGGGTTACGGAGACCGCGCTGGCCTCGCCGCCGGGAGCGGACGGGCTTCCTGACCGGCGCATCCTGGCCGCCGCGCATTTGGCGGGCATGAAAGGCCGCGCCCCCCGGATCTTTGCCTCAGGCGGCGCGCAGGCTGTGGCGGCCCTGGCGCTGGGCACCGAAACGATCCCCCGCTGTGACGTGATCGCCGGGCCGGGGAACAAGTACGTGGCCGCCGCCAAGCGCATCCTCTTCGGCGAGGTGGGCATCGACTTTGTGGCGGGCCCCACAGATGTGCTCATCATCGCGGACGGCGCTTTGACGGAGCGGGCCGCCAACCTTATCGCTGCGGACATGCTGGCCCAGGCGGAGCACGACCCCGACGCCCGCGCGCGGGCCCTCGTCCCCAGCCGGGAGGCGGCGGATTCCGTGGCTTCCGCCCTAAAGACGCGGCTTGCGGGCCTTGCGGCTGCCAAGGCTGACGATGTTGCCCAGGCTTCTCTTGATGCGGGGGGGCTCATCATCGTCTACCAAGACCGGGAAGAGGCGATCCGTATCGCCAACGCCATCGCGCCGGAACATTTGGAGCT
Source organism: Treponema sp. (assembly GCA_031257105.1). Taxonomy (GTDB): domain Bacteria; phylum Spirochaetota; class Spirochaetia; order Treponematales; family Breznakiellaceae; genus JAIRPG01. Next base: position 19,927 of record JAIRPG010000137.1, read on the forward strand.
TCACGCCGGCGATGTTGAAACCTGGATGCGGGGCCTCCGCAACTACGGTTCCCTGTTTGTGGGAGACGCGGCGGCGGAAGTACTGGGCGACTACTCGGCGGGGATCAACCACACGCTGCCCACTTCGGGGAGCGCCCGGTTCACCGGGGGGCTTTCGGCGCGCCACTTCCTCAAGATCGCCACCACATTGCGCTGCGCCGCCGGTTCCGGGTATGACGCGGCCCTGGCCGCCGCGGAGAAGATCGCCTTGGCGGAGGGGCTCGCGGGCCACGCCGGGAGCGCCCGCATCAGGATGGATAGGCTGTGAACGCCGGGCCGGTGGAAAACCACCGCAGCCGCGAGGAGGGCGTCCTGGTCTACCCGGTATACTCCCGGCGTTCACGGGGGCTTTCGGCGGGGATCAACCTCTTCCCGGACAGGAAGCGCTGCTCCTTCAACTGCCCCTACTGCGAGGTCTTCCCCTTCAAGGCGGACATGGTCTTTTCCGTGGAAGCTCTGGAAAGGGCCTTGGAAAAGACCCTTGCCTGGGCGATGGAAGGGGGAATCCCGGTGCGGGATGTCTGCTTTTCCGGCAACGGGGAGCCCACCATGTCCCCCCGCTTCCCCGCCGCGCTGGAAACGGCGGCCCGGATTCGGGACAAGCTGGCCCCCGGCGCGGCCCTGGTGCTCATCACCAACGGGACGGGGCTTTTGGACGGCGCGGTTTTTGAGACCCTGCGAAAGGCCGCCGCCGGCCCTCCCCTGCTGGACATCTGGCTCAAACTGGACGCCGGAACCGAAGGCTGGTATCAAAGAATGGCCCGCTCAAGCCTTCCCTTTTCGGAACTCACCGGGAAGATCCGGGAATTTGTCCGCCTTGCGCCGGTGACGATCCAGACCATGCTCTGCGCGGTGGAAGGTAAAGCGCCGCCGCCGGAAGAGGCTGCGGCCTGGGAAAAGCTGGTGGTGGAACTCGCCGGATCGGGGGCCGCGCCGGACGTTCCCGCCGCGAGCGGAGGAGCGGGCGTCAGGAAGGTACAGCTTTACGGCAAGGCCCGGCCCGCGCCGGAAGATCCCTTGGCGGAGGCGCTGGAGGACTCGTATCTGGAAGAGCGGGCGGCGTCTCTGCGGGCGGCCCTCACAGCTGGCGGGGTGGAGATCTCCGTTGAAGTGTTTCCATAACCCCAAGTGTGTTACCGGAATACCTATGGTAATTTTCCGGTTAAACAATATACTTTACGGTATTGAGGCGGCCCGTAATACGCGAAGTTTTGCGGCTTCAGGTCTGACGCGGACAGCTCTATCGCTCTTATATCCGCGGGGTTTAACGTGGCAGAAAAAATCAAACAATTGATATCCAAGTATATACTCTCTGAAGATCTTTCCTTAGATACACGGCTCATCAACATGGTTTGTTTTTTGGGTTTAGCCGTTGCCATCGTGGTTACGATTTCCCGGGCGATTATGGGCTTCGGGACGGCCATGAGTCTGGTGATGTCGGGGATCAGCCTCTCCATCGTCGGGCTTATCTTCGTGGGGAACTACTTCGGCCTCTATCAGCCGAGCCGCTGGTGTTTTATCTTCGTCCTGGGAAACGTTCTCTTTCCCTTGGCCTTCTTCCTCCTCGGAGGGGTCAGCGGTTCCATGGACGCATACTTTGTGCTGACTATTGTAGCGGTTGTTCTCCTTGCCAGAGGGAAAACCCTCGCGTTCTTCCTTGTTTTACACCTTCTGGTAATCGCGGCGACCTATACGGTGGGGTTTTTCTTTCCCCAGCGCGTAAAGGCGCTCACCGGTTATAAGCAACTGCTGGACACTATCCAGTCCATTTGTCTGGCGGGCATTTTTATCGGCGCCATTTTTATCTTCCAGAATAAGCTGTACTTTCGGGAACGGAAAAAAGTTCTGGAAGCCGGGCAGGTACTGATGCGGCAGGATAAGCTGCTCCGGGGGGTAAACGAAGCGGCGGCGATTCTCCTCACCGCCGATGATGGGGAACAGAAATTTGAGGAAGCCCTGTACAGGGGAATGGAACTCTTGGCGTCCTGCGTTGACGCGGATCATATCAACATTTGGCGCAATGAAAACCGTGACGGAACCTTGTACTATACCCGTATCTTCAGTTGGGAGTCCCATGTGGGCGGAATAGGCGGTAAAGGGATGCCGGTACTGTCGCTCTCTTACGATGAAACCCTTCCCGCCTGGAAAGAAAAACTCTCCCTCGGCGAGACCCTGAACGGCCCTTTGAACAGCCTGCCGTCCTCCGAGGTAGCGCGGCTGAACCCATACCATATCAAGTCTCTCCTGGTAGTACCGGTAATTCTGCGGGAGCGATTCTGGGGTTTCGTAAGCTTTGACGATTGCCGGAACGAGCGAACCTTCCCCAAGGAAGAGGAAAGCATCCTCCGCTCAGGCAGCCTGCTCTTGGCCAACACGGTAGCCCGCAACGAAATGACCGGCAGCCTCGTCCACGCCCGTGAAGCGGCTCTCCAAAGTTCCAAGGCTAAGAGCGAATTTCTGGCGAATATGAGCCACGAGATGCGGACTCCCATGAACGCCATCATCGGTATGACTTCCATTGCCAAGAGCGCCTCGGAGATAGAACAAAAGGACTACTGCCTCAAGAAGATAGAGGACGCTTCCACGCATCTTTTGGGCGTTATCAATGACATCTTGGACATATCGAAGATTGAAGCGAACAAATTTGAGCTTTCTCTGGAGGAATTCGATTTTGAAAGGATGCTCCAGAAGGTAGTCAATGTAACGAACTTCAGGCTGGAAGAAAAACAACAACGTTTCCATATCGATCTGGATCGGAAGATACCGCACAAACTCCTGGGGGATGATCAGCGTATCGCCCAGGTTATAACCAACCTCCTTTCCAACGCGGTAAAATTTACCCCTCGGTACGGCCATATTCGGCTGAATACGCGGTTTCTATCCCAGGAAGATGATCTCTGTACGATACAGATAGAGGTCAGCGACACCGGAATAGGGATTAACGCCGAACAGCGATACCGGCTTTTCGGGGCGTTTGAGCAGGCTGATTCCAGCACTTCCCGCAAATTCGGCGGTACGGGTCTCGGTTTGGCCATATCAAAGCGGATCGTGGAAATGATGAACGGGCGCATCTGGGTTGAATCCGAACCCGGTAAAGGCAGCGCCTTTTTCTTTACGATACAGGCAAAGGTAGTCCGGGGAGAGCATCCTGGACGCTTAAACGCCGGCGTCAATTGGAGCAACATGAGGATCCTGGCGGTGGATGACGACCCCGAAGTACGGCTTTTCTTTGAAAACCTTGGGGAACAGCTCAAGATTGCCTGCGACACCGCTGCTGACGGCGGTGAAGCCCTTGAAATGATCGAAAAGAACGGTTTCTACGATATGTACTTTGTGGACTGGAAGATGCCCGGCATAGATGGAATAGAATTTTCCCGCCGGCTCACCGGCGGCAGGAAGGAAACCTCGCCGGAAGACGCAAAGCAGCCGGTGGTGATCATGATCTCCGTTGTTGAACGGACGCTGATGGAGGAAGAAGCCCGGAGCGTGGGGATAACGAAATTTCTTTCCAAGCCGCTTTTTCCTTCAGACATAGGGGACTGCATAAGCGAATGTCTGGGTTCGCCGGCACAGGCGGAGGCCCCAAAAGCGTCTGAGTCTGATAATTTTGAAGGTTTCCGGGTACTCCTGGCCGAGGATGTGGAAATCAACCGGGAAATCGTACTGACCATCCTCGAGCCGACGAACCTGGCCATAGATTGCGCCGAAAACGGCGCTGAAGCGGTGCGGCGCTATAAAGAAGCGCCGGATAAATACGACATGATCTTTATGGATATTCAGATGCCCGAAATGGACGGCTATGAAGCCACCAGGCGTATCCGCGCCCTTGAAAGGGAAGCTCCTCCCTTACGGGCGATTCCTATCATAGCGATGACGGCTAATGTATTCCGGGAAGACATTGAAAACTGTCTGAAGGCGGGAATGAATGACCATGTAGGCAAGCCCCTTGATTTTAACGAGGTTCTAGAGAAACTGCGCGTATACCTGCGCCAGCCGCGCTGAAGCGTCTTCAACGCTCTTAACGGCCTTTCCGTTCCAGCAAGGCTATGGCAAGATTCACTTCCGCGAGGGTAACTCCCAGCTTTTCGGAAATTTGCGCGGCGGAATTACCGGCGCGGTAGAGTTCGGCCACCCGCTCCGGCAGAGAAAGAGGCTTTACCTCAAGCCCTAGCCCAAGACGCAGGGAGCGGCGAATTCGGGGTAAATGGATCGTCTCTTCGGGCGGGTTGGGGGCGTTGCTTTGGGCGTCAGTCGTCTGAGGAACGACTGACGGCGTGGGAATGGCGGTGATATTTTCGGCGGGAGATTCGGCATGGCGGAGCGGAGTTTTTCCGAGATCGGCGTAGGCCTTTTCCTGGCTTCGCCGCCGGTCAAGTTCTCTTACATAAACGGAAATACGTCTATCCGCGTCGTCCAGAAGGGTTCTCAAAGTTTTTATCCGGTCTTCCACCAGGGAAGCGTCCCGGTCGGTGGCCCCATCAATCTCCGCGATAAGTTTATCGATTTCTTCCCTGAATTCCGCGAGAATCCGCTCCGAACCGGTACGGCGTTTCAGGTATGATAAGAAGAAAATAAACGAAAAAACGCAGAGCGCAAGACTGGCTGTGGAAAAGAGAATGGATACATTCATACCGGTTCAACCGCTAAAGTCGATATTTTTGCCGAGCAGCGGATCCTGGAATTCTTCCTGGTCATCCGGGGCGTCAACGCCGGATCGCTCCTTTTTTTTATTATCATGGGCAGGCGATTCCCCTTCATGGCGGTCGGCGTTTCTATCTTTAACCCGATCCACCCCGCCGGCGCTCTGGGATTCATTAACCGACCGGGCGCGTTCATCGGTCTTTTTTTGAATTTGCAGATTTTGGATAGATTGTTGCAACTGCAAGCCTTCCCGCTGAAAAGCCAGCGTCTTACCAACCTTATCAACCTGGGTGAACAGGGCTTGCAAATCTATCGGCTGAATTCCCATAACGCCTTACTCCTCACCGCCGCCTCCTTCAGGTTCCTCATACTTTGTAGCTCGAACCAAACCGTTTTCGAGGACAAAGGTAGCCGCCCGGTACTCATTCCGTACTTCTTCTTTTATATCCCGAATGATGATCCGCACCCCTGCGTACACCTTTTGGGATGCCGACACGCGCCCCCGCACATTAAGGTTACTGAGGAACTCCTGAATCCGCTCGGTTTCCCCGTTGATATTTTCCAACTCGATGATAAGATCCTGGCGCCTGGATAAAAGTTCCTGCAATTCCACTTCTTTATCTTCCGGCAGCGTCTTCCGCTGTTTTTTGATATTCACCAAGGTCTGCACAGTATACTGGGTTTCCTCCAGTTCTCTCACGGCGGCTTCTTTATCGAGCGCGAGTTTTTCCAAGCGTTCTTTGCTCTGGGGATCGAAGCCGACTTCGCAGATCGTTTCGGTACCGCTGGTAGGATTACCGATAATTTTGGCGGCGATCTCCTCGGTAGCCCGCAGTCTGCCCCCCACGATAGTGGCCCGCTTTCCTTGGCAGAGAATCCGTTTATGGGCCGCCACTTGGGAGTTAATGATGCCGTCGGAAACCACCACCATATTCCCCGCGTCAACGATGGCGTTTTCAAGAAAACGAGCCCAGATAGAATTCCCCGCCTTGACCATACCGGCGCCTTTACCGGCGATACCCTGGTGAACGATAATATCCCCTTCGGCATCCAGTTCCGCTTTTTCCACGGTTCCGTTTACCTCGATATTGCCTGTGGCTTTTACGGAAAAACTGTCTTCCACGTTACCGGTAATGAATACATTACCGAGGAACATAATATTGCCGGTTTTTAGGTCTACATTGCCCTTGACCGTCAAGACCGGTTCCACGCTGATCTTGCCGTTAGCCATGATCACCTGGCCGTTCAAATTGGCAAGAACCGTTTCCCCATCATCCCCTAAGTGCACATTTTGTCCCAACGGCAGTTCCGTATCCTTACCGTCTACGGCGGGAAGCGTCCGCCCGGTGACTGTTCTACCGGGAACGCCTTTTTCCGGGGAGATCTTCCGAGCCAGCGGCTGGCCTTCCACCACATTCTGGATGATATTGAGTTCTTTAAAATCGATTCGACCGTCGGGCCCTTCCCGAAGGCGCACTTTGGACTGATCGGTTTCAAAATTGTACCGCAGATGGGCATCTCTGCCATTGTGGGCCGGAATACCTTCGGCGATAAGAAAATCCTGCCCATAAACGGGCCGGTCAATAAAGCCGAGCACGACCTCCTCGCTCACCCCATAGACAACCCGGTTATTCTGCAAGAACCTGATGATCGCGTCTTTGGAGAGATCGTAACCGCCGTAACCGGGGGCATTTGCTTTGATAGTAGCTTTCATCTCTTCTTCAATGATGCTTACGGAAAGGGACGCATCCATAGTGGGAAGATTCTGGAACTGGCCGACTTTGACATAAAGAGCGCCTGATTCCTTAACAACTTCAGCCACCGCGTCGCGGTCGATATCTGTAATATGCCGCGAGGCGAGTATATCGAGAGCCTGGGCCTCGGTAACCCGCTTTCCATTACCTGAAGGAGGCGTTACCTTGAGGAGCGCTCCTTCGCGGGTAAGTTGGACAAAGGCTTCACCGTCTTTATCTTCGATTACTTCCTCTTCGATCTCTTTGTCTTCCAGGATGTCTTCTTCGGCGGCTTCTTCTTCTTTGGTAAGGATTCGTTTGTAAGCGCGGATTTTCCAGCTTTTCTGCCCTACTCCCCAAAAACCGGGGGAACCTTTTAGGGTAACCTCGTATTCCAAACGCCGTATCGGGATATTAAGGAGGAGAGAAGCCTCGGCTACCGCCGCTTCCAGCGTAGCGCCTTCGGTTTCCACCGCTTGAATGGTACGATCCTGTTCCAAGCGCTCCTTGATTCTGTTCTGAAGCCGGACAAAATCGACCATGGTAACTCCTACATGATACCCTTACGGATATTTGTTAATTTTGCCCGAAGCCGGGTTATCGCCTTTGTATGAAGCTGAGATACCCGTGATTCGGTCACCTCCAAGACCTGACCGATTTCCTTCAAGGTAAGATCCTCATAATAATAGAGTACGAGTATCTTCTTTTCTTTATCGGGAAGTTCGTTGATTGCGTTGATGATTACCCTGCGGATTTCTTCTTTTTCCACGATCACATCCGGATTCAGGCTTACCGGTGATTCGATGCTATCGCCGATAGAAACCTTATCGCTTTCATCCCCGGAAAACCAGACATCGTTCAGCGACAACACGGAAGTACCGGATATCTTCATCATAGTTTTGATAAATTCCCCTTCTTCCATTCCGAGGGACTGGGCTATTTCCTGATCCGTGGCGGTTCTCCCCAACTGCGCCTCCAGGGAACCGATAGCCTCCTCTACTTCCCGGGTTTTCTGCCTGACCGACCGGGGAACCCAGTCGATGGAACGAAGTTCATCAAAAATCGCTCCCCGGATGCGGGTAACCGCATAGGTTTTAAATTTTACATTTTTTTCGGGGTCAAATTTATCGATAGCGTCCAGAAGGCCGAAAACGCCGAATCCTACCAGGTCATCGAATTCTACATTATGGGGCATACCAATTGCGACTTTGCCGGCCACATACTTAACCAGCGGCGCATACTGCTTGATAAAAACCTCGCGAATTTTCGGATCTCGGCTTTGATGATACACCAGCCACAGTTCTTCTTCTGTTTTCTGTTCCGAATTCTGTCCGAGGACATTCCCCATAATCTATCCTTTGTCTTCCCGTTTTAATATAGTCTGTATGGCTTGGGCCATATCCTTTGTGTTAAAGTCCTCACTTGAAAATTGAGACCGTGTAGCGGTATTCCGTGAAGGAGCGGACCGGACCGCCGGTTCATCCTCCTCTTCGTCATCTTCATCATCTGAGGATGGCAAAAAAGCCGTGGACATACTATCCAGATCGGGAAGCGCATCCACCGAATCGGGGCCCTCCATGGGACGCGCTACGGACTCGTCCAGGGCGTCTTCTCCGGGCGCTCCCGCTCCCCCTTGAGCTCCCCTCTCTTGTGGGGGGGGGGGGGGGGGGGGGGGGGGGGGGGGGGGGGGGGGGGGGGGGGGCGGGGGCGGGCGGGGGGGGGCGGGG
>JAIRPG010000144.1 GCA_031257105.1 Treponema sp.
GTCTGTCCACAAAGTCGGTTACTTTGTGGACAGACCTTGCATTTTCTCATCTAAAGACTACGAAAATGCTATTTTAAGGTAGTCTGTCTATAATGTGTCTACATTATAGACAGACACTAAAAAGAGCTTGTTGCAAAGCTTCAAATAAAAGCGGGAAGGTTGATCAATGCTGACAAAACGTATCATCCCCTGCCTCGATGTGGACGACGGACGGGTGGTGAAGGGGATTAAGTTCAAAGGGATACAAGACGCGGGAGATCCGGTGGAATTGGCCCGGCGTTACAATGAGCAGGGAGCGGATGAACTTACCTTTCTGGACATTGGGGCATCCTACAAGAGCCGCGCCACGTTGTTGGATGTGGTTCGCCGGGTAGCGGCGGAGGTGTTTATCCCCCTCTGCGTGGGCGGCGGCATCCGTACCGTGGAGGATATGCGGGAAGCCATGAACGCCGGCGCCGACAAGGTTTCGGTCTGTACCGCCGCGTTGAAGAACCCCTCCCTCCTCAAGAACATGGCCGGGGCCTATGGGAGCCAGTGCGTGGTCCTTTCCATAGACGCCAAGCGGGTCGGGACGGCCCGGACGGAGGGCGGCGGAGAGAAACCGGTGTGGCATGCCTTTTCCCATGGGGGGCGGGAAGATACGGGCGTCGACGCGGTGGAATGGGCGCGGCAAGCGGTAGAACTGGGCGCCGGGGAAATACTCCTTAACTCCATCGATGCCGACGGTACGGGCGCGGGCTACGATTTGGAACTCACCAGGATCATTCTGGATGCGGTTCCCGTGCCGGTGATCGCCTCCGGCGGCGCGGGGACATTGGATCAGATCGCCGAAGTATTGCTTCCCGGCGTCTCGGACGGCGCGCCGGATGGCGCGCTGGGCGCCGGCGCTTGGGGTAATGCCGACGCGGCCCTGGTGGCTTCCCTGCTTCATTTTGGAAAAACCACGATCCCGGAAATCAAACGATACGCCGAATCAAAGGGGGTATGTGTCAGATGGTAATCGCTTCAATAGATATACAGGGCGGCAAGGTGGTTCAGCTCAAACAGGGGACTGAACTGGCGCTTCTGCGGGAAAACGCGGTGGAGCTTGCCGAGGAATTCGACCGTTACGGCGAGGTGGCGGTAATCGACCTAGACGCCGCTATGGGTAAAGGGCCTGCGGGGTCTCACTATAATCTGGAGATGATTAAACCGCTGCTCCGCAAGGCCCACTGCCGCGTTGGAGGCGGCGTGAGAACGCCTGAACAGGCTCGGGAACTTTTGAGCATGGGAGCCCGGAAGATCATCGTTGGTTCCACCGCGTTCCGGCCCGCCGGGAAGACCGGGGCCGGAGCCTCCGGAGGCGAATTCGGGCTCAACACGCCGTTCCTGGAAGCCCTGGCCAAAAAGATTGGCAGGGAGCGGATCATCATCGCGGTGGACGCCCGTTCCACGCCAAGCGGGGACTACGAGATCACCGTGGACGGCTGGAAGACCCCGACGGGCCTCCCCCTGCTGGAAACCGCGAAAGCCGCCGAACCGTTTGCCTCGGAACTCCTCTTTACCTGCGTAGAGCGGGAAGGCATGATGATGGGGATCAACCTGAATGTGGTAAAGGCCCTGCGGGAAGCGACGGCCTGCTCCCTTACCGTCGCGGGCGGGGTTTCTTCCCTGGAAGAGATACGCGCTATCGCGGCCCTGGGCTGTGACGTCCAGCTTGGTATGGCCCTCTACACCGGCGTTATCGCCTTAGCCGATGCGTTTACCGCGAGCCTGAACTGGACGAAGGGCGCCGCAAGTTGCGGCGCAAGTTGCGGCGCAACTTGCGGCACAAACTGCGCCGCAAACTGCGCCGCAAACCCGCTCCTCCCGGTCATCGTTCAGTCCCCAGACGGCCAGGTGTTGATGACGGGGTTCGCCGATGAGGAAGCGGTGTCCGAAACGTTCAAACGGGGCAAGGTCTGCTTCCATAGCCGTACCCGGAACCGCCTCTGGATGAAGGGGGAACATTCGGGCAACACCCTGCGGCTTATCAGGCTTCGCGCCGACTGCGACCGGGACGCGATCCTCGCCATTGCGGAGCCTGCGGGCCCGGTCTGCCATACCGGCGCGTATAGCTGCTTCGAGACGGGCCGGCGCTACACTTGGGAATATCTACAGGACGTTATCGCCGAACGGTTTCGTAACCCACGTCCCGGTTCCTACACCGCGACGTTGGACAACGAACTTGTCCGGGAAAAGGTAAGGGAAGAAGCGGAGGAACTCTGTACCGCTCAAACGAGAGAAGAGATCATCTGGGAAGCGGCGGATCTGCTCTACTTCTCCACCGCGCTCTTGACCCGCGCCGGAGTGAGCGTCGGGGAGGTACTGGATGAACTTGACCGGCGGCACAAAGGACGATAACCGCTCCACCCTGAACGTTACCCGGCAGCCTTGAGCTGTATGCGGCGCGCCCGGTTATGAACCGCGCGCCTCGATCAAGGCTTCTACCTGGGTGCCGGCGATCTTCGGATCCGCCCTGCCCCCGGTGGCGGCGAGGACTTTTCCCACCAAGTACGCCGTCAGGGTATGCCGCCGTTTGGGGTTATTCGCCGCTATAGCGGCGCGGATATGGTCGATTATGTCGCTTTCCGCCGCAAGAACGGCGTTGATCGCCCCGGCAATGGCCGCCGGGTCGGTAATCCGTTCCCAACCCCGCTCGGCGATGATAACTTCGGGATTCCGGTCTTCGGCGATAACCGCCTCCAGGGTCTGCTTGGCGTTTTTCGTGGAAACCGCGCCTTTGACAATGAGCGCCGTCAAAGCGGCGAGCCGCAAAGGGGTCAATGTAAAACCGCCCACCTTCTGAATCGGAATACCCTCCCGCGCAAGAATATGCCGGATCTCCGAAAGAAACCAATGACTGATCCGCTCGGCGGCGTCCCGTTTTTCAAGTCCTAGGGAAACCGCTTGAGAGACCGCCTCCTCAAAGTAATCGGCCCCGGCTTTCTCATCGCAGATGATTTCCGCCTGCTCTTCCCCCAGGCCGTATTCCGCTATCACCCGGCGGATCCTCGCCTGGGGAAGCTCCACCAGGGAATCTTCCACCGCTTTGAGAAAAGCGGCGTCGGGAACAAATACCGGCAGATCCGGTTCGGGAAAATAGCGGTAGTCTTGGGCGTTTTCCTTCGTCCGCATCGGCGCGGTCTCGTCCCGGTTCTCGTTCCAGAGCCGGGTCTCCTGAACCACTATCTTTCCCGCATCCAGGAGTTCACCTTGACGGGCAATCTCGTAGTTCAGCGCCAGCTTGACGAAGCGGGACGAGTTGAGGTTCTTTATCTCCACCTTTCTTCCCAGACCTTTGCCGGGAAAGTTGATGGACACGTTGGCGTCCGCTCGCAGGGAACCTTCCTCCATATTGCCGTCCGAAGCTTCCAGATAGCGTACCATACGGCGGAGCCGGCGGATAAAAAGTTCCGCCTCCTCTCCCGTTTCCATATCCGGTTCGGTGACGATCTCCAAAAGAGAAACCCCCGCCCGGTTGTAGTCCAGCAGGGAGACGGCGCCTGAGTGGATCATCTTGCCCGCATCTTCTTCCAGATGACATTCCTTTATCCGTATCCGTTTTACGCCGTTTTGAACGTCCAGATCGAGGTAGCCTTCCTGCCCCAAAGGGGAAGCGAACTGGGATATTTGGTAGTTCTTGGTCATGTCCGGATAAAAGTACTGTTTCCGCTCAAACCAGGTCTTTTCGGGGATCCGGCAGTTGAGAGAACGGGCCACGGTGCAGCCTATCCGCATGGCGTCAATGTTAAGGCTGGGGAGCGCCCCCGGATAGCCCATGCAAACCGGGCATATATGGGTGTTCGGTTCGTCCCCGAAGGCGGAGAGACAGTTACAGAAGACTTTCGTTTTGGTGAGGAGGTGGATATGCACCTCCAGCCCGATGAATGACTGGTACACCCTATGCTCCTTAATTCCAGAATGACCGGTATCCCGCCGGGTGGGGAAAGGGATGGGCCGCTTCATAGGATTCGGCAATGGCAAGCAGCGTTCCCTCCGAGAAAGCCCGGCCCAAAAGCTGAACGCCCACCGGAAGCCCCCCCTCCACGGAAGCGGGGAAGGACAAAGCGGGCAGGCCCGCCAAGTTGGCGCAGCACGTATAGAGATCCGCCGCTTTCTGTGCAAACGGGGAAAGCGCCGCCTCCCCTCGACCAAAGGCCCTGGTAGGGAATACCGGCATGAGAATAGCGTCACAGCGCGGCGCGGGAGAACCGGGGGCGTAATCAGAATCGCCTAGAATTTCCTCAAAATTCCGCCTGATGCCGGAACGGATCCGCTGCGCCCGAAGGTAATACCTATCCTGAAAGCCGGCGCGTAGTACGAAGGTTCCCAGGAGTATTCTGAGTTTTACTTCCGGGCCGAAACCCGCTTCACGGGCTTTATCGATAAGATCATCGGGGTTTTCCGACCAGTCGGGCCGCGCGCCATAGCGGATACTATCAAAACGGGCTAGGTTGGCGCTGGCCTCGGCGGTGGCTATGGTGTAGTAGGCGGGTACGCCGTACTTGAGACTGGGGAGTTCCACATCTATAAGCGTATACCCCAATGCGGCGAGGTTTGCTTGGGCGGCCTCAAAGCCCCGGCGCGTTTCCTCTTCCAGGGTGGCGATCTGGGCGGAAAGCACTCCGATAACGCCCTTTTTCCCGCCGGTAATACCGCCGGTAACGTCAAGCGGCGCCGCCTCGGCGGGAGCATCGGCGGTGGTCTGATCCAGGGGATCTTTCCCCCGGATAACGGCGAAGACGCTGCGGCAACGGGCGGTTGTATCGGCGAGGACGCCGATAGTTTCCAGACTGGATGCGTAAGCCACGAGACCGTACCGGGAAACCGCCCCGTAAGTAGGTTTAAGCCCCACCACCCCGCAAAAGGCGGCGGGCTGGCGCACCGAACCGCCGGTATCAGAGCCGAGGGCGAAAGGCGCGAGCCCGGCGGCTACGGCGGCGGCGGAACCTCCCGAAGAACCGCCTGCTACGCGGCTCTGATCCCAGGGGTTATTGGTACGTTTGAGCGCCGAGGCATCGGTGGAAGATCCCATACCGAACTCATCCATATTGGTCTTGCCAATCACCGCCGCCCCCCAAGCCTGGAGCTTTCGCACCGCCGTCGCCGTGTAAGGGGAGCGGAAACGCTCAAGCAGCTTGGAAGCGCAGCTCAAGGAAAACCCCCGCGCCGCGATATTGTCCTTTACCGCGAAAGGCAGCGAGGAGGGGAATTCTCCATCTTTTTCGCCCGCGAATTCAATAAAAGCGCCGATTCGCTCTTCCCACGCTTTATAATAGGGTAGAAAACCTTCAGGTAACGCCATGAAACCTCCCTTACAGGACGTTGGGAATCACGATAAACCGTCCGTCCTGTTCGCCCGCGTTGTCGAGCAAAGCGGCGGAATCAGCGTCTCCGGTAAGGCTGTTCAAGGTAGTATGAGGGGAACCGGCATTATCCGCGCGGAAATGACCGGAAGAAACCGCCCGGACGGTACGGGAAAGGCCGGAAATAGGAACCGGAAAGGCGTCCGTATCTTCATCGGCGGCCTGCATATCGGCAAAAAATGCCAACATCTGCTCAAAGGCGGGAAGCGCGGCGGCCAGTTCGGATTCATCGAGGTTGAGACGGGCCAACGCGGCGGTTTCCCGAAGATCATCAATTTCCATGGCCTATCCTTCCATACCGAATTAACGGCTGTCAAGGCCCACTGCGCTCACCGGCCATTACGGCGGTTCTGGGGTATTATCAGGCTATAATCGGGGTTTAGTCAGTTTTAGCCTGAGAAACCGCAGGACTTGTTTATCGCCAACGAAGTTGGCGCAACCAACCGGGTTCCTGCGTACTTTTGAGTCATCTCGTAAACGGTAGCCATCTCCCCCCTCTCTACGATAAATTGAACCTATGCAGGAAGTTTTAACCGCCGAAGCGTCTGTTGATATTGACAGTGATGACGCCCTCCTTCACTCCATAACCACCGAAGCCCCCCATGAAGCGGCGGCGCTCTTTGCCGCAGCCCGGAAGGTTCGAGAGCGGCATTACGGCAAGGATGTGTACTTCCGGGGGCTTATCGAGTTTACCAACTACTGTAAGAACGACTGTTACTATTGCGGCATCCGCCGGAGCAACGGCAAGGCGGAACGGTACCGGCTTTCGCTGAAGGAAATTTTGGATTGTTGCAGGGCGGGAGACGCATTGGGCTATAAGACGTTCGTGCTGCAAGGCGGTGAAGATCCTTGGTTTACCGATAAACGGATCGTAGAGCTGGTGACGGCTGTCCGGGGCGAATTTCCCGAACACGCCATCACCCTTTCCATCGGCGAACGGAGCCGGAAAAGCTACGAAGCCTTTTTCCACGCCGGGGCGAACCGCTACCTCCTCCGCCACGAAACCGCCTGCGAAGAGCACTACGCCAAGCTGCACCCCCCGGAGATGAGCCTGGCGGAACGCAAGCAGTGCTTGTACGATCTCAAGGAGATAGGCTACCAGGTGGGGGCGGGCTTTATGGTAGGCAGCCCTTTCCAAAAACCGGAACACCTCCTGGAAGACCTCCGGTTCCTGCGGGAACTCCAGCCCCAGATGGTAGGTATCGGCCCCTTTATCCCCCAGAAAGACACCCCCTTCGGCGCGTACCCCGCCGGAGCGCTGAACCTGACCTTGCGGATGCTGGCGCTGGTTCGGCTTCTGCTGCCGCAGGCGCTGATCCCCGCGACTACCGCGCTGGGAACCATCTCCCCCGACGGCAGGGAACAGGGCCTTATGGCCGGGGCTAATGTGGTCATGCCCAATCTCTCCCCACGGGAAACGCGCAAACTTTACGCCCTCTACGATAACAAGATCTGTACCGGCGATGAGGCCGCCGAATGTCGCTATTGTATGGAAGGCAGGATACGCCGCTTCGGGTTTACTCCCGCGATGTGCCGGGGCGACGCCTCCGGTAGGTAAACCGGTATAACGGCGACCGGAGCGACATGGATATTCATGTTTTTGTGGCGGAAGATGACGAGCAGATCGGGAACGCCCTCAGGGCTTTTCTCCTGGATGCGGGCTACTACGTAGAGCTTTGCGCCGATGGGGGGGAAACGCGGGAGCGGCTCTGCGGGAAAAAGTTCCACCTGGCGATTCTGGACATCATGCTGCCGGGGATGGACGGCCAGGAGCTTCTCAAGGAGTTCAGGAAGGTCAGCGACGCGCCGGTGATGATGATCACCGCCCTTTCCGGCGAGGGCAGCCAGCTCCGGGCCTTCGACACTCTAGCGGACGACTATGTGCAAAAGCCCTTCTCCATGCAGGTGCTCCTGAAACGGGCGGAGGCCCTGCTCAGGCGGAGCGGGGCGCTGCAACGAGAGATCCGCGCGGGGGATCTCCGCCTGAACCGGGAGACCTTTAAGGCTTCCTGGAAGGGGGAGGATCTGCCCCTGACCTTGAAGGAGTTTGAGATTCTGGCCCTGCTTTTGGACAACCGGGGCCGGGTGGTTTCGCAGGAGAGCCTCCTTACAAAGGTGTGGGGATACGATTACTATTCCGGCGAGGGGACGATACACACCCATATCAAAAACCTCCGGGCCAAGCTGCCGGTGAACATTATCAAAACGATCCGGGGGGTGGGGTATACGGTTGAAGGGGAAGGGGTATGAAAAAACCCGGAGGGGCGGGAAAAAGGCCCCCGGTTTTTACCAAAATATTCGCCTATACCCTGCTGCTCCTGGTGCTGATGGGGCTTGCGGTGGGGGGGCTCTTTGCCCGGCAGTTTATCAGCTTCTATCATCTCCAGCAGGAGCGCCAGCTTGCCTTCTCGCTCCGGCCCGTGATCAACGCCATCGAGGATAAACCGCTGGAAGAGGTGGTGGAGATAGCCCGGGCCTTCGCGGAGCGGAACCAGTCTTTTAAGTTTTTAATCCGGAGGAATGACGGGGATGTGGTGTTCGCTACCCCCGGCACGCCGGCGCCGGAGTTGGAGGAGGCTCCGCTTTCCCCTCCTCTCCTGGAGACGCGGCGGCAAAGATCCATCCCGGTGGAGGCGGCGGAGGGACGGCAAAGGGGGCTGCCGGAAGATCAGGGGGCGGCGAGCCAGGCGGAAGAGAACAACGGGCGTTTCATCCTCCGGCTCAGCGCGACCGCCGCCCCCTCTCCCCAGGACGCGCCGGGGAAGGACATGCCCATCCAGGTGGCCATGGCTGTCTCCCGGCCCCCGGGGGGCGGGGAGGAATCGTATACCCTCACCGGTTTTATCTCGTTCTCCTCCAGGCTTGCCTACGGCGATCTGGTGGGGCGCTGCCTTCTGGCCCTGGCCC
>JAIRPG010000146.1 GCA_031257105.1 Treponema sp.
GGCAGGGTATAACCTTCAAGCAGGATAGTATTAAACGGGACGATAAAGGGAATATGACCCTTATCTATCTTAAAGAAGAAATTGCTGGATTTGCGGTTCATCTGGTTCAGAAAAAATAAAGAAAACAACAGGGGAAAGATCGTAACCTTTGGAGAAATAATGCTGCGCCTCGCTCCAGAAGGCTATTACCGTTTTGTTCATGCCCCGGGCGCTACCTACGGGGCGCTGAAGCCAATGCAGCCAATTTCGGGATGGATGTCGCCTTTGTGACCAAGCTCCCTAAGCATGAGATTGGTCAGGCTGCGGTAAATAAGCTCCGGGAATTCGGCGGGGACACCGCTAAAATCATCTGATGATATGCCGGCAGGTGCGGTTCAGCGCCCTTCGACAAGCTCAGGGGTAAAAGCTCATCGACCGCCGTCTTGACCGGATCATAGTTTCTGGATCACCTCCTGGTTCCGTTGCATACTCTTGTATTATCTACTATACTGCTACTTCCATGGATGCAGCGCATAAACTTTCGGTTTCAGAACTTACTGAACTCATACGGGAGAACCTGGAAGGGTCCTTTGCCTCAGTAACGGTGGAAGGGGAGCTATCCAACTGTCGGCCCTCAAGCACGGGGCATCTTTACTTTACCCTTAAAGACTCGGGGGCAGCTATTGCTGGGGTGATGTTCAAAAACCGTTTCCGGCATCTTTCCTTTGAACCCAAGGATGGTATGCTTCTGCGGGTCCGGGGAAGTCTTTCGGTCTATAGCCAGCGGGGAACCTATCAAATAATCTGTGAAGAGATGGAACAGGCTGGGATGGGGGACATTCTGGCTTTCCTGGAGCAGCGGAAACGCGCTTTTGCAGCGGAAGGACTTTTCGATCCGGATCGGAAGCGAGCCATACCCCGGTTTCCCCGAACCGTGGGGGTGGTAAGCTCCCCTACTGGAGCCGCAGTACGGGATATCCTCAATATATTGCAGCGCCGGGCCGCAGGGATTCATGTGATCATCCTTCCTGCCCCGGTTCAGGGTAATGAGGCTGCCCCGATCATTGCGCGGCGTATTGAACAAGCTAATCAATGGCATTTGGCGGATGTGATCATCCTTGGCCGAGGGGGCGGTTCCTTGGAAGATCTGCTCCCCTTTTCAGAGGAAGCAGTAGTCCGGGCAGTAGCGGGGTCAGAAATCCCGGTGATCAGTGCGGTGGGACATGAAATAGACTGGGCATTGAGCGATTTTGCCGCAGACCTCCGCGCCCCTACCCCGTCAGCAGCGGCGGAACTGGTGAGCGCCAGCCGGGAAGATGCCTTGGACATGATCCGGAACATGGTGGATACCCTGTATCATACCATAAAAGCCCGGATTGAAAGGATGCAGCTTTTGGCTAAACCCTTCGGCCTCGAAGACCTGGAATATCGGTTCCGAACCATACTCCAGCCTCGGTTAGTGCGCTTTGATGACGCCAAGGAAGCGCTGTTAGCCAGCCTCGATGAACGTATAACTATCCTCCGTCGCCGTGTGGAGCTTGCTGTAAGAAGTCTTGAGGCGGGAAATCCGCGCTCGATTTTGGAACGGGGTTACTCGGTGATTACCCATGAAGCAACCGGACAATTAGTACGCGCCGCCGGGGAGGTTAAAATCGGGGAACGGCTTATTATCCGGCCCTTGAAAGGAATAATCACCGCCACAATCAACACCGTAGAAACTGCAGAAACCTAGGGAATCACTTCGTTCAGGGATGAGGGGTGAGGAACGAGAAATGAGGAACGCAGAGCTTGGTCACAACAACCTCATCCCTCATTACTAGATGTACGCACTAATGACTGACACCCCTGCGCTCCCTATATTGGGAATATAGTGAAAATCAGATATATTATACGTTATCAATTCTATTCCTTAGGCAAAAAGGGTGACTGACACCCCTGCGTTGGCGGACATTGGCGCAATGCCCTGTATGCAATGCCACCGCTCGGTAAGCAAGGGGCGCAGGATTTTTTCTCAAAACCTGCGCCGATTTTCTAGCTCATCACGCTAGGGCTTTGTCGTCAGCCCTTCGGGGGCGAGGCAATTCACTCAAGCCGCTCTTCGCGAGGCTTTCCCGCAAGCCGTAGCTCCCAGAGCATCCCCTCCGGCGGACTACGGCGTAGGCGGCGTCAATGCGGCGGTCATGGCGTTCCGGAGCAGAGCGTTAGCTTTCCACGGATAGTCGCCGTCTTCACTGGATCGTTTGAGCCATTCAAGCACATCCGAGTCAAGGGGAAGAAGATTCGCGTATCTGGGCTTGAATTCTTTTAACTGCTCTTCCGTTAAAACCGGGCAATCGGTGAAATCTTTTGTTTTAAATCGCAATAGCTCATCTATACGTTCGTCTGTCATAGTATTCTTCCTATCTGCTGTCGAAAATTTTTGTCATAATATTTCTTTTCCAACGGCTCCGCAAGACGGGCGGATATAATTCTAATCCGTTTGCGTTCGGTAAAGGACAGATAAAAATAAATTCGTCTATCAAAAGAACCTATTCCTATCAGCCAGTCTTCTTCTAAGGTTGAATGTTCTTTATCGTACCATTCGATAAAAAACGGATCCTTGAAAAGGTCCAAGATTTCACTGAAATGAAATCCATGTTTTGTTTGTTGAGCGCGTCCTTTTCCTCATCCCATTCAAAGCGTCCGTCCGGGCTGACAACCGTTTTACCCATGCTTTATTCTAGCGCAAAGAAAACGGAACCGCAACCGCTCCGCCTTCGCGCTCCGGGGTTTTGGCGCCGGGCATCGCCCGCTGGGCTTTCCCGCAGAGCCTGCAAATAACGCCGCAACTGTAGGGCGGGCGGCGCAAGTCTTTTCCCAGCCCGCGCCGGCGGGCGCGCTGTCCGGGATACTCGTTACATCGACGAGGCTATCTCTTTCCTCACCAGCTCGCCGATGATTTCCGACGGGGTTTGATGAGAACCTTCAGCCCGAGCGCGAAGATAGGTAGCGGAAAGATCGTCTAAAATAACGATATTCCCTTATGCTTCATAAAAAAATCGCTTTTCCCATCGCCCGATACCTGGGGAGGATTGTTCGTTACCTCTTCCTCAAGGGACCATGCTTCTTCTTCAGTCATTCTTGCCATGTTTTCTCCTACATATCGATATATCATCATAAAGCGGATTAAGAACCGCATGATATATGTCTCTTCTGCTGATACTGTGCCAAAACGCCGCCTCGTTACACTCGATAATTTTGAAATATCCTCAAAATCTTTTTCGTTTCTTGTTACCAGGATAAAATTATGGTACATACATACTGCCCCTATCAGCGAGTCAAGTACCGGAAGCGTCCGACTGCATGAACCGGTTATCCTGCCCCCATACGGTAATTACCCCTTCGTTAATATCTATGATTCTTTCATCAAATACTATCCGGATTTTTTTATACCAGCCGGCAAGTTTTTCTTTTTTTAGTATATCCCTTGTTTTTTTGATACCTTTAATGATTTCGCCCAGGGTGATAACGCTTATAAAAACATCGTCTTTTGGCAAGCTGTTAATATACGCGACAACATCTTGATTAGGCGTTTTCTTGCTGAGTTCTGTTAATACATTAGGGTCAACCAAATATTTCAACCGATGTTCCCCGATCGGGCGTTAGTTCGCGTGTACCATTAAACTCAAAATCGTCCAGGGTACCGCGTAAAAATTCTGTGATGGATGCATAATCCGCGTTTTCATGCTGGTATTCAAGGTCAGCCGGCATTGGCAGAACAATAACTTCATACTTTGCCTCCCGCGATGCGTAAGGCAATGAAAAAAGCGGGGCAAGATCGCTTCCTGAGACAATTTTTCACAACGCTTCCATAACAAATTTCCCCTTAATTTCAATTTACCGCGCATTGCGGGGAAAAGCAGGGTATCGGCGCCGCTTGTACAGGTGAGCGGGCGGCGCAAGCCGCTTTGCAAGGCTTCCGCTCGCCACTGGACGCAAGCCACGCCGGCCGGGCTGGACTGTCCTCAGCCGGGACGCGGCGGCGTTACCCGCAAAAAAAGCCTCGCCCGGTTTTGGACGGGGCTTTGGGGTCAGACATTGCTCGAAAGCGGCTTGGTGTCAGACACCGCCCGCTGGACAGGCGGCGCGGGGCGGAAGGACGCAAGCCTAGACGCGGGGCGTTTGGGGCTTTCCCGCAAGAGACTGCGCTCAACGCCGCCGCACCTTGCTACGACTAATCGCTATAGCGTATCTGGGCGCCTTTGATCGGCTCACGTTCCTGACAGCCCTTTGATAATACCCTTAGCCAATCGCTCGTTAATGTCGGCGTGTCGAGGAACCGATTCCTGCCTGCCGGTTTTAGGCTGGCGGTACAAATCATGTCCTGCGCCAGGCCGGACGAATACCGCCCCCGCTTCGGCAAGTTTCTTGAGCAGGAGGTTTCTTTTCAGGTAAGCAGCAGTTCGCCCCGTTGAGGAATGAGCATTTCAAAACGTTTCTCTTTGCCTAATTCCATAAGTTCATAGAGGTCTTTGAGCATGAATTCCAATTCTTCTACGGTTTTTCCTTGAGTTATATGTTCGGATATGCGTCGAAATAGCCCAAAAGCCACCCGTCTGGTTCCCGCCAATATGTGTAGGATAGGGTCATCATTGCCTCCTCTTCTGAATCATAGGGCGTTCCGGTCAATACCGAAACCCGGTAAGTAAACGGCGCAAGCCGCCAGCCCGCCTGCGCTCGCCGGGCTAGGCGTCAAACATCGCTCGATGGGCTACGCCCTATACGCCGCGACCCGCTCTGTCCTTACGCTAGGCAAATTCGGCGGCTGACACTCCTGCGATACCCAACTCGCGAGCCACCAGCGCGTGGATGACCTCTTCCGGGGTCTGACGGGCGGCAATGGCCCGGGCTGTGATATAATCCGCGGAAAAATCGTCAATCGTTACGGTTTTG
>JAIRPG010000025.1 GCA_031257105.1 Treponema sp.
CCCCAGGCCGCCATGGTGGGGTCTATCGTGAAGCGGTGCAGCATCGCCTCAAACAGCGCGTCCCGGTACTGGAAGGCCTTGTTCTTGGACACCGGCTTGCCGTCCGCCTCGAAGCCGTAGCGGGCTTTACCGGAGAGGGCCTTGACCCGGGGGTTCTCCGCCGGGCTCTGCAAAAGCTCCGGCTGCCGGTCTTCCAGCTTCTCCGCCTTGCCGTTGGAGAACATCACCGACTCGATAAAGGCCCCGCCCAACCGGGAGGAGACCTCGTCGTTTACCGCCAGCTTCACCACGGCGGTCAATTTGGCCTTGATCCCTTCCCGCAGACTATCAAGCTCCGCCTTGGCGGCGGCCTTGTTTTCCACCAGGTAAGCTCCGTAGGCTTCGATAGAATCCGCCTCCTGCCAGAGCTTCACCTCTTCCGGCGTGCGGTAGCTGGAAGCGTCGGACGGCGAGTGGCCGCTGATCCGGTAGGTCAGGGTGTCCAGCAGCACCGGCCCCTTGCCTTCCAGGAGGATCGCCTTTTTGCGGCTGATCGCCTCCGCCACCGCGAGGGGGTTGTAGCCGTCCACCCGCTCGCTGTGCATATTCTCCGGGTTCACCCCCGCGCCGACACGGGCCATAAAGCCGTAGCCCATGGTCTCCCCGGAGGTCTGACCGCCCATGCCGTAGAAGTTGTTGAAGAAGTTGAACAGCACCGGCGGCGCTCCCCCCGCTTCCGCAGGCCAGAGGGTGCGGTACTGATCCATGGCGGAAATCATCATGGCCTCCCAGACCGGGCCGCAGCCCATGGAAGCGTCCCCGATGTTGGCGATGACGATGCCCGGCTTGCGGTTGATCCGCTTGTACAGCGCCGACCCCGCGGCAATGTCCGCCGATCCCCCCACGATGGCGTTGTTCGGCATGGAACCGAAGGGGGTAAAGAAGGCGTGCATGGATCCCCCCAGCCCCCGGTTGAACCCCGCCTTCCGGGCGAAGATCTCCGCCAGGGTGCCGTATAACACAAAGTTCTCCGCCAGGTCTCGCAACCCCTGGTACGGTATCTTCTCGGCAATGCCCAGGGTCTCCCCGTCCAGGAAGCCCCGCATGATCGCCTCAAGTTTTTTCTCCCCCTCAGGCGTCTGCGAAAGCTGCCAAAGGGAAGAAAAACACTTGGCCAGGATCTCCCCGTGGCTCCGGTGGCTCCCGAATATGTAATCATCGGTGGTCAGGTTCACGCACTGCCCCACCGCCGAAGCTTCCTGGCCCATGGAAAGGTGGGCCGGCCCCTTGTGGTTGTACTCTATCCCGTTCCAGGCCCCCTGGGTCTTGAAGGTGTTGAGCATATTCTCGAACTCCCGGATCACCGCCATGTCGTACCAGATCCGTTTGAGCCGCTCCACTCCGTAGAACTCCTTCTCTTTCTTGAAATCGTTCCGGTATTGGTTCACCGGAATGTCTTTAAGCTTCAGAACCTGCGGCTTCCGTACCTCGCCCGGGTCCACCACAATTGACTTTGGCATTTGTTAGCTCTCCTTATATTGTTATTTCAAAACTCTTTCTATCGTACAGCGCTCGCTTGAATTGTACCATACTATGCTTTTGTAACAGCCGCTCTCAGTTGGCGAAACCCATCTCCTCCAACGCCCGCTCCGCTTCCCCAATCTCGTCATAGTCTACGGTTTTACCGGCGTAGATGATGGAGTTCTCGTGGCCTTTACCGAGGAGCAGCACCAGATCACCTTTCCGCGCTAAGGAAAACGCCATTCTAATCGCATCCGGACGGTGGGGAATGAGGAAAAGATCCTCTCCCCGGTTCGCGCCGCAACCTTGGTTTGCGCCGCAACCTTGGGCGATTTCTTCCAGGATGGTCATGGGATCTTCCCCGCGCGGATCTTCATCGGTGAGTACCAGAATATCCGACCATTGAGAGGCGATCCTGCCCTGCTCCGGACGCTTTAACGTGTCCCGCTCGCCGGCGGAACCGAAAAGGCTGATGATCCTGCCGCCCCGCTTCCGGATCCGTTCCCGCAAGGGGGGGAAGATAGTTTGGAACGATGAGGGAGTATGGGCATAATCTACCAGCACCTCGAAGTCCTGGCCCTTGTCAATGGCGGTCATTCTGCCTCGAACCGGCTTGAGCCGGGGTATCAGGGGGAGAAGGTCTTCCACCGGTACCGGGAGGATGCGGGACACGGCGATGAGGCTGGCGAGGACGTTCAGCGCGTTAAAGGCGCCGGGAAGCCGATCTTCTATCTCCAAGATACAGCCGCCGAAGGTTTCCCCGGCCAGCGCCCGGTACCGGTTGCCTTCCGCGCCGCTTTGAATATCCAAGAGGGAAAGATCCACATTCCCGCCGGGCCGCGCGCTGTACGTATAACAGGGCCGCGATAGAACGGCGGCGAAGGAGGCCGCGCTCGGATCATCGGCGTTTACCACGCCGAAGGAGGGAATTTCCAAACCGCCTTTGACATGGCCCGCCTTTTCCAGCGCCCGGAATAGGTTGGCCTTATCGGAACGGTACTGTTCCCAGGTACCGTGGAATTCCAGGTGTTCGTGGGTCACGTTGGTCATAATTCCCGCGTCAAAGGCCACGTCTCCGAGGCGGTTCGTTTTGGAGGAGAGGCCGTGCGAACTGGATTCCACCACGGCGAATTCAGCGCCGCGCTCCACCATCTCCGCCAGAAGCCGCTGTACTGTTGGAGCCTCCGGGGTGGTTTGATGCTGGGGGTTTGCTTCATCCTCGCCGCCGTTGGAGAACCGCACCGTGGAGATAAAACCCGCCCCTTTGCCCAGCAGCTTGAGGAGTTGGTAGATAAGGTACACCGTGGTGCTCTTGCCTTCCGTACCGGTGACGCCGATAACCGCCAGACGCCGCGACGGGTAACTGTAGAAGGCGTCCGCCAGGGGGCTCATGGCAAAATGGGAATCCGCCGCTCTGATATACGCCGTGTCTTTCCGGTACTCATCCAGAGGCCGCTGGTGGAGGATCGCCCGCGCCCCCGCTTGTAGGGCCTCGGCAATGTAATCATGGCCGTCGGCATGTATCCCCGGTAACGCGCAGTAAAGATTTCCAGGACGTACTTTGCGGGAATCAAATTCAAATCCGGTGATCAGGGGATCTTCCAATGGCCGGGTGATTTCGATACAACCGGCTTTTTCGGCGGCGTCCGGGGAGAGAAACGTCGAGAGATACCGTTCCATCACGCTTCCCCAAAGACGGCGGCGGTAAAGGTAAAAAGCTCCGCTCCTGGCGCCTCGTAGCTTCCCGGCGGCAGCCCCGCCTTGACGCAGATATACGCCAGGTAAGCGTCCAAATCCCAGCCCTGCTCAACGGGTACCTGGGGGAGCAACACTCCGGCGCGGCCCCGGTGAGCAAGATACAGCCCGTGAAGCCCCACTTTGACCAACCGGGGATCGTCGCAGCGAACCAGAGGGGAGAGGGCTGATATTTCGATTCGGCACTGTTCAAGCTCTCCCCCGGTTAGCGGAGGAAACCGGCGATCCCCAAAAGCAGCCTCTTCCGCCATCGTTCTAACGGTCTGTTCCAGCGGACAATCGGCTTGCATCCGGCCAATACAGCCCCTTAACTGAGGCGGCGCCCCCGCCTGTACCGTATGGAGGGTAACAAAAGCGCCGCAGGGAATGGTCATCGCCGACGTTCCGGCGGCTATGGCTGCTCGCAAGGCATCGTTTCGCCGGAATTCAGGGGGGCGGCTTTCCAGTTTCGCGGCGATAACTTCCCTCGCATCAGAGAGAAGCGCCCGCCGTTCTTCCGTATTAATCGTGAAATCCATAGGATAACTATACGCCTTCCGGCCTATTTTCGTAAAGCTGAAAGGGCCGCCCTGGATGACGGCTTCCTCACCGGGTATGTTCAATAGCGGCTGACGGAACCCTTTGTTTTTTTCCGCATACATTGACATCTACGCTTGATCCTTTTCGTATAAAGTCATATATTACAACTATGAATCGAAACAAAGAACAACAGAGACTGTTGCAGCAGACGCTGCAGGCCGGTAATATTTCCGGCGCAATTTACGCCCCCCCCCCCCCCCGTGTGAACTAACCCTCATCGGCGCTGCGGGTAAGGGCCCCGCGCCGGCCAATCAACTTTACCACTGTTTCTTTCTCACCTTTCGGCTTAACGCGGTAAATTCGGCGTAAGCCGAAGCTCCGTTTAAGAAAGCGGATGTCGTCCGCTTATATGTTTTCTCTTTTCTAGATTAAGGAGTGTTTGAGATGAAAAGTGTGTTTTTATCGAAAAAAA
>JAIRPG010000026.1 GCA_031257105.1 Treponema sp.
CTCACACAATATCGTCCGGTTCAAAAACCGGATAACCTAAGGAGGCTTCACTATGAAGCGTTGTTATACTTTACGGGGGGGGGGGGGGGGGCTCAAGCTTTCTTGCCGGGAGCAAAAAAATTGCAAAATTTATTGTTCCTGCTTTCTTAACAGCCGTCTTTCTGTTCTCCGGTTGTCCCCAGGTTGACCCAAGCGATCCGGTACCGCTTGCGGCTGATGACATCGAGAGCGTTTTCTCAACCGCCGCCGATACCTACGAAATAACGTGGAAGAAAAAGGCCGGCGACACGAAAGGGTACACGTTGTACCGGCAAGTGATAACTAAAACAACGATTGACAATGTGCCGCAGCCAGAAACGAGTGAAATATTCGCGATTCTGGTAGATAAAGAGAAAGAGGCGGGCGAGGAGGTAAAATATACCGAAAAAGAGGACACGGTAAAATATATCAGTAACAATCCGACAAAGGTACAATATACCGACAGAGGCCTCGTGTACACAAAGTTGGAAGAGAAAGATGGCAAAACTTATATTTATACTTACGAATATAAGTATGCCGTTCTGATGAACTTGTACAATTACTCCGCCCTGCCCTACAGGCCCGACCTGGCTATATGGGTGAGTAGTAACGGTCTCGCTATCAACAATTCCTGGAAAAAAGACGTATGGGCCTGGCCTACTCTCCCTACCGTTACCTCCATCACGTTGAGGGATAAGAAGAACGACACCACTGGCAACATCGCGGCTGGTAGCGATTTCTCCTTCTCAATCAACCCCACCACCCCCACCGCCTACATTGAAAACACGGAAATCGTTGTTACCGGGCTCAAGCCGCCGTATAAGTACACCTTTACCATAAACGCCATCTCGGATCGGTATGACGACAATGATAATGATTACGTAAGGGTGGTACTCTACGAGAAGTCTGTAACGCCGGGCTTCAATAATGGCCAGTTCCAGTATTCGTTTGAGAATAGGAACACCGAGGAGCCCGAGTCTTTAACTATTGACTTCGGTTGCGTCGCTAACAAACCCGGCGAAAACAAGAACGGCTCCGTCAAGGATCCGGTAGCGTGGAGCGAGTTTGAGGGCAAGGCTGAGATTGAGTTAATCGTCACTTACGAGATTGTGGGAAACGTTGGCTCTTTGCAGCCGTATCAGGGAAATAATAGTGACAAATCCTACGACACGATTATGCTGCCTCTCAGATCGGGCAATGTCGACGCCACCAACCCGGCCAATAGGTCAAGTGTATATGGTTTAAAGCTCTCAAACCTGCAACAGTAAACGCAACTGCCTAGTGTCTGTCTATGGGGCCTGCCCGTAAACCTTCGGTTCGCGGGTAGGCCCTCTTTTTTGTGGTAAGGGGGCTCTGTTCTTGTCAATGGCGATGCCGCAACTTGAAATACCGCTCCCGCCGGAGTATGCTAACATTACATTGAAGGCTATTGGCCCAGGAGCAATGATGAACACAAACCCCGTTACCGCATACCTTTCTTCCACCCCCCCGGATAAGGTGAACACCGCCTTTCTAGCTTATCTCTGTAATCTCACCGAGACCGCCCGTTCCGCCCCGGAAATTGCCTGTTCCATCGTGAGAGAACTGGAAAATCAGCGGAAACGGGTCAAGCTCATCGCCAGCGAGAATTACTGTTCCATGGCGGTACAGCTTGCTATGGGAAACCTGCTTACCGATAAGTACGCCGAAGGAATGCCGGGCCGCCGCTTCTATGCGGGAAACGAGAATGTAGACGCGGTGGAGTCTCTGGCCGCTGAAGAGGCCCGAAAGCTTTTCGGCGTTGAGTACGCCAATGTGCAGCCTCACTGCGGAGCAGACGCCAACTTGCTGGCTTACTGGGCCATTCTCTCCACCAGGGTGGAAGCCCCCGCCCTAGAACGCTACGGCTCCGAGACCAATCTATATAAGTTAAGCGATGCTCAGTGGAAGGAACTCAAGGCGGAGTTAGGGAATCAGCGGCTCCTGGGACTGGACTACTATTCCGGGGGTCATCTTACCCACGGATACCGCTACAATGTCTCGGCGCGGATGCTGGATGTATACAGCTATTCGGTTTCCAAGGAGACGGGCCTTTTATCCTATGACGAGATTGAACGGTTGGCGCGGGAGGTAAAGCCTCTTATCCTTCTGGCGGGCTACTCCGCCTATCCCCGCAAAATCAACTTTAGGCGGATGCGGGAAATCGCCGATGCCGTGGGAGCGGTCTTGATGGTGGACATGGCCCATTTTGCGGGCCTGGTGGCGGGTAAGGTCTTTACCGGGGATGACGATCCGGCGCCTTTCGCTCATGTGATCACCAGTACCACCCATAAGACGCTCCGGGGCCCCCGGGCCGGGTTGGTGCTTTCCACCGCCGAATTCGCCGATGCCTTAGACAAAGGCTGCCCCCTCACCATGGGCGGCCCGCTGCCCCATGTAATCGCCGCTAAAGCCGCCGCCTTCCGGGAAGCGGGACGAAGTGAATTCCGGGAATATGCGGCGCGGATCGTGGAAAACGCCCGTACCCTGGCCGCGTCGTGCGCCCAAGGCGGCCTCGAAGTGCTCACCGGGGGTACCGATAATCACCTGTTTCTGGTTAATGTCCGCTCTTTGGGCATCACCGGACGCCAGGCGGAAAGCGCCCTCCATGAGTGCCGTATCACCTTGAACCGGAACAGTCTTCCCTTCGATCCTAACGGCCCCTGGTACACATCGGGGCTCCGGATCGGCACGGCGGCGGTTACCACCCTGGGCATGGGGAAAGCGGAAATGGAGGAACTGGGCGCAATCATTGCTTTGGCGCTCAAGAACACCACTCCCGCCACGGACGCGCAAGATCCGGCAAAAAAGAGTAAAGCCAAGTACGTGATCGCTCCCGCCGCCAAAACAGAGGCCCTGGAACGGGTGGAAAAGCTCCTCTCTCGCTTCCCGGTCTACCCGGAACTCGACCTCGATTTATTGAAAGAAGCGTTTGTCAGATAAATGCGGGAGGCGCGGGATGCAGTTCAGGGTAGATAAGAAGTCAGGCAACAGGCTGTCGGCGCTGGGCTTCGGCTGTATGCGGTTCCCCCGGAATCTGGGGAGCATCGATATGCGGAAGACGGAATTCCTCGTGATGGAAGCTATCGGGGGAGGGGTCAACTACTTCGACACAGCCTACATCTACCCCGGCAGCGAGGATGCCCTGGGAACCATCCTGGAAAAGAACCGGGTTCGGGACAAGGTGTACATCGCCGGTAAGCTCCCCCTGGTGCTCTGTAAGGGCCCGGCGGACTTCGACCGGTTCTTCAACAAAGAGCTGGAGCGCCTCAAGACCGGCTACATCGATTACTACCTGATGCACATGATCACCGACACCCAGCAGTGGGATCAGTTCCGCGCCTGGGGAATCGAAGCGTGGCTGGCGGAAAAGAAACGCGCAGGTGCGATCCGGCAGGCGGGGTTCTCGTACCACGGCAGCAGGGACGAATTTCTGGCGGTGTTGGATCGCTATCCCTGGGACTTCACGCAGATCCAGTACAACTACTCGGACGAGAATTTTCAGGCCGGCGTGGCGGGCCTCAAAAAAGCGGCCTCCCTGGGGCTGCCGGTGATCATCATGGAACCCCTGCTGGGAGGCAAGCTGGCCACGGGGCTTCCCCCAGGCGCGGTGGAGATCTTCAAGAAGGCCGATCCCTCCCTTTCGCCCGCGGGATGGGCCCTCCGCTGGCTCTGGAACCAGGAAGAGGCCACGGTGATCCTGTCGGGCATGAACAGCCCCGAACAACTTATGGAGAACGTCACCCTCACGGACGAAGCCCTGCCCGGCTGCCTCAGCGCGGAACAACAGCAGGTCTACCGGGATGTCATGGCCGTGGTGAACAGCTCGTACCGCGTCCGCTGTACCGGCTGCAACTACTGTATGCCCTGCCCCAGGGGGGTGAACATCCCCGGCTGTTTCGCCGCCTACAACACCTCCTTCTCCATGGGCTTTGTCCAGGGGATGCAGCAGTACATCACCAGCACGGCCCCCACCTCGGAGCGGACGAGCGGCGTCCGGCTCTGCGTCAAGTGCGGAAAGTGCGAAAGCCACTGCCCCCAGCGCCTGCCGATTATCAAAAATCTGCAAATGGTGGGAAAACGGATGGAGCCCTTCTATATCCGGGCGGGTATCGCCGCGGCCCGGCGTTTTCTGGGCAGGGGCCGAAAATAACGCCGCCATGGACGAGATCTTGCACTTTGTCTACCAGATTGACGCCTCGCTGAACGAGGACAGGATATGGAGAACCGATATACTACCCCATATCAGCGGCGCGGCGCCGAATGTCCTCCAAATCTGTCAATACGGGCTCTCGGAAATCGTCAATAACGGGATCGAACATTCCGGTTCCGGGGAACTCTTGGTAGATCTATCGATTTTAGGCCAAGAGATAGGCCAAGATGCAAGCCAGAACACCGGTCAGGAAATAGCGTTTACCGTAGCGGATCGGGGAACCGGGATATTCACCAAGATTCAGCGGGAATTGGGGCTGGATGATCCACGGCACGCGGTTCTGGAACTGGTAAAGGGAAAGTACACCTCCGACCCTCAAAGACATTCGGGAGAAGGGATTTTCTTTACCTCCAGGATCTTCGACCGGTTTTCAATCCGTTCCGGGGGGATTTCTTTTTTTGCGGGCCGGGATCGGAATGGCTTTTTAGAAGAGCCTTCATTAAAAAGCGGAGAAGACGCGGTGAGCGGAACCGTCGTCAGTATGGCGATACGCAAGGACTCGCCCGTCTTAATCGCGGATATTTTTAACGAATATACCGATCCGGACAGCTATCCGGGGTTTTACCGGACTTCGATCCCGGTAAAGTTGATGGAGGGCGAAGGCGAGTCCCTCATGTCCCGTTCCCAGGCGCGAAGGCTGATTGCCCGTTTTGACCGGTTTCTGGAGGTAACGCTGGATTTTTCCGGCGTGGAGGTGATGGGCCAGGGCTTTGCGGATGAAATTTTCCGGGTTTTTGCCGCAGCCCATCCTACGGTGAACCTGCGGTCAATCAACTGCGGCAGGAACGTTGAAACCATGATCCGCCACGTGCGTCCGGCGGCGGACGCGAGGTAGCGCCGTTATGGACGGTTCCCTGTATTCATTCGTGGTGGTGGACGATGAACCTGAAATTCGGGAAGGCATCCGGGATACGATTCCCTGGGAAGCTCTGGGATTTTCCTTTGCCGGAGCCTGCGCCAACGGGTTCGAGGCCCTGGAACTAGCGGAGCGGGTTCGGATAGACGCGGTACTCGCCGACATCAACATGCCCTTCATGGACGGCCTTACCTTCGCGGGACGGCTGGCGGAAATTGCCCCAGCGGCAAAGGTACTGATCATCACCGGCTACGATGAATTTGAGTACGCCCGCCAAGCGCTCAGGCTCCAGGTCTACGATTACATCGTCAAGCCCGTCACCCCCGGAGAATTGCGGGTGATTCTGGAAAAATTGCGCCTGGCCTTGGATGCGGAGCGGGCAGAACAGCTCAACCTGGAGCAGATCAAAAAGCGCCTTGCCGAAAGTATGCCCCTGCTGAGGGAACGGTTTCTCGCCAATTTATTAGAAGGAAAACTCGATGAAAGCCACATTCGGGAACGGATCGCCTACTTCGAGCTTCCCCTGCCTACGGACGGAGCGGCTTATCAGTGTCTCGCGTTGGATTTTGCGCGCCGCCGGGAGGGGGAAAATTTCGACCTGGATCTCTTAACCTGGCGAAACATCCTGGAACGGGCGCTGCATATCGGAACCCTGCCGGCCTTGCTCTTCCAGGATCGGGATGACCGGCTGGCGCTGATCGCCTGGGGGAACGATCCTGCCCGTCTGTACCGGGAAGGACTCAAAGCGGCGGAACAACTCTGTCAGAATGTGGAAACCTTGGGGTTGTCCGGCGTCATCGTGGGCGTAGGCGAAACGGTGGAACGCCTTCTGGATCTGAACAAATCCTACCGCTTGGCGGTAGACGCCCTCACCGCAGCGGCCCTCCAGGAAAAGAGCGGTGTAGCGGCCTACCGGGAACTCTGGGGATTGAGCGGAAAACCCAGCAAAGAACCCTGGGAAAAGCGGATCGTTTCGGCGTTGAAGGCGGGCGACCGGGAAGGGGCGTTGAAGGGTATTGGAGACATGGCCCTCCGCTTTAAGGAGACTCCCTTTACGGTGGAAGAATACCGGATACAGTTTTCCCTCCTTCTGGCGGCGCTTATGCGGAGCTGCGAAGAGCTGGAGATTCCCCTGGGGACGATCTTCCCCAGAAACGTCAATCCTTTCGCGGAGATTGACCGGCTCAAAAGTTTGGATGCGGCGCGGCTTTGGTTTTCGGGCCTGGTGGAAGGGATCGCCGGTTTTATCACGGCGCGGCAGGAAAATTTTGCTCAGGTAAAGGCGCGGGAGGCTCTGGAGTACCTGGAATCCCGTTACGCCGATCCGTCCCTGTCTTTGCAAAGCCTCTGCAAAAAACTGGACATCAGCATAAGCTATCTGAGCGCAAACCTGAAGCGCTACCACGACAAGACCTTTGTGGAAGAAGTCACCAGGATACGCATTACCAAGGCTATGGAACTCCTGCGTACCACAGACCTTTTGACCTACGAGATCGCCGAAAAGGTAGGATACCGGGATCCTCACTATTTTTCCCTGAGCTTCCGCAAATTCACGGGCCTTACCACCACAGAATACCGAAACCAAGCCGTTATCACCGCGCCGGAAAATGCGCCGCCGGACAACCATGGCGGCTAAGCGGAATACATTCCGGCGGAATACATTCCGAAGTATCCAGGTGACCTTAGCCATTGCCTTTACCGCCCTGCCGGTGACGCTGATAGTGGGCGCCATCCTCATCGCCTTTGCCGTTACCGAAGAAACCGCCCGGATCGCCTCGCGGCGCTATACCACGCAGCTTGTCCGCCAGATCGCCCGGCACATCGAATACTACATCGACTACATGGATTCCGTTTCCGTCCTGGTTCAGGCCGATGGGAGCATACAGGAGTACCTGGACGCGGAACAAAATACAACGGGCGCTGAATTCGAGGCGATCACCGAAGCGGCTCGATTACCGCTGAACGTGATGGAGAGCGCCAGGCAGGACATCTCTTTTATCGGGGTCTTCGGCTATACGGGGCCTCCCCTTACCGCGAATCAGGATGACGTAATCAACCCTTTTGTCGCGCCGGAACGCCAGAGTTGGTACATTGCGGCGCGGGAAGCCGGAGGCGAAGCGGTGCTGTCATCCTCTCACGTACAGAACATTATTAAAGACAACTATCCCTGGGTTATATCCCTCTCACGGGAAATAGCGGGCGGAGAAAACGGGCGGGGCAAAGGGATACTCCTGGTAGACCTTAACTTCCGGATCATTAACCGGATCTGCAGTTCCGTCCAACTGGGACAGCGGGGGTATGTTTTTATCGTGGACAAAAACGGTGACATTGTGTACCACCCCCAGCAGCAGCTCCTGTATGGAGGGCTCAAAACCGAAAACATCCGCCGGATAATGGAAGAGGAAGAAAGCTACTTCTCCGGCGGCGGTGAAAACAGGGATAAATTCTACAGTGTGGAAACCATGTACTCCACCGGCTGGAAGGTGGTCGGAGTCAACTACCGGGACGAACTGGTAGAGAACCAGGATTCTATCCGGCGGAACTACACATTCTGGGGTCTATCGTTCCTGCTGGTCTCCATGCTGGTCTCCGTGGTTCTTTCCCGGCGCATCTCTAAGCCTATCAGAGAACTGCGCCGCACCATGAAAGACGTGGAACAAGGAAACTTTGACGTTACCGCCGGCGTCCATTCATCCGATGAGATTGGCGAACTGGGGAAAGATTTCAACATCATGATCGGGGAAATAAAAAAACTACTCAACCGGATTACCGATGAGCAGGAACAGAAACGCAAGAGCGAATTGAATGCGCTGCAAATGCAGATTAACCCCCACTTCCTCTACAACACCCTGGATTCAGTGATCTGGATGGCCGAGCGGGGCAAGCAGGACGAGGTTATCGCTATGAGTTCTGCCCTGGCGAGACTGTTCCGCTTGAGCATAAGCAAGGGGAAAGAGATCATCAATGTGGCTTCCGAGATCGAGCACGTGAAGAACTACCTTACCATCCAGAAGATCCGTTACAAAGACAGGCTGGATTACCGCATCCAGGTGGATGATGATATTCTCCACCTCCGGATCGTCAAGATCATCCTTCAGCCCCTGGTAGAAAACGCTATCTACCACGGCATCAAAAATAGTTCCTCCCCCGGAACGGTGATCATTTCCGGCTATCGAACCGGAAAGGGTATGGATCTGGTAGTACGGGATAATGGCGCCGGCATGGACGGCGAAACCTTGGCCCGGATCAGGCGGCGTCTCGCCGGTGAGGAAGAAACCGCGCCTGAGTTCACCGGGGAAACCGGCGCCAGGCGGCCCGGCAGCGGCGTAGGGGTTCGCAATGTGGATGAGCGGATCAAACTGTACTTCGGGCCCGATTACGGCCTGGAATTTGAGAGCAGGGAGAACCAGGGCGCCGCCGTGTTCATCCATCTTCCGGCTCTGGAAGTCTAATGAAGGCCGGTATGTCTCGATTACGAAGTGTTATTGTTCCGGTGATCTTAGGGATCGCACTCCTCTTGGGAAGCCTCGTTATCCTCCTTGTTACCCGGACGCCGGCGCGGCAAGCAATCCGGGTAACGGCGGTGATCAAAGCCATCGTCAACGACTCGGAATTCTGGGAGATGGTGAAGGCCGGTATGCGAACCGCGGCGGATGATTTCGGCCTCGTGCTGGACATTCAGGGCCCCTGGGCAGAAAGCGATATTGACGGGCAGATCCGGATCGTGGAGGAGATCCTGAGCGGCAGCCCGCCCAAAGCGCTGATCCTGGCGGCTACGGATCATGCCCGCTTGGCTCCCTTGGTGGAACAGGCATGGACTTTGGGGATCAAGGTCATAGCCCTGGATTCCGGGGTAGATAGTTCCCGGCCCGCAACCTTCGTGGCAACCAATAACCAAGAAGCGGCGGAAAAAGCCGCCCTCGAAATGCAGCGTCTTTTACAAAGCCGGCGTCTTCTACGAAGCCGAGGGCTGCTGGAAGGCCGGGAGCCCGGCAAGGTGGCCATTATTAACCATGTAAGGGGCGCTACCACCGCTATCGAGCGGGAAAACGGAGTCAGACGGGCGCTGGATGCCGCCACCAGTGACGGCGATTGTACCATCATCGGCGCGTGGTTCACCGACAACTTTGAAGAAAACGCCTACGCCATCACGGTAAACCTCCTGGCGGAGTACCCGGATCTGGCGGGTATCCTGGCGATGAACGAGGTTTCTACCGTGGGCGCCGCCAGGGCGCTGCGGGATTTAGAGCTTGGGGGCAGGATTCCCCTGGTGGGCTTTGACAGTTCTATTGCCGAGGTTCAATTCATAGAAGAAGGGATCATTGCCGCCACCGTGATTCAAAAGCCGTTCAACATGGGGTACCTGGCGGTAAGAGCAGCTCGAGATGCGATGGAGAACCGAGCCCTTCCGGACTTTATCGACACCGGCTCGGTGTTGATCACCGCGGAGAACCTCTACGAGCCGGAGAACCAAAAGCTCCTCTTTCCTTTTTAAGCCGGAGATGCTCCTGACGGCTCATTCTGTTATACTGATAGAAGCTGACAAAGAAAGGAGAAACTAAGGAGCGGGAACCATGGGTATTACCAGAGACGAAATCACCCTTACCAACATCGCGGATACCGCAAAAGCGAAAAGCGGTTTTATCTCCCCAAAAAATGTACGCACCGTTACGGTAACCGCCGTTGCCGATACCGGGGCGCTCAGGCTCACCATGCCGGAAAGCGTGCGGAGGAAACTCGGCCTTGAGATCCTCAAAAAAGTTCCCGCCACCCTTGGGGACGGCGAAAAAGTGGAACTGGGCCTTACCGAAGGGGTAGAAGTCCGCTGGAAAGACCGGGCGGAGATAACCCAGGCATGGGTGGTTGACAAAGAATGTTCCGTCCTTTTGGGCGCGATCCCGATGGAAGGTATGGATCTGACGGTAGACCCCAAAAACCAACGGCTCGTCGGCGCTCACGGCGACGAGCAGCTTGGGGTTTTGTATTAGGCCGGGCTGGGTTGTAGTTCACCTTTAAAAAACGCGATTTTGTAAGGCTTTAGCCTGAAAAACCGCAGGACTTGTTTATCGCCAACGAAGTTGGCGCAACCAACCGGGTTACTAAACAAGTCTAATATCTTCCCCGATAAAATCAGTATTATCGGTATCTGCCCAACAAGGATCGATAGCAATATCCCCGATCTTTGCCCATACATGGGATCCTTTCTTAGTCATATCTTCCCCGAAGTGCGTTTGCACTTCATAAGCGTTGGTTTGTTCCATTTCATAGAACCCTAAACTGGGATGATATAAAACCAGGTCAATGTATCCATCAATCCCTTTTGACACACCTTTCAACCATCCTGATTTCTCAGGACATATATGCTTTTTTGCCTCAGATATTATTGAA
>JAIRPG010000049.1 GCA_031257105.1 Treponema sp.
TGACCAGGAACCTTTCCGCAACCTCTTCCCCACCGATCCGGCGGATCCCGACTACAACGAGGAAGTTGCCCGGGAAGGCGAATACGCCGCCGCCGAAGAAAACGAAAAAATGCTTCGCTTCTTTCACAATGCCGACATTCTGATCCACGATGCCCAATATACCGAAACCGAATATGCCGCCAAAATAGGCTGGGGCCATGCTTCTCATGAACAGGCGGTCGATAACGCTTTAAAAGCCGGCGCAAAAAAACTGGTTCTCACCCATCACGATCCCGCCCGCACCGACGAACAGCTCGAGAAACTGGAAAAAATCTGCCGGGCCGGCAGCCGTGACAAAGGGCTGGAAATCATAATGGCCCGTGAAGGGATAAGCCTCGAGGCGTAAAATTATCGTCAAATTGTTTGATTGTATGCGAAGGGGCGGACTGAAAGTCCGACATACCCCGCCCCTCTGGGGCGATATAAAGGGTATGTAGCCTGAAGCCTTATACCTTGCCAAAACAACCATACCCCGTCGAACCGCAGGTTCGAGCTCTGCGGGCGGGGTTGGTTGATTGCGGATTCCAATAAATGTTATATTCTGTCAAGAGGACGGGCGGAGGTTTTTATGACACCAGGAACAGGGTTAGTTTCGGTAACATTTTTTATGAGGCAATGCGCAGGATTGACTGTTTTTCTTGCATATTCTAAACTGCTTGCAGGAGGCCAACAATGAAAAAGAATTGTTTAATAGCAGCGTTCAGCGTTGTGCTGGCGTTTGGATTTTTGGTTGTTGGATGTGAAAATCCCGCCGGCGGCGAGGACCCTGGCATACCTGGCGGCGGCGATAACTCAGGCATATATGAAAAAATGATTGCTAAAAAAGCCCAATATCCAGAAGGAAAGTCATGGACAAATGCCGACAGTTATAAATGGAAAGCCAGTAATTTTACAGGCCATGGATGTGCAGCATTTGCCATGATACTGAGCGACGCGGCATTTGGCGATGCGCCTCACCGTCAACACACCAATTTTAATAATCTTAGAGTTGGAGACATCTTAAGGATGAATGGCGATACACATTCGGCGATAATCCTTGCTATAGATGATTCATTGATTACGCTTGCCGAAGGAAATTGGAACAGCAAGATCCATTGGGGGCGTCAGATTCCTGTCACCTACGACCAGTTAGATTATGTTTGGACAAGATATTCCGATTAAGCAATCCGCGAGATCGGGCAGGCCGGATGTAAAATTAACCGTGAGCCGGAATGTTTTGGCGTCAGTTCGTTTGGTAACAATATTAAAGCAGCGCTGAATCGGGCTTTAGCCCGCATTCTCGGTTGAATTATTCAGCGCATCCCTGGAAGACTCAGCGCCAGATCTACCTCGGAAAGGCTGATATCCAGCCGCGAGGCGATTTCGCCGGGGGAAAGGCCGCCGGCGGCAAGTTCGGCAATCTGGATACGGAGCCGCTGTTTGGCGGCGGGAGCCGGCGGCGGCGCCTGAGCCGGTGTTTCATCATACGGCGGCGCGGCCTGGGTGCCGGGATGAAGTTCGCCCGCCGCGGAAACGGGCTCAACTGCCGGCGGCGCGGCCTTCGGCCCCAGGGCCACCCGGATACCCCGGCCCAGACTGGTGTACAGGGCTTCTCCGCCGCGGCTGCGCTCAAGTTCGCGGGCGTAAACCGCAAGACGCTTGTCGGTATCTTCCAGCAGGGCCTTGAGGGTTTTGATCCGTTCTTCAATCAACTGGGCGTCCCGGTCGGTGATGGAGTCTATTTCGGCGATAAGGCGGTAAATTTCGGCGCGGGATTCGGCAAGCACCTCTTCGCCGGCGCGGTGTTTGATATACGAGCGAAAGTACAAGAAGGAAAGACAGCAGATGACAAGGCTCGCGGCCGAAAGAATTAATGCTGCGTTCATGCGGACTTACAGGCTTATGTCGATGTTTTGGCCCAGGACGGGATCACGAAAAACCACGGGCCGCACTTTTCCACTTTCGTCATCTTCCGTGTGACCATCCTTTTTTTTACCTTCGGCGCCGGCCCCTTCCTGACCGCGATTCCCCCGATCCTTCACCTTTTCCGCGCCGTCGCCGGAACTTTGGGTTTCGTTCACTTCCTGGATGCGTTCCTCGGTTTTCCGCTGGATCTGTACACCATGAATGGCCTGCTGAACCACCAGACCTTCACGCTGGGCGCTCTGGGCCTTGCCCACCTTATCGAGCTGGGTGAACAGGGCCTGAAGATCAATCGGTTGAATAGCCATACTTTCATGATAGCGCATAGCGCGATACCTGTAAAGTTCGGCGGCGGGAGCCGGCAGGGGCTGCCGCATTTATTTTCCGAAAAGTACGGTGAACATGGAAGCGGCACCCGCGGACCACGGGGCCAGGGAAGAAGCCCCCTATTGGGACGAATCAATGTGCGGGGAAACAGCCGTTTTCGTCTGCTCTTTACTCCTGAGTATGAAGGAAAGAGGAGAGAGGAAAGAGGTAAATTGAGAATTGAAAATTGAGAGTGGAGAATTGAGAGTAATTTTCCATACCTCCACTCTCAATTCTCAATTCTCCATTTCTCAACTCCCCCAACCCCCAACCCCTAATTCCTAATCCCTAATTATAAAGATATCCAGTTGTATTTTTCCCAATCTATGCTATATTCTAATCAGAGGCGTACATGAGCGTAAACCGGGAATACAAAAACAGCGTTTTCTCGTATTTATTCGGCCAGCCCGACACCTTGCGCGAACTGTACGGCGCGCTCCGGGGCGTGGAAGTCCCGGCAGACGTGAAAATCGAAATCAACACCCTGCAAGACGCCTTGTTTCTGGACCGGATCAATGATTTATCCTTTGCTATCGGCAAAATACTGGTGATCCTCATTGAACATCAAAGCACGATAAACCCCAACATGGCCGTGCGGCTCTTGATGTACATCGCCCGGATATACGAGAAGATTCTGGGCGGGGAAAACATCTACAGCGGAAAACATCTGACCCTGCCCCGGCCCGAGTGCATCGTGCTGTACAACGGGACCGCGCCGTATCCTGACACCCAAACCATCCGGCTCTCCGATTCGTTTGAGCAGGCGGAATTGCCGGGCCTGCCCCGCGGCACGCCGGCGGTGGAGCTGACCGCGAAAATATACAACATCAACGAAGGCCGCAACCCGGAGAT
>JAIRPG010000085.1 GCA_031257105.1 Treponema sp.
CGCCGTTCTCCATGGGGGTCACCTCCACCCCCTCAACCCGGTCGTTGCCGAAGATGTTGGTGGTCTGGGACGAGAGGTACAGGGGGATGTCGAAGTCATGCAGGCACTGGACGATGTTCCGGGTAAGGCCCGACGGGTAGGGCATGATCTCCACCACCGCCTTGACCGTGCAGCCCACCCAGCTCATCCGCCGGGCCATGATGAGGCCGATGTCGCCGGAACCGATGATCACCACTTCCTTGCCGGGAATGTAGCCCTCGATGTTCACCAGACGCTGGGCAAGACCTGCGGTGTAGACCCCGGCGGGCCGTGAGCCGGGGATCCGCACGTTGCCCCGGTTCCGCTCCCGGCAGCCCATGGCCAGAACCACCGCCCCGGCGGCGATCCGCAGCACCCCCAGCGCCGGCGAAACGCAGAGGATCTCCTTGCGCTCCCCGGAGCGGATCTCCCTGACCGTGGCGTTCAGGTAGACCGCGATCCGGGAATCCAGCACCCGCCGGATCAGCCGCTCGGCGAATTCCGGGCCCGTAAGCTCCTCGCCGAACTCGTGGAGGCCGAAACCGTTGTGGATACACTGCATGAGGATGCCCCCCAGGTGATCCTCCCGGTCAATGAGGGCGGTGGAAAAGCCCCCGGCGTCCAGTTCCAGGGCGGCGGCCATGCCGGCGGCGCCGCCGCCTATCACCACCGCGTCGTATTGTAACTCTTTCATCGTATTTCCTGCCCTAATGCGGCGGTAAGGAGACGGCTCGCGCCGCCGTGCTTGGTGATCTCATCATAGGAAAGCCCGGTTTCCCGCATGATGATCTTGATGATCTTGTAGGTGCAGAAGCCCCCCTGACAGCGGCCCATCTGGGCGCGGGTAAAGTACTTTACCCCGTCCAGGGTGTCGTGCCCCAGCCGCACCGCTTGGACGATCTCCGCCTCGCTCACGTTTTCGCAGCGGCATACCACGTTGCCCCAGGCGGGGTCTGCGGCGATAAGCTTGTCCAAGTCGAAGGGGGAAAGTTCCCGCGAGCGGGGCCTGTCCTCCACAAAGGGATCCCAGCCGGGCTTTTCGGTCAGATCGAGGCCCGAATTCTTGAGGATGTCCTTCACATATTCGCCGATAGCCGGGGACGCGGTGAGGCCCGGCGACTGTATCCCCGCCACCTGCACGAACGCCGGGGCCCGCTTAGACGCCTCGATGTAGAAGTCCTCTTCCAGGAACGGGCGGAGCCCCGCGAAGCTGGTTATCACGTCGCCCCGGCTGAGGGAGGGGATCATCTTCTTCCCCGAATCGAGGATCTGCTCCAGCCGC
Organism: Treponema sp.; assembly: GCA_031257105.1. Lineage (GTDB taxonomy): Bacteria > Spirochaetota > Spirochaetia > Treponematales > Breznakiellaceae > JAIRPG01. The sequence continues at coordinate 1,301 of JAIRPG010000085.1, forward strand.
TCGGTGGTGGTGGCGTAATCGTCCTTGGAGTCCGCCTTGTCCGCCGTGGGGCCCACCAGAACCGTCCCCTCCACGGTGGGGATCACCAGCATCCCCTTGGATACCGCCGTGGGCACCGGGAACACCACCCGGTCGGGCCGGGCCTTGGTCAGGCGATCCATCAGGAAGTACTCGCCTTTGCGGGCGCTGATGGTAAATTCCTCGCCCCCGAAGATACGGGAAACCTCGTCGGCAAAGAGCCCCGCGGCGTTGACCACGTAGCGGGAACGAATCTCCCTGCCATCGGCGGCGCGTATTGTCCAGACGCCGCTCTGATCGCCGCTGTTAGCGCCGCTTCCATAAGAAGCGCCGCTTCCGGGGGCCGTCCACGCGGCCTGGCAGACCTTAAAGTCCGTGTACAGGTGTACCCCGTTCTTCATGGCCGACTCCACCAGGGCAAAGACGAAGCGGTAGGGCTCCACCATGCCGCCGCCGGGGGCGTAGAGCCCCCCCACGGTGTCCGGGGAAAGCTTGGGCTCCAGGGTGAGGATACGCTCCCGTGAACAGAGCTCTATGCCGATGACCCCGTTCTCCACGCCCTGCATGTAGAGGTACTCCACGGCTTTCATCTCGTCCTCGTGGAGGGCCGCCACGAGGATGCCGCAGCGCTTGAAGGGAAAGTCCAGTTCCCGCCTGAGCTGGTCGAACATCAGGTTTCCCTGTATCTCCAGCCGCGCCTTGAGGTGCTTCTTGTTGTGGTGGAACCCCCCGTGGATGATCCCCGAATTCGCCTTGGAGGTGCCGAAAGAGACATCGGCGGCCTTTTCCAGAATGGCGGCGCGGATACGGTACATGGAGAGCCGCCGGGCAATGTTGGCCCCTGAAACCCCGCAGCCGATGATTGCCGCGTCGTAGTCCTCCTGGCCGGGCGGAGGGTTGCGGTTGGGCAGTGAAAACGCGCTCATAGTACGAATAGTATGTATTTACACCCCGGTAATATGCAAGAGAGCCGTAAGGCAGCGCCTCAATTCAGCAATTTCAAATTCGGATTATGTTTCCGGTGTTTTTATTTTTTTGTTCTTTATCTTTAGTCTGTCTATGCGGTAATTCCTATCTTTACGTAAAAAATTGGAGAGCTTGTTGCTTTTATTGTGACAGCTTCTCCTGTTCCATTTATTAGACTTGTTTAGGAACCCGGTTGGTTCCTAAACAAGTCCTGCGGTTTTTCAGGCTAAAGCCTTGCAAAACCGCGTCTTAAATGGTAGACATTCACTAACGGCTTTGCATAAAGTTATTATTTTAATGTCCAATTGAACGTGAGCGGTGATACCGTCGCTCGTTATGAGAGGAGAATCTGTATGGTAAAACGGCGCGTTGAGTCTGTTAAGGCGGATGTTTCGTTGCTGGGGTTTGGGTGTATGCGGCTTCCCGTGCTGGACGGCGATTCAAGCAAGATCGACTATCCGGCGGCGCAGAAGATGATCGACCGGGCTATCGCTGCGGGAGTAAACTACTTTGACACCGCCTGGCCCTATCATAATAAGATGAGCGAGATCTTTGTGGGGGCGGCTTTGTCCAAATACCCCAGAGACAGCTACTACCTGGCGTCTAAGATGCCCACCTGGGAGAAATTCGCGGCGCCCCAGGAGGATATGGAAAAGCTCTTTTCCGAGCAGCTCCGGAAATGCCGGACGGATTATTTCGATTTCTACCTGGTTCATTCTTTGGATGTGGAGCATTACAACAGTTTTAAGCGGTACGGGATGTACGATTTTCTCAAGAAGAAAAAAGACGAAGGAAAGATACGCCATCTCGGTTTTTCTTTCCACGACAACCCGGAGTTGTTAAAGGACATCGTAAAGCATTACGTCTGGGAATTCGCCCAGATCCAGCTTAACTACCTGGATTGGGAACTACAGGACGCAAAAGGCGAGTACGAGATTCTAACGGAAAACCGCCTCCCCGTAATTGTTATGGAGCCGGTTCGGGGAGGGGCGCTGGCTACCTTGAATGACAAAGCCCTGGCGATATTAAAGAAAGCGAACCCCGCCGCAAGCCCCGCTTCCTGGGCCATACGCTTTGCCGCGTCTCTGCCCAACGTGATGACGGTTTTAAGCGGCATGAGTTCGCTGGAACAGGTGGAAGATAACCTCAAAACCATGGAGCGTTTTACGCCCCTGAACGACGCCGAATACGAGGTACTCCAGGAAGCCGCCGCCGCGTACCGCGCTTCAGACGCCATACCCTGCACCAACTGCCGATACTGCGCCGATTGTCCCGCCGGAGTGAATATCCCCCGGATCTTCAGCCACTACAATTTGTACCAGGTTAGCAAGAACAAGGGCGGCTTTATGGGTAACTACCGGACGCTGCTGGAAAGAGAGAAGGCCCACAACTGCGTCAATTGCGGACAGTGCATGGAACACTGCCCCCAGGGGATCAAGATTCCTGACAGGCTCAAAGAAATCGCCGCCTTTGCCGCAGCCGGTTAGCCGGAACCGCTCCTATGCGTTATTCTCCGACGGCGCTATACTCGCGTTATGGGCGCTGTATATAATACCTGCCGTTCTTTCGGGAAGAACCCCGGAAGGGAATTTTTGATAGATGGAGAGATCTACGATTCCCGGCGTGTTCTTATTATCGCGGAACTGGGAACAGGCCACGGAGCCGATCCGGTAAAGGCCCAGGAACTGGTGGACGCCGCAGCGGAGGCCGGGGCGGACTGCGTTAAATTCCAGATTGTCTATGCCGATGAGATTCTCCATCCCAACACCGGGGAGGTGGCTTTACCGGGCGGGAGGATCCGGCTCTACGATACCTTCAAAAAGCTCGAGATGCCCCCGGATTTCTTTGCGGAGATGAAGCGCTATGCCGAATCCAGAGGGCTCCTCTTTCTTTGTACCCCCTTTGGACAAAAGAGCGCCCGGGAACTGCGGGCGTTGAACCCGCGGTTTATCAAAGTCGCCTCTCCGGAACTGAACCACGTAAAACTTTTGCGGGAACTCGCTTCCTACAAGCTGCCCCTGCTCCTTTCCACCGGGGTTTCCCGGCTTGGCGATATAGAGACGGCGCTGGAGCTTCTCTGTCCTGTCGAGGTCGGAAACGCGGCGCCGCCGGTCTGCCTGCTCCACTGTGTTACCGCGTATCCGGCGCCGGAAACCGATTATAATCTCCGCGTCATCCAAAACCTATCGGGTATCTTTGGCCTTCCGGTGGGCGTGAGCGATCACAGCCTGGACCCTGAACTCGTTCCCGCGTTGGCCGTTGCCCTCGGAGCGGCGGCGCTTGAAAAGCATTTCTGTCTTTCGCGCTCCGATCCGGGCTTGGACGACCCAATCGCCCTGCCGCCTGAAGACTTTGCCCGGATGGTCCGCATGGTACGCCGGGTCTCCGCGCAGGATACGGACGCCGCGATAGACGCAATTTCCCGCGACCGGGGGCCGGAGCCGGTATGGGCCGTCTTGGGAGACGGGGTTAAACGGCTTGCCCCCTCGGAACAGGCAAACTATGAACGAACCAACCGTTCCCTCCACGCGCTGAGAGATATTTTCCCCGGGGAAACCATCACGGACGGCATGGCGGCGGCGCTGCGTACCGAAAAAATCCTCCATCCCGGCCTTCCGCCTCTATGGGAAGACCGGATCATCGGCAGAAAAACCCGGCGGTTTATCCCCGCCGGCGAGGGAATTCGCTTTGAAGATATTTGACAATTGATAGAAACAGGAGGACGCATGATAATGTTAGATGCAATAACAAACAGGCCGTTTGCAATGATTGACGATATTGCTTATTTTGTTTCTGACAAAGAACTTGATTATAATGTTGAATTTGCAAAAGAATTAATTGATGGCGGATATGTGGAATATAACTGGAACCGGCGCTCTGAAT
>JAIRPG010000112.1 GCA_031257105.1 Treponema sp.
CATCTGGCAATAAGCCTGGCGGACTTTACGCTGCGCCGCCCGCTGGAGCTTGACTGGAAACAGCCGGCGTATTTTGTTATCGGACTCCAGCAGGGCAGCAAACAGGGGCTTTTGGGACATATCGCAAAAAACAATCCCTTCCGCCGGCGTTATCCCGGCGGATTTTGCAGCCGCGGAATATCAGTTTCTTTTCTGCCTGAATTTTTCGACTTTTTTTTCAGCCTGCGTCATGGCATTTCCCTTGACGAACTGGAACGGGCTGTCAGAGACATAAACCGTTTTACGCCGCCCCCTGAGGCCGCAGTCATACTAAAACAGATTGGCGAAGCCTTGTCTTCCGTTCATGCCGGGCCGGCCTGGATTGAGGCAAAAGCGCTGGAACTGGTTTCGGTCATTTTGGACTGGCGCGGGCGGATTGGCGAAAAAAATTACGAGTATCTTGCCGAATATGACCGGGCAGGAATTGCCGAAGCGCTGCGTTATATCGAGGAACATTTGTCAGGGCCGCTTAACCTTGCGATGCTGGCAAAAACGGCCGCCATGAGTATCAGCAAATTTACCGCCCTTTTCAGAAGGCGCACCGGCCTGTCCGCCGCCGCGTATATCAGCCGCCTCAGAATGGAGCAGGCAATGAATATGCTCAAAACCACCGCTGTCCCGATAGGGGAAATAGCCGCTCTGTCGGGCTATAAGCGCCCGGCGAGTTTTTCAGCGGCTTTTCGGGAGCAGTTCGGCGCCGCGCCCGGCGCTTTCCGTGGAACCTGAATATGCCGCGTTATCTTCCCCGCAATGACCGAGGCTTTGTTAAATCGGCGTCGCCCTTTAAATCGGCGTCGAGAATTCTAACTAAGTCTGTTGTTAAATACGGATCTGTTCCGGCAAAAACGACCTGGTAGGTTTTTCCGCCATATTCAACGGTTCCCCTTGAATTATCCGACGTCAATAAATCACCTGTGCCGGCAGGGGTATATTTTAAATTGAATAAACCTTCTTTATCGTTTCCTGTCTTTACAAATGTCAAGAAATATTTTTTGCCCTTCTCGTCAAAGCATACATCTAAGCTTAATGTTTTATTATCTTTATCTTTATTATGCTTTATTACCCGTCCTGTGATTTTATCACTTATTATCAATTCCTCTCGTTCACGAATATTACCAATAATCGGCGAATTTTTCGCAAAAAATAGATTGAATGGCCACCAGTATTTTTTGATCGTATTTATCCGTACATCTCGTTCCAATATAACAGGCTCGGACAGGCGCATCCGGCGGCCCTCGATTGTTCCATACGTTCCATTTGACCGCAGACTTAACTGATCTACTATTAACGCCGTTAAGGGCGTTTTGGTATTATGTTCCAGCGTTTCTTTTACGTCTGTTATTGTACTACAGCCGCAAACCGCCAAAAAAATTATTAACCATTGTGGTAAAGCTCTTGCGAGAAGATTCCCAGCGTTTTTCTTTGCCATCGTTTCCTCCATTTGAACAACACTGCTTCCCCCGTATACATAACAAACCAAGGGGGATTATTCCGTTGCTGCTCTTCTTCCAGACAACACTTCATTGGATGTCCAATCAGCGCGTTTTTGAGATAATTTTATTAATAAAAACGGCGGCCTGTCTCCGGTAAATTTTACCCTGTAGATTTTTCCGCCATATTCGACAATTCCTTTTTCATCGCCTAATAACAGCCGAGGATCGCTGCCGGGGGTATATTCCAAATAGAATAGTCCATCCGGCTCTCTCCCCCTGCTTGAAAAAGTCAAAATATTGTTTGTGTCCTGCGTATCAAAACAGACCGATAAACGCCCATACTCTTCATCGTTTATTACCCGCCCTAGCAGCCTTATATCCTGATCATCCAGTTTCTTCGTAACCTTGATATACGTATCCTTCAAAAGCACCTTTCCAGCCGTATTAATCTCGATACTCGGCGTTACCTCTACCCGCTCCAGCGTAATTTGCCCAAATAAACACACATCATTTATTCTGTATTCCGAATTTTTTAGCCGCTCTATTATTGACATCGTTAAGGGTATACGGGGATCATCGACAAAGGTATCCTTTCTTACGTCATTGTAGGTAGGTATTAATTCTTGCTCTACCGTTGTGCAGCCGGAAAGCGCTAAAAGAATTAACAATCCCTGCGGTAAAATCCGCGCAAAGATGTTTCTTGAATATTTTTTTTGCCTTGCCACCGTTCCCTCCTCCTAAGACCGCTTATGCTTCTCCCCGACACACTACTTATCACTGTTTATCAGGGATAATTTTATTAATAAAAACGGCTTATCCCCTGAAAATTTTACCCTGTAGGATTTTCCGCCATATTCAAGCGTTCCTTTTCCCCCGTCCGCCGGCGGCGAACCCCGATCAGGAGCGTATTGTAAATAAAAAAAACCATCAGGATCGCCATTCTCGTTTGAAAAAATTAAACTGTTATTTGTATCTTCCGTATCAAAACATACAAAGATCTCTCTACGCCCACGATCATATTTAATCGCCTGTCCAGGAAGTTGATCCTCCAATATCTTAACTTCCCGTACGTTACTATAACTAAGCGTCACCCTTCCTTCCGCGCCAATCTCTGTATTCGGCTCGCTGGGCCTTGGGGTCAACTGCCGCTCCAGTTCAAACCCTCCAAACAGATACAGTTGGCATTTTTCCAGTTTGTCTAACCGTTCTATTACCGGTATGGTTAAGGGTATCCGATGATCCACGACGGTTATGTTATTCGGTACGGTTCTTTCTATAATTTCTGGTTTTGGCATCGTCGTCATACAGCCGCAGACCGCCAAAAATATTATCAGCCCCAGGGATACGCTCCCGGCGAAAGAGCCCCCAATGCCTTGTTTTACCATAGTTCCTTCCTGATTCGTGTCTGTCGCTCTAACGAAACAACGCATCTTTTCTACCTCAATGTAGAAAATACCCCTTATCCGGCGACTTGTTTGTAGATTAAAGATACCATGACCACCTCCTCTCGTCAAGGAACCGCGAATTCAGAGCGGCAATTCTCTTTTGGAACCGCCGATCCGCGGTTATTACGTCAGGGAATTTGCGTGATCCAGGTCTCGTAGGGCTCCAGAGACTTCGCGCCTAAGGCGCCGGCGTCTACCGTAACGGTTTGAGGGCTCACGTTCATCAGAAACACGTACTCGATTTTGCCGTCGGTCCGGCTGCTGACGCTTACGCCGGGAGGCGTTTTTACGTTCTTCAGTATCCGGGGAATCCGGGCCTCGTCGATGAGCGTGTGGTAGAATGCGTTCAGGAAGTCCTGGTCTGTCCGGGCCGCGATAAAGTATGCCCTGCCTTCACCGTAACGGTTCCGGGTAAGCGCGGGCCTTCCGGCGTAAAAATCGCCGCCGTAGACGCCCAGCGTTTCCGCCCCACGGGTATGGATGAGTTCGCAGAGATCGCGGACCTCGTAACGCGCCCCGTTCCACTGGATAGCGTTGCGATCCTCCGGGTATAGGGCGTCGATTTCTTCGCACCAAATGCCCAGGACTTCCTTGAGGGGGCCGGGAAAGCCGCCCAGAAAACAGAGATCGCTCTCGTTGACGTAGCCTGTGGCGTAGGTAGCGGCAAAAGTTCCGCCCTGTTTTACGAAGGCGCCCAGAGACTCCGCAACGCCCGGACGCAGCATATACAGCATAGGAGCCGCCACGAGGCTGTAGCCGTCCAGAGGCCGCCGGGAATCGATAACGTCCACATTGATCCCCTGGGCTCGCAGCGCCGCATAGTGCGCTACAACCGTTGATGCGTAGTCGGTCTTAGATTGGAGCATACCCTGGATGTCGTCCAGCGCCCAGCGGATATTCCAGTCGTAGATGATCGCGGCCTTGGCGGGGGTGGTCGTACCGACCACTCCATCCAGTTTTTTAAGCCGCTCCCCCACGGCGGCGACGTCCTGGAACACCCGGGTATTTTCGGTGCCCTCGTGATCCACAACCGCGCCGTGGAATTTTTCCGACGCGCCCCGGCTTTTTCTGAACTGAAAGTACTGCACCGTGTCCGCGCCGTGGGCCACCGCCAGCATGGATTGCAGCATGTGCACGTTAGGCCGGTGCAGTTTCGCTACAGGCCGCCAGTTGGTGGCCGACGGGGATGATTCCATCAGCATAAAGGGCTTGCCCTTCAAGCCCCTGGTCAGATCGTGGCAGAAGGCCGTCCAGCAGGCGATCTCCGTGTCCCGCTCCGTCCCCGTCCACTGGGGGTAGCTGTCCCAGGATGCCACATCCAGAACCTCCGCGAGCCGGGGATAATCAACGCCGGGGTAGGTTCCCATCAGGTTGGTGGTGCAGGGAACCGCGGGGGTCAGCTTTTTGAGGGGTTTGATCTCGTGGAGGTAGAAATCAACAAACTGCTCGGTGGTAAAGCGTTTCCAGTCCAGGTTGAGGCCGAGGGTATTGATTTCGCCCAGCGGACTGGGGCTTTCGATCTGTGACCAGTCTGTGTAAATATGGCTCCAGCAACTGGTCCACCACGCCTCGTTCACGGCGTCCAGACTGCCGTATCTATTCCGGATATAGGTGCGGAACCGCTCTTGGCAGAGCGGGCAGTGACATTCGCCGCCATATTCGTTGGAAATATGCCACACTCCCAGGGCAGGGTGACTCCCGTACCGTTCCGCCAGGCGGGTGTTGATGGCCAGCGTCTTTTCCCGGTACACGGGGGAGCTGAGGCAATGGTTATGCCGCTCGCCGTGGAGGTTCCGCTCCCGCCGGGCGTTCACCCGCAGCACTTCCGGGTACTTCCGGCTCATCCATGCCGGACGGGCGCCTGAGGGGGTGGCCAGCACCGCGGTAATGCCGTTCTCCGCCAGCATATCCATCACCTCGTCGAGCCACTCGAAGCGGTAGACCCCTTCTTCCGGTTCCAGCGCGACCCAAGAGAAGATCCCCACCGACAGGCTATTGACGCCCGACCGTTTGGCCAGCCGCATATCTTCCTTCCAGATCGTGTCCTTCCATTTGATCCATTGATCGGGGTTGTAATCGCCGCCGTGCAGGATATGAGGAACTTTCGCTACGATAGGAGGGTGACGGGTTATTGTTTCCATAGAATGTATTATACACCGTTTTCCCGGTATTGGGAAGCGCCGGGAAATCTTAAAAATTTCTCTAAAGCCTTCTTTTTCTGTTCCGATATTGAAAATGAAACTGAAACAGAATCGTGCGTCCGTTGGGCCTCCATGATTTCTGATTCAGGAGGGACCGGTCTGACGATTCAAAACGCGGATCGTGTTCCCCCTCACCCTTCCGAGAAACGGGCGGGTTGAGGGTTCCGGCGTATGTGTTAAAAGCAGATACGCTGTAAATGGCACATGGTTGTTGTACGTTGTATAACAACCGCACAATTTTTCTGGAGTTTTCGCGGGATGGAAACTCCACAACCAAAACGTGAAAGCGTTTTGTCCGGCATGGATGCCGCGGCGTGGAGACTATGAGAGTGTACGCGCCGAAAATGCCAAAGGAGTGTATCTATGATCATCAATCACAACTTAAGCGCGATGTTTGCCGACAGGTCTCTTAAGGTTACCCAATCAGGTTTAGACAAAAACCAAGAGAAACTGGCGAGCGGGCTGCGTATCAACAGAGCCGGTGATGATGCTTCGGGACTTGCCGTATCTGAAAAGATGCGGGCGCAGATTCGGGGTTTGAATCAGGCGTCTACCAACGCCCAGAATGGTATTTCATTCATTCAGACTGCTGAAGGCTATCTTCAAGAATCCGAAAATATCGTACAGCGCCTCCGTGAACTGGCTGTGGCGGCTTCAAACGGCGTGTACACCGCTGAAGACCGGTTGTACATCCAAATCGAAGTTTCGGCTTTGATTGATGAAGTTGACCGGATTGCCTCCCACGCTCAGTTTAACGGTATGAATGTGCTGACCGGACGGTTTGGCAGGCCTATCGGCGAGAATGTGGTTACCGCTTCTATGTGGCTCCATATCGGCGCCAATATGGATCAGCGGGAGCAGGTGTTTATCGGCACGATGACTGCGGTGGGCCTTGGAGTCCGCAACATTGGTGACGATACGATCTTATCGCTGTCTGAACCGGACAGCGCCAATCGTGCCATTGGAACCCTTGACGAGGCGATCAAGAAGATCAACAAGCAGCGAGCTGATCTTGGCGCCTATCAAAACCGTCTGGAGGCCGCTGTTCGCGGCATCGACGTTGGGGCTGAAAATCTGCAAGCCTCTGAATCCCGCATTCGGGACACCGACATGGCGAATGAGATGGTCAACTATACTAAGAACCAGATCCTCAGCCAGTCCGGTACCGCTATGCTGGCGCAGGCTAATCAGAGAGGCCAGTCGGTACTCCAGCTTCTGCAATAGGTGTATAGGTTCTGCTTTTACCGGCAGAACCTATACCAACGGTTGCGCCGGTACAAATGTACCAAGGGCGCGACCGGGAAGACGTACTCGGAAAAAAACCGTTCCGGTAAAAACCGGAACGGTTTTTTTATCTGTGTTTGTACCGTGCCCGGTTCCTTTTTAAAACGCGGTTTTGCCGGCCTGAAAATACGCCGAAACCAACCGGGTTTTGGAACACGTCTAATAAAATACGTAACCGCGCAAGCCAGAAACATATTGAACAACTCTATTACTCAATGCTCTGGGAAAACGCGGGACAGCGCCGCGCCAATGGCGGTCGTGTATTCGGCGTCGGCGGGGTACTCAAAGCACACCGCAGTCATTTCAGAAATAACCGCCAATACTTGCTTGCCGATTGGATTGTGGCTCCCGTTCCCGGTGATCACCACGCTGCCGGTATTCCTGCTCTTAGCGGCGAATACCGCCAACATTCCTATTACCTGATACACCATGTTTAGAATACCCAGGGCAATATCCTCGTTCTTCGCCGAATCCAGCATCTTCCCAAAATTTGACGCCGTGGTTTCCCGTTTCAGAAAGCTCATATCCGTCTCCGTAATGTCTTCCAAGAGGAGATCAACCTGATTCAGATTCCCTTGAGCGGCCATGTCCATGATACCGTTAAAATCAGAGGTAGAAAGCAGTCTTTTTGCTAAACCGAGGATCGTGCCGCCCCCCACGCCGGAGCCTCCGAGGTGGACGATGGAATCCTTCCGCGCCTCGATCATGGCCGTTCCGGTACCAATATTGGCAATGACGATATTTTCCTTCCCGGCGAGGAACATACCCCCGATACCGATAGCCTGGAATTCGTCTACCCGCTTGGTAGGAATCCCAAAGAGATCGCCTTGTATCTTCGCCGCCCCCGCGCCGGTTATTATGAGCCGCTTGATGTCCGCCATCTTGATGCCGTTCTCGGCGATTATCTTGCCAAGCGCCCCGCCGGCGGAAGTAACCGCGTCCATAGCCCTGGTCTTGATCTTTCTGATACGTCCCTCGCGTGAGGGGACTTCATCTACCTCCAGCGCAACCGCTTTGGTGGTGGTAATCCCAATGTCGATGCCTATGATCATGCTCTGAAGCATAGGGTGAAGCGCCGTTATTGTCAAACATCGCCCATTGATATTATAGGAACCGTACAATATAATTTCAGCACAAGTTTACTGAAGGAGCTTATTATATGATAGCATACCTTGGAATGATGATACCTTTTGTCGCGTTGTCTATTCCTCTTGTTGCAATTATTCTTTCGTATAAACAAAAAAGTCAAAAAAATAAATTAAGGGAACTTGAATTACAAAAAGAAATTATTGAATTGGAAATACAGAAACAGAATAATACGGTAAAATTGCTGGATGCGGAAAATGAAAAACTAGATAAAATAATTTACGAAAAAACAACAACCCCGCCCTAAAGTTCCCCCGCGAGAGCGGGTTCTTGGGTATTAAACCCCTCCGTACGACTCGTGTCTGTCTATAATGTAGACACATTATAGACAGACACGAATTAAGGGCTTGGGTGGTAAACTGCGCCTACCACCCAAGGCGTCTTATTCATCTTCGTATTCTTCCATAAATAAGGAAACATTATCCGGTTCGTTGTCTTCAACGACCGCGCCTTCCAAGGGCCGGTAGAGTTCTCTCATATTGTTTTCCACATAGACGCCTCCGCCTTCTTCCGCTTTATTGCGCTGGATGACGCCCTCCAGGTTGAGTACTCCCGCAAGGTCGCTGGAACTGGCGACGAGATAAACGCCGCCGCCGCGCTCGGCGGTGTTGCCGCGGACGAGAGCCATGCTGCCAATATTGGCGGATCCGCTGGTGACGTAGATTCCGCCGCCGTCTTGCGCCGTATTTTCAACAATGATGCCCCCGGTGTATGTGAGACTGCCGCCCTCTATATACACGCCGCCTCCTTTGCCGGCCTCGTTGTTTCGCACTTCGCCGCCCCGCATGATGATGGAACCGTCGTTACGAACACAAAAGCCGCCGCCGCCCTGAGCGTCCCCTATGGATCGGTTGCCCCGGATATGCACATTACCCTGAATAACGGCGACAGAATCGGTATCGACGCAAAGACCGCCCCCGCTGGCGGCGGTGTTGTTTACGAAGCCGCCTCTTTCCTCCAGGGTAAGCTTGGAGCCGTCGGTAAGGTACACGCCGCCGCCCTGGTCACCGGAAAGGTTGCCTGCAACTCGTACACCGCCCTGAAGCGTAACGGTTGAATTGTTTCCATAAATCCCACCGCCGTCAGAACCGGTCTGATTATTCGAGATAACGGCGTTTCCGGTGAGCAGGAGGGATGCGCCCTGGAAAGGCGTCTTGGGCGTCTCGATAAGCCCTTGGGAAAAAAACCCTCCGCCGTTTCTGCCCGCATGGTTGTCGCTGATCCGGGCGTTTCTCCTGAGGGAGATTTGGCTTTCGTAGGCCGCGACGCCGCCGCCGTCGAATTCGCATCGATTGGCTTCGATGGCCGAATCCCCCAGCATCGATGCGCTGGTGTACCAAAGCACGACGCCGCCGCCGGAATTACCGCTTATAAGGGTGTTTCCAGACATGGTAAAAATTCCCCGGTAGATCACCGCACCGCCGCCTTCGTCGGAGCTTACCGTGTTCCCACTGATTGCGGCATCGGATTCCAGGTTAAGCGTTCCCCTCAAAACATAGAGACCGCCCCCTTCCGCCGCCTTGTTGTTGCTTACCAGTACCCCGGTTCCAAGGGTAAGCACAGCCCCGGAAACATGAACGCCGCCGCCGTTGCCGGCTGTATCACCCCCTGAGATGAGAAGGTTTTCGATACGTATACGGGAATTACCGGTAATTTCCAGAACCCGCCTGCCATTTCCACCCCGCAGTTCTCCCTGGGAAACGCCATCCGGTCCGCCGCCGCCCCGGATAAGAATCTCTTCCCTGCCGGAATCGCTGATGGTAAATACGCTGTCTCCTTTGGAATCTTCGCTTGTCGCATCCAGAGTATCCAGCACGGTGATACGCTTAACGTTGCTTTTCTGAGCCGCCGCCGCCGCTTTTGTTAAGGTCTTAAAAGCCGTCCCGGCGCTGAGTCCATCATTGGCATCGTTGCCCAAGGAACTCACATAGTAGCCCGCAGCCGATTCGGCCACAAGCTGGGGAACAGCGAGTCCCACCGTCAGCGTAAGGCACCACAAGACGGCTATAGTCCGTGTTATGCGTTTCATATCTTCCTCCTCAATAGACGCTTACCCAATTTCTCCGCAAGCGTCTTTATACCTTATAATACACGAGCCGCAGCCTTCTGTCTCTCGATGTCTCTGATGAGCTTATACTCGATAGCATCCACCAGCGCGGCCCGGCTGGCATCGATAATATCCGCCGAAACCCCCACGGTACTCCAACTCGCCGAACCATCGGTGGATTCAATGAGTACCCGTACCTGAGCGGCGGTGGCGTCTTTACCGTCGATAACTCTGACCTTGTAGTCCGAAAGCCTTACCCGCTCCAACTCCGGGTAGAAGCGGGTCAACGCCCGGCGGAGGGCCTTGTCCAATGCATTTACCGGGCCGTCCCCCTCGGCGGCGGCGATCTCTTCCTTGCCTTCCACCCAGACTTTAGCCCAAGCGTGGGAGCAGGCGATGGTCTCCCCTGTGGGATGTTCGCTTACCACCCGGTAGGCGGAGATCCTGAACAGAGGGGGGCAGCGCCCCAGTTCCCGGCGGATCAGGAGCTCAAAACCGGCGTCGGCGCTCTCAAACGCCCATCCTGAAGCTTCGAGACTTTTGAGTTTCGCCGCCAGAGCTTCCGTTACCGGGTGATCTCTGGTGATGGAAGGCTCTATCTTCCTGGCCCGTTCGGCAATGACGGAACGCCCCCCTACCTCGCTCACCAGAAAGCGCCGGTCGTTTCCCACGAGGGCAGGATCGATGTGTTCAAAAGAGCCCGGCGCTTTTAGGATACCGTCGGTGTGCATTCCCGCCTTATGGGAGAAAGCGTGCGCCCCGACATAGGGCATATTGTCCGGGACGGCGACATTGGCAATCTCCGCCACCTTCCGAGTCAGTTCCGTAAGCCGCGATAAGCGTCCTTCGGGCAGGCAGCGAAAGCCCAGCTTGATCTGGAGACTGGGGATCAGCGCCGCCAGGCATACGTTGCCGCAGCGTTCCCCGAACCCCGCCAGGGTTCCCTGCACATGCCGGCAGCCCGCCCGTACCGCCGCCACCGTATTGGCGCTTGCCATGTCCGCATCGTTATGGGTGTGAATCCCCAGCGTAATACCGGCCCGTATGGTATCGGTTACCGCTTGGGTGATCCGGTCAGGGAAGCTGCCGCCATTGGTATCGCAGAGCGCGATCCGATCGGCGCCGGCGTCCAGGGCCGCCGTAATCGTGGAAAGCGCGTAGCGAGGATTAGCGGCCCAGCCGTCAAAGAAGTGCTCCGCATCGTAGATCACAAAACGGCCTCGGGATTTCAGGAACGCGATGGTTTCGGCGATCATGGCCAGATTCTCTTCCGGATCCGTCCGGAGCACCTCGGTTACGTGAAGATCCCAGCTTTTCCCAAAGATCACCACCCCCGGCGTTTCCGCGGAAAGCAGATCTTGCAGCCCGGAATCCGCCGCCGCCGCGCCCCCCTTCTTTCGGGTGGGGCCAAAAGCGCAGAGCCGGGCGTTCTGGAGCCTGAGTCCCCCGGCTAGGCGGAAGAATTCCATATCCTTGGGGTTGCTTCCGGGGTTCCCCGCCTCGATCCAGGCCGCTCCCAGCTCGTCCAGCGCCTCCGCCACGGCAAGCTTGTCCCGCACTGAGAAGCTGATCCCCTCACCCTGGGCCCCGTCCCGAAGCGTCGTGTCGAGTATCTCTATGCTGTTCCCGGCCTCTCGTCTCGTGTCGTTACTCATAGCGTCTTCCTTGTGATGGGGAGCATGGCGATGTCCGCAAATACCCCACTCCCTGCAACCTACCCCCTACCCCCTGCCAAATCCCACTCCATAGCGTTGATCGCCGCCAGGTACGCCTTGATCGATGATTCCACCACGTCGGTGGAGACCGCCCGGCCATTCCAGCGGCGTCCGTTCAGGGCGATCTTGACCATGGTTTCACCCTGGGAAGCGGAACCGCCGGTGATGGCCCCGATTTCGTAGAGCTCCAGCTCCGGCGACTTGCCGATGATATGGTTAATGGCCAGAAAGATAGCGTCGATGGGGCCGTCCCCCAGGGTCACGAGTTTCCGGGCGGAGCCGTCTTTGTGAACAAGCCGTATCGTCCCCGATGCGCCGAGAGCGCTCCCCGTGTTTACCGCCCAGTGATCGAGCTTCCAGGTTTCGGGAATCTGGATGGTATCCATCGCCAAGGCTTCAAGATCCCGGTCGCTCACCGCTTTCTTTTTATCCGACAGATCCTTGAATGCAACGAAGACCTTTTCCAGCGTTTCGGTATCTACCGAGAGGCCCAGATCGGCGAGTCTATCCGCCAGGGCGTGTTTCCCCGAATGTTTGCCTAAGACCATACGATTTTTGGGGATCCCGATAGATTCAGGGGTCATGATCTCGTAAGTAGCCGGATTTGCCAGAACGCCGTGCTGGTGAATCCCCGCCTCGTGGGCAAATGCGTTCTCTCCCACGACGGCCTTGTTGGGTTGAACCTTTACCCCGGTCACCTGGGACACCAGCCGGCTTGCGGCATAGATCTGGGTGGCGTCAATCCGGGTTTCCGCGCCGAAGAAGTCTTTCCGTACCCGCAGCGCCATGACGATCTCCTCCAGAGAGGCGTTTCCCGCTCGCTCGCCGATACCGTTGATAGTACACTCCACCTGATCCGCCCCGTTCTGAATCGCGGCGATACTGTTGGCTACCGCCAGGCCCAGATCGTTGTGGCAGTGTACCGAAAACCGAGCCTTCTCCATCCCCGGCGTGCGCTCTCTGATAGAACGTACCCGTTCTCCAAACTCACCCGGCAGCGCGTAGCCTACGGTATCGGGAAAGTTCACCGTCAGCGCGCCGGCCTCGATAACCGCCCCAAAGATCGCGCGCACAAAGTCAGGATCGCTGCGAAAAGCGTCTTCGGCGGAGAATTCTACGTCATTGCAGAATTTTTTGGCGTATTTCACCGCCGCGACAGCCTGTTCAAGCGCCGCTTCCGGCGTCATTTTGAGTTTGTACTCCAGATGAATGGGACTCGTGGCGAGAAACACATGAAGCCGCGGGCTTTCCGCGTGGGTCAGCGCTTCTCTGGCGGCGTCAACGTCCGCTTCCCCGCATCGGCAAAGCCCCGCCACGGTACAATTTTTGACCATCCCGGCGATTGCCTTTACCGAATCCAGATCTCCAGAGCTTGAAGCTGGAAACCCCGCCTCTATCACATCCACTCCCAGCTTCTCCAGCTTTTTTGCCACTTCCAGCTTTTCTCGTACGTTCATGCCGCAGCCCGGCGCCTGCTCTCCATCCCGCAGGGTAGTGTCGAATACGATTATATTCCGGCTCATTGTTGAGTTCCATTAAACTGGTACAGAAAGTACCGAAGGGCCGCGCTCTAGGGCGACAAGGCCCGTGCGGGCTAATTCCAGGATGCCGTAAGGCCGTAAGAGGAGGAGCAGACCCTCCAGCTTTTGCAGATCCCCCGTAGCCTCGATGGTAATAGTCGTGGGGGATACATCAACGATTCGGGAACGGAAGATGCCGGCAATCTCCAGCACCGCAGGCCGGGTCTTTTCACCAGCGCCGATTTTTACGAGCAATATCTCCCGGCGTAGACAGGAAGCGGAATCGAGTTCCCGCACGGCTATCACATCTACCAGCTTTCCAAGTTGTTTAATGATCTGTTCGAGCGCCGCGTCGTCTCCACTCGCCGCGATAGTCATCCGGGAAATCGAAGCGTCCTCCGTTTCACCAACGGTGAGGCTGTCGATGTTAAATCCCCGGCGGCTAAAGAGGCCCGAAACACGGCTCAACGTTCCCGCCCGGTTCTCCACCAAAGCCGATACCACATGCTGCTTCGCGCCTGTCCGCATCGATCCGTGTGTCCCTTAGAAAAGTCCGTCCGGGAGGGGATTCTTCCGGGGACGCCCCGGGCCGCGAGGAACCGCTGCGGGGGGATGTCCCAATACCACCGCAGGCTTTTCCTCAGGCTTGGAAGGCGCCGCATGAGCCGCACTTTGCGCCGCCTCAGGCGCCGCCTCACGCGCCGCACTTTGCGCCGCCTCAGGCGCCGCCTCACGCGCCGCCTCCTCTCTATCGGGAGGAGTCTCCGCTTGAACCGGGAGCGTTTCAACCGGGGAAGCCGCCTTTCCGCCGGCTTTAGACGCCCCCTTTGCCTGCTCTACCGGCGTTTGGATGTCTTTGCCGGGGAACATTATCTTTCGCAGTTTTTGTTCCACTTCAAGGGCAAATTCCGGCTTTTGTTCCAGATATTCCTTGGCGTTCTCCCGGCCTTGGCCTATCTTTTCTTCCCCATAAGAGAACCACGCGCCTTTTTTATCTATGATCTCGTATTTGATCGCCGCATCCAGCAGACTGCCTATCGCGGATACCCCTTTGCCGAATATAATGTCCAGCTCTATCTTTCTAAAAGGCGGGGCAACCTTGTTTTTAACCACTTTAACCCGAACCCGGTTTCCGATAGCATCGGCGTCCTTCGACGCTTCGATGGTCTCGGTCTTCCGTACTTCCAGCCGCAGCGATGCGTAAAATTTTAAGGCGTTCCCCCCGGTGGTGGTCTCTGGATTACCATACACCACCCCAATTTTCATCCGCGTCTGGTTGATAAAGATCAGAATGGTACGGGATTTACCAATCGTAGCCGTGAGCTTCCGCAGGGCCTGGCTCATAAGCCGGGCTTGCAGGCCCACGTGGGCGTCACCCATATCGCCTTCGATCTCCGCCTGGGGAGTAAGCGCCGCTACGGAATCCACCACAATGACATCAACCGCGCCAGAACGAACCAGACTTTCAGCGATCTCCAGGGCTTGTTCGCCGGTATCGGGCTGGGATATCCAGAGATCATCGATATTGACGCCCAAATTCTTCGCGTAAATCGGATCCAGGGCGTGCTCGGCGTCCACAAAAGCGGAAATGCCCCCTAATTTCTGAGCCTCCGCGATGGCGTGCAATGCCAGCGTGGTCTTTCCCGAAGACTCCGGGCCGTAAATTTCGATGATACGCCCCCGGGGATAGCCCCCGATACCGAGGGCTTCATCCAGAAGGATAGAGCCCGAAGGGATGGTCTCAATTCCCGCCGCATTGATATGGGTTCCCAGTTTCATCAGTGAACCCGCTCCAAATTGCTTTTCTATCTGGAGTCTCGCCGCTTCCAACGCTTTTTCTTTTTCTTCTCCTGTGGCCAGCGGATTTCCACGGGTTTTTTCTGATTCAGATGCCTTTGCCATAAATACCCTCCCCTATACGAACGGAGATATTCTCTATTTTACCTTGCTTTATGAAAAAAAAATAGTAGCGTGAAGCTTTCCCAAACCGATTGTTCATAGTAAACTGATTTGGGAGAGTACATGATTAATGAATTTGTCATTACCGCCACCCGGTCTATGACCGATTACGCTTCCCGGGTAGCGGAGCAGTTGTCAAAATTTCTTACCAGTCCCGCGTTTTCTTCCCGGTATGAGATGACGGGGGATCCGGGGGGCATTAACGGAGCGGGTATACTGAGTACCGACCGTTTTGCAGACGGCGAAATGGAAGCGGTGGTGAATACCTCTATTCGGGGGAAAGCGGTGGTACTCTTTACCAGTTCTGCCCGGAACGAGGCGGGAATCGGCGTAGAAGAGGCAAAGATCGAACTGTACCACACCGTAGACGCATTAAAACGTTCCCAGGCGGAACGGATCATCATTTTCGAGCCCTTTGTTTCCTGTTCCCGGTCTGATCGGACGTTCAGGCGAAGTTCTGTGGGCCTCTGGGTTCACTACAAAATCCTCGTCAGTCTGGGGGCCGCCCATATTATCACGTACCAACTCCATTCGGACAAATCTAAGTCCATACTAGACCCTACCCTCTGCGCTATTGACGATATTCCCGCCATGACCCTCTTGAAACGCTACCTCTGCGACACGAGCATCATGAATTTGGAAACCTTGAAGAACGTTGTCCGTACGCATTGGGCCTTCTGCTCAGTGGACGCCGGAGGAGAGAAGCTTGCCCGGGGGTTCGCTAATGCTTTCGGCGCTCCGTTGGTGGTGGCCCATAAGCAGCGGGATCCCTCCAAGGTCAATACGGTTAAGTCCATCAATATCCTTTCCGCCGAGCCTTTGGAAGGAAAGATCCTCTGGATCGTCGATGATATGGTGGATACCGCCGGTTCTGTGGAAAGCCTTGTCCGGGCGCTCGCAGCCCATAAACCCGCTGAAATAAACATTATGGCCGTTCACGCGCTCTTTTCCCCGCCGGCGGCGGAACGGCTGAACCGGCTTACCCAAGAAGGGCTCCTGAACCGCCTGCTGGTCACCGATACGATCTACTGCCCCCGTACAATATTCACGGAAATCCCCAATCTGGAAGTAGTTCCTTCAGTGGAACTCTCCGCAAAGGTAATAGAAGCTATCGTTTCCAACCGGTCTATGAACAAGTTGCTGCGGCCCTTTGACGCCGAAATCTACCTAAAATCGCCCAACCTCTTCAATCAAGATTACCGGTCCGGCGCCGGTTCCAGCAGTCCCGACTGATGGATGGCGACGCCTTGAAGTCGAATAGGAGGATCCCCGACGGAGGCCGGGACTACCGGTACGATTTTTCCCAATACTTCCAAGGGCAGGAGGGTGTTCACCCGGTTGACGGCAAAATTGAAATGCACGGAAACAACACCCTCCAGCTTCGTGCGGGTATCGTAGCCGACAAGTAAATCAAAGGTAACACTGTTTTCTGCGGACGCCATATTGCTGGCCATACCCCGCCAGATAACATAGCAGTCCCGGTATAAGACAGGCTCCCGAATTACCTCGGCATAGCTTAAGCGATCTTTGAGGGTATCAAAACCCGGCTCGTCTGTGAGAGAGAGGAGGAGCCGGGCCTTGTTTTTGAGGGCGTCTGATGCGTTCGATTCGAGGATCCGGTTCAGGGGTACTTTGGCGGCTTCGTCACGGTAAGCAGTAAAGAGGCGGCGGGCTTCCTCATAGGCGGCGACCGCTTCGTTCTGGGTGAGCACATACCGGTAGCTGCCTTCAATTTGTACCGGCGCATCCCTATCTTGCCTGTCCAGAGCCGTTTCCGCATAACCTTCCCGAACCGTTCCCAGTGATTTCAAGGGATTCCAGCGTCCGGTCGCGATAAGGTAGCCGCCGGCGCTTAGGGCGAGCAGCATGAGGATTCCCAAAATCGGCAATATAACTTCCCCCGGCGTACAAGGTATAGAAGGCAAAGGAGGGAAAACGCGGATCAGCCTGCCCGAATCTATCCAAAGGGCAAGCGTTTCGGAACCTCCGTATTTTCGGATTACCTTCAGGGCGCGGCGGGCGATTCGGTTCTGGGGATGGTTGTCCTGCACCTCCAGGTAGAGATCCACCGCCCGATCTGTGTCCCCCCGGCGGAGGAAGAGCGCCGCCAAGCCCAAAAGGGTCGAAGGATCGAGCATTTTCAGATCCCGGCAGCGCTTGAAGTAGGTCATAGCTCCGCCGAAGTCGCCGATCCGGAGGCAGGACGATGCAAGAATATAGTAGTATTTGAATGAATCATGGTAGCGAACCACTTCCGGTTCCAACAAACGTATCACTTCACCGAATCTTTTCCGTTTGAATAAACGGCGTACTTTGGTCAGAATAGGGTCCCGCTGAATCACTCGGCGTTTCCCCGCAGTTGCTGTACCAGCGCTGTTTTATCCGCGGCGCTGAAGAACGCGGAGCCCGCAACCAGTACATCGGCGCCTGCGGCACGGGCTAGAGCGGCGGTTTCCGGGTTGATTCCCCCGTCTACGGAGATAAGATAATCCGCCCCCGTTTCCCGCAGCCGGGCCAAGGCCCTCACCTTATCAAAGCACTGATAGATGATCCGCTGACCGCCGAACCCTGGGTTAACGGTCATTACGAGCACAAGATCCGCAAAGGGAAGCAGCGGTTCGATGGCCCCTACCGGCGTGGCGGGGACTATGCTTATGCCCGCTTTTTTCCCCAAATCTTTGATTGCCCCCAGAATCCGGTGGGAATGTACCGCCGCTTCAGCGTGAAATGTGATATAATCGGCGCCGGCAGCGGCAAATTCCGCTATCAAAGCGCCTGGTGAAGAAACCATGAGGTGAACATCGAAGATAGCGGAGCTATAAGGCCGCAGATCCGCCACCATTTTGGGGCCGAATGTCAGGTTCGGCACAAAATTTCCATCCATTACATCCAAATGAACCCAACCGGCGCCGGCGGCATCAATAGAAACAACCGCTTCGGCAAGATTGGAAAAGTCCGCTGATAAAATTGAAGGCGCAATCACTGTTTTCTTCATGGGCTGATGATACGCCGCTCTTTACCCCTTGTAAAGAACCGTAAAAATAGTATAATTCAAAAGATATATTGTTTATCAGATTGCGATGAACTATTCAAGCCATGAATGTGGAAACAACAGTACCGGGGCTCATTCAGATAGCCTATGATCACCTGAAAGCCTCAGACGCGGATTCAGCGATCGTGGCCCTTGATAAGGCCCTTCAGATCGATTATGAGCATCCAGAGGTTCTGTACGCCCTGAGCTGTATGAAATGGTGGCTCGACCGCTTTGAGCGGCTTGAAGATTGCCGGGATCCTTACGATAAGGGGGGGTATATCCTTGCCCAGTGGAAGTCGTTTTACAGTTTCCTTGACCGGATAGGAAATAATTACGAGCCCTGTCAATACGCAATACGACGTTACGTGTTTTCCAGGGCGTTGCATTACTTCCAGGATGTGCTGGGCGATGGGATAAACCAGCATGATCCAGGGCTGCTCCTCCAGGTTGGCCGCTGTTATAAGGGGATAGGCAACTACGATTTGGCTTTAAAGTATCTGGAACAAGCGGCCAGGTTCAAACGGGAAGACGGCGAGACTATTTCGGAGCTTGCGGATGTAAACGCCCTGTTGGGGGAAACGAGGGTTGCGAAGGCGTTGTTTCGGGAAGCTTTTTTCGTTGATCCCCAAGGAGTGGATCTTCGGGCTATGGATAGCGAGATGATAGTTCGGCTTTCGGAGCGGGTCGCCGAGTTGGGACACTCAGGCGAAGCGCTTCTGGAATGGCTTCCCGTATACGGCTATTTGTTCGGGGTGTTTTCAGTCAAGCGGGAATTGAAGCCCGTGGAGCTGGGCAGGTTGAAGCAGTCGATCTTTGCTCTGGAAAACGAAGTTCGTAGCAGGCCGGAGCATGTAGCCCTCCTCATCCCCCGGCTCATTAACCGGTATTTCTGGCTGCTCGATCATTTTGAAAACATCCGGGAAGATCCCGGTTTAATAGAAGAAACAATGCTGAAGATCAAAATAATTGATCCGGCAATATATAAGCAGTATATCCGGTAAGGCCGGAGCGCCCACAGGCAAGGAGTTATGAGATGTCTAAAAATGAAACAACCGGATCTACCGCTCTTCTAAAGAATGTACAAAACATGCTGAACGAGGAGAAGTGGACCAGGGCTACCCTCAGTAATTATTCCACCAATCAGTTTAAAGAATTGGATGTCCTCTTGAAAGATGCCCGGGAGAAACGGGTCTATGATGACTTAAAAAAGACCTGCGACGAACACTTGGCGCATACAAAAAACAGCATCATCGCCCTCTACCTTTCGGGAATGGCGGCGCTCTCCCGGCAGATCATTGACGATTCGGCTCTTATCAACTTGGTGACGATCTTTGTGGATAACCATAAGTGGAGCATCGTGAAGTATCTCTGCGAAAGGATACTGGATTACGGAGAGTCCAAATTTGCCCTGCGTACCCTGGCGGAATGTTACCGGAATGATAACGACGAAGAAGCCGTCTTTGCGATCTGGGAGCGGCTGATCAAGGTGGATTACGAGGAAGCGGATCTGGCTAAGGCTCTGGCGGAACATTACGAGAAGCTCCCCAACATAGAAGAGGCCGTAGAGTACTACAAGAAAGCCCTGCACCGGTATATCAACAAGCAGCTCTTCACCAATGTACGGGAAATCTGGGCCAAACTCTTGGAGTACTGCCCCCAAGACATTGATTTCTTCCTCCACGTGCAGAAAAAGATAGCGAAGAACATTAGCGAAGAAAAGGCGGTGCTCCTTCTGGAGGACGTTTACGCATCCTGCAAAAAACGGCAAGACACCGACACCGCTATCAGCATCCTCAAGCTGATACTCCAATACGACGAGAAAGACGAACTCGCCCGAAAGGAAATAACAGCCTGCTTTCAGGAGAAGTATGCCGCCCACAGCCAGCTTGAGGAGTACATTAGGATCTCTAACCTTTCGCAGAAGTGGCGTAACGTTCACGAGGCTATTCAAGACTTTGAAAAACATATCGCTTTTGACAAGGGCAACTTCGTATGCCACCGCACCTGGGGAGTGGGTAGGATCGCCAAGGTTCAGGGAGACGAGATCGTCATTGATTTCGCTAAAAAACGGAACCACTCCATGTCCCTTAAGATGGCGGTAAACGCCTTGCAAACCCTCTCGAAGGATCATATATGGGTGCTCAAGGCTACCTGGAAGAAGGAAAAACTCCACGATCAAGTGAAAGACGATCCGTTCTGGGCGCTGCAAACCGTAATCCGGAGTTTCGACAATTCCTGCGACATCAAACGGATCAAGGCGGAGATGGTGCCTTCGATTCTGTCTGTCGGGGAATGGACGGCATGGAGCGCCAAGGCGCGGGAGGTGCTCAAATCGGATCCTTCCATGGGAGTGAGCCCCGAAAACGCCGATCTTTACACCGTCCGGGACCGGCCTATCAGTATTCAGGAAAAGCTCTTTAACGAATTCCGGGCGCAGAAAAATTTCTTTGACCGGGCGCAGACACTCCGCAACTATGTGTCTCTAAAAGACGCGGAACTGGATTCGGAGTTCTTTACCGAAATGTTCGGTTACTTTTCCGGTTACCTCAGTTCCTGGAACCAGGTGACCGAACAGGTGGTGGCCTCGTACCTGCTGGTGAAGGATCTGGCGGGCCGTTATCCCCACCTGGGTATCGGCCTTGAGTTGAATTTCCTCCAGATCTTCGAGGGGATAGAGGATGTCCCCGCTCTGTTTGTCGGCCTCAAGGACGCCAAACTCAGGGAGGAATTCCTCCACCATATCAAGCTCTTCGCGCCTTCATGGCCCGATATTTATGTAAAGCTCTTCCCGTACGCGCTATCCGCTTCTATCGTCACCAGTCTTTCAAAAGAAGGGTACGAAGATAAGCTTGTCGCCATGGTACAGACGTGTTTTGAAAATTTTCGGGAATACCGGGAGGCGGTGGTTTGGATCTACAAGTACCTGAGTCAGGAGCCCTGGTTCAAGAAAACCGGCGTCACCGCCGAGAAGCAACTCATCACCTTGATCCACATCATGGATATTACCTACCGGGAGATAGAGAACCACCGGGATACCGCGGAAAACCGGAAGATCAACAAACAGGTTTATACTATCCTTTTTAAAGACGGTGTGCTGAATTCCCTCATCAAAAGCGCCGATTCGGATATGATTTTGAGGATCTTTACCTTCATTGAAGATGTAAAGGATCTGGACCCGGCGGATAAGCTGAAGCTCCGGAGCAGTATTATGGATAAGTACCCGGATTTTAAATTTTTCGGGGATACGGAAAAAACCTTTATTACCCGCGGGCTTATCGTTACAACCGCTATGTACCAAGAAAAACAGCGGCAGCTCGCCCACATTATGGATGTGGAAGTTCCGGCTAATTCCAAGGAAATCGCCTTTGCCCTCTCCTTGGGAGACCTGCGGGAGAACGCCGAGTACAAAGCCGCCAAAGAAAAACAGGAACTCCTTAACTCTACGGTGGCCAAGCTCAAGGACGAAATCGAACGGGCGCAGCTTTTCGATCCCGGCTCGGTTAATACGAACCGGGCGTCTTTCGGTACCAAGGTACTCTTGGGGAATGAGTCTTCCAAGAAGGATGAAGAGTACACAATCCTGGGGCCCTGGGAATCCGACCCGGAGAACCGGGTTATCTCTTACTTATCACCCTTCGGCGGGACGATACTCAACAAAAAAGTGGGAGAAAAATTCAGTTTTTCCATCAATGATAAGAAGGTATCCTATATCGTTAAACAGATTTCCCCGGCGGCCTTGTGAGTCGGCTTCAATCAGGTGTATATGAGAAAACAGACCCTGGCTCTGGCGCTTCTTCTGGGAGCAGTGTTCTGGTCTCATGGTCAAACGCGGAGCGCTTCTGATCTGATCTTGCTGCTGGATACTTCTATTAGTATGAGCAGTTCCTACCAGGAACTTCGGGATTACATCACCGGGCCTTTTCTGCGGGAATTCCTTCATATTGGTGATACGTTCCACCTTATTTCTTTTTCTGACACCCCCCGGAGGGAAATTTCCAGCCGGGTTACAGGTGTCGGAAATGTGGAAACTATCATCGCCCGGCTTTTCTTAATGTACCCCCTCGATCCGCACGCAAACCTCTCCTCCGCCCTGAGTTTTGTGGAGCGCTATATTTCTTCCCTCCCCTCAGCGCGAACTAAACACGTGGTGCTTATTACCGGCCTGGAGGAAGGGGAAAGCAGCATAG
Organism: Treponema sp.; assembly: GCA_031257105.1. Taxonomy (GTDB): domain Bacteria; phylum Spirochaetota; class Spirochaetia; order Treponematales; family Breznakiellaceae; genus JAIRPG01. The sequence continues at coordinate 22,011 of JAIRPG010000112.1, forward strand.
CCCAAACCGCCGCTCGGCTAAGCCGTTCCCGTACGACCGTACAGGTGATACGGTTCCCGTTCCCAGGAAGCGGGCCTGTTTTCGGTTTCCCCACGCCTGACGCCACAGCCCAGGCTGAGACAGCCCAGCCCAAAACAGCCCAGGTTGAAACAGCCCAGCCCGGGACAGTCCAACCCGAAACAGCCCAGGCTGAGACAGCCCAGCCCGAAACAGCCCAGGCTGAAACAGCCCAGCCCAAAACAGCCCAGGCTGAGACAGCCCAGCCCGAAACAGCCCAGGCTGAGACAGCCCAGGCTGAGACAGCCCAGGCTGAGACAGCCCAGGCTGAGACAGCCCAGGCTGAGGCAGCCCAAGCCGGAAGGGTTGAATCCCCGCCGGAAGTCGAGGCCGTGGAAACAACCGCGCCCCTCAGCAGGGGAACACCGGCTGAAACCGCACCGCCCATTTCCGAACCGCCGTTGGAATCCGCCGCCGAAGAAAATGCCCAGGCCGATTCACCGCCTCCTGCTCCGGAAAAACAAGCTTGGAAACAGTCCATAGAGAACCTTATACAGGCTGGAATAGGGAAGATTACCGATCTCTCCGCCTTAATCGCGGCTCAATGGAGGGAGTTCCCTAAACCAAAACTCTGGCCCCAAAATGCGCCAAGACCTGCCGGAGCCGCCGGAACGGTTTTCCCGGCTTTTCTTCTTACTATTCTTGGCGTGACTATGATGGCGTCTTTGACATTTGTTCTGCTCCGCGCCGGCTTGAAGCTTCAACATTCTTCCAACAGAACGCTGGCTTGGGCTGCGGAAGCGCCGTCTCGTGACGGCGTCCTCATGCTCTCCCTCTTTGTACAGGATCAAAATACCGCTATTGGCCGGCGAAACACCCATACCATCAAACCGGGCTACCGGTATACCATCGGAGGAGGAAAGTCGGACTATCTTATCTTCCTTGTGCCGGTGCCGCCTCGCATCGCGGAAATATATTACGACGGCAGGTACTGTACCTTTTCCCCCAAAAAACCTCACTTTTTTCCGGAACTTGGCGCGGCTCCGCTCTCCAACTGCGTTGGTAAGGCGATAAAAGTTGTGTCTGAGAAAAATCATGAATTCATTATCCGGCTGGAACGCCGCGAAGATCCCTTGCGATCCCTAAACGCCCTTGCCTGTTCAGTCGGTTCCTAGTCGTTCCAAACTGGTTTTGGCCTTACCGGAAAGCCCGCTGGTTCCATTGGCAAGACTCCGAACCTGTTCGATAAGACCGGTAAACCGGTTTTTGACCACCATATCGATAGCATAGGACTTCTCCAGTACGCCCCCCGACTCAAAGAAACGGGCCGCCAGACTCTCCACTTTCTGGGTCTGCGCGCCGCTTATAACCCGAAGCAGGCCGTTGTACAGGGCGGTCTGGTTCCGTTTCTTGGCGTCATCGAGCAGGGCGATTACCTTTTCCGCATAACGTCCGCTATCAAGAGAGATCAACATTTCCGCAGCGAGAATCTTTACCTGGTCAGAGTTCTTCCGCTCATCAATGAGTTTTTCCAGCGTGGTTTGAGCCTCGCCGGCGCCAATAGCGCCTAAAGCCCGGATCGCCTCGTCTTTAACCGCCGCAACCTCATCTTGTTCGGCCCGGTAAGCTAAGTACGGAACAGCGGACGCCAGTTTTCGGACCTTTGCGGCTTGGGCCGCGCTTATCCTGGTACGGTAATAAGAGTCTCGAAAGGCTTCCAGTATCGCGTTATCCACGTCCGGGCCGGTAAAGGGCCCAAGAGCCGCCACCGCAGTGGATCGGATGTTGGGATCCGTGGAACTTATGCTCGCAAGTATTGCGTCCAGCCCATCGGGATCGCCGATTTTGGCCAGAGACTCCAGCGCCGCCATACGGATAACGGCGCGTTCATCGGAGTTGTCGGTAATATCCGTTAAGAACGATACCCCCCTCTTGGCGCCGGTTTCTCCTACCGCCACAATAAGATCCCGGCGATATTCGTCGCCGGATATCTGGTTTGTGTAATAATCAACCAAATATTCAGCGATCTCATCAGAAGAGCCCTGGTTCCCTCCGCCGATCCTGCCCAATGCTCTAATGGCGTTGCTTATAAAACGCCGCTCGTCACTATTGATGAGTTCCTTAAAGAGATCGGCGGCCTCAGGATCTTTCACCTTTCCCAGGTAATCTATCGCCGCAGCAATCGTTTCGTTGGCCTCGTTGTCCCGTTCTTCAACGGCTTGGCGGGCGCGCGCTTCGAGGCCGCCCTTGTCCCGTTCACCAAAAAAGGTAAAAACCCCCGTAAGAATACTGCGGTTATGGGTGTTTTTTACCAGATCTATCAGTTCATTATCCAGGTAGTCGGCGTTTTCTTTTTTTAGATTCCCGATAAGGGCGGCAATTTCGGTCTCGGTGCCGTAATGGATAGTATCAAGCCGCTGTTGTTCAAGGGACTTCTGCGGTGCCTGGGCCTCCTCCTGAGCGCTTACGCTACGGCACGGTAAGACGAGAAGGCTCAGACTCAACCACAATCCTTCGGTTATGCTACCGTGTTTCATTCCCGTCCTTCCTTTGCGTCTTCCGCGTAATGGGCAAGAAAATCCCGTTTATATGCGGCAAACCGGTCCGCAAGGATAGCTTGCCGGGCTTCCGTAACTAAATTATGGAGAAAAAAAAGATTATGAAAACTGGCCAGCATGGAACAGAGAATCTCCTGAGTCTTAAAAAGATGCCGGAGGTAGGCCCGGCTGTACTCGCGGCATACCTTGCAACCGCATGTTTCATCTATCGGCCCAAAATCAAAGCGGTTCTCGGCTTTTTTTATGGAAACCGTCCCGTTCCGAGTGAATACCCTGCCGGTTCGTCCGGTTCGTGTGGGAAGCACACAATCAAACATATCAACGCCCTGCTCTATGGCGTTTAGGATGTACGAGGGAGTTCCAATACCCATTACATAGCGGGGCTTTTCTTCCGGTAAAAGCGCTGTAGTATAGGCCACATATTCTCGAAACACCTCCTCCGGCTCTCCAACAGAGAGCCCGCCAAGAGCGATCCCCGGCGTTTCGGCCTGAACAACCAATGCGGCGCTCCGTTCCCGCAGATCCCGAAAAAAATTGCCCTGTACGATGGCAAAAAGAGCGCCTCCATAGCCTCCATCCCGCTTTTCTTCCCAGGCTTTTTTTGCCCGGCAAAGCCAGTCAGCGGTGATCGTGAAGGCTTCCTCCGCTTCCCGGCGCGTTGTCCCCCAGGGAGTACAAACATCAAGCTGCATCTGAATATCACTGCCGATGACGGTCTGTATCGCAACCACATCTTCGGGAGTGAGAATATGAGAGGAGCCGTCGATATGAGAACGGAATTCTACCCCTGTATCCCGGATTTTCCTAAAAGGCGCCAGCGAAAAAACCTGGAACCCCCCTGAATCGGTAAGGATATTCCGGTTCCAGCGCATAAATTGGTGCAGACCCCCGGCGGCGCTTATAACATCGGTTCCCGGACGGAGGTAGAGATGGTAGGTGTTGGAAAGGATAAGTTCAAAGCCTATATCCACAAGGTCGTCTTTGGTCAGGGCCTTGACGGTTCCATTGGTTCCTACCGGCATAAAAACCGGCGTAGTAACCTTCCCATGACACAGGGAGAGGGTTCCTGTCCGGGCGCGGGAGGAAAGATCCCGGTGATCCACCGTGAAAAAAGGCGTCTTTTCGGACATCATGCCGGACGACATCACGTCTTTGCTCCTTTCAACAGGATAAGTCCGATGACAACGAAGAGCAGCACTGGAAACCACGCTCCTGCCAGCGGCGGAATATAGCCGAGCTTGCCCATCATCATAGTGACCATCTCGGTAACGTAGAAGCCTACCGTTACCATGAGGCTCGTGAGGAGACTCATCAAGAGAACATTCTTTCTGAACCGCCCGCCCATGGAAATCGCAAGAATGATCACCAGAAAAGGGGTCGCTGAAAAAGAAAAACGGTGATAGTAGTCGGCCAGCGCCGGAATATAGGGAAGCCCCGCTTTTTTTAGATCGTTCACCAAAAGCAGCGCGTCCCCGGCGTGGAGAGACTCGACATCAACAGCGCTCCGCCTGAATGTATCCGGGTGCTCCCGGTAAGCGGTAGTTTCTTCCAGAGGCCGCACCTGAAGCCGGTTCCCTTCCCAGGCATAAATGAGGGGGTTGCTGAAGATCCAATACTCCCCCCCCCAGACAGCCCGGGGCGCGCGAATAAGGGAAAGAAAGTTCCCTTCATCACCTTGCTCGATAATGCTCACCCCGTTCAAGCTGACCGTTGCGTCATCGTAGTAATCCGCCGCATAAATAAGCTTGCCGCCGCGGGTTTTGATAACAATATCCGAGTTGTTTTCCGATGGCTGTTGGTGCAAGAGAAAACGGCCCAGATCGGTTTTTAGTTTGAATGTGGGGATCACGACATTATCTTCAAAGAAAAAGGATAAAAAAGAAATCAAAATACCCAAAACAACAAACGGCACGGTAAAACGCCAGAAGGGGATCCCCGCAGAAAATATGCTGGTAAGTTCGTTCCGGGCGTAGAGCTCTCCCAGCGTGTAAGCTGCGGCAAAGAGGATCGCCATGGGCAGGGCAAAAGAACAACTCTTGGGAAGGTAGTACAGGCTGACCTTGAGGATCTGCGTAAGGGGCACATTGTAACTCAGGTACCGTACCAGATTGGCAAAGAGATCAACCAGAGACATCAAGAGCATAAACATCGACAGCGCGACAAAGAAGACGGGAAAGAACTGTTTCAGTAAATATCGGTCCAGAATCATCGCCTCATTCTCACGATGCAGAGGATAAATCCAATGACAATAGCCAGGACATTGGCCAGCCACATAGACCAGAAAGGCGAATACCCCATACGCCAGCCCATTGTCTGGCCTCCCAACAGTAACGCCCAATAGATAAAAGAGATGATAAGCCCGAAGAAAATTCCCACGGTTTGTCCGTTTTTCTTTAACAAAAGCCCCAGCGAAACGGCAAGAAACACAAAAGACAGAGCGCCAAAGGGAATTGAGAATTTTTTATTGAATTCAATGCGGTAGAGCGAAAGACTCATGTCGTTCCGAACCGCCTTGGCGCTTTCTACCTCGCGGACATAACCGGCTGTCGCATTTGCGCGCCGGTTCCAACTATCCCGCTCCGGCCCCCGGCGCAGCACCGATTCCAAGGTAAGGGACTGTTCCAGAACTTTTCTATACCGTTCTTCCAGCCGGGCGGCGAGATTGCGTTCTTTTACCTTGATTTCCCGCCATACATCGAGGGAACTCATCTCTCTCGGTGAAACAGAAGACACCGCCTGGATCAGATCTTCCTGGGGAATCCAGTAGCGCAAAAAACCGCTCGAAGCGTAATCATAGTCCCGCCGGGCAACTTCTTTGGAAGATTGAATAAAAGCCCGCTTCATATCCAGGCTTAGGCCCTCCTTTCCCGCGTCCCGTAGTTCCGCTTGCTGGGCGAGGATGAGCCGCCGTTCCCCATCGCTCGTTTTATCCAAGATGAGTACATCTTCGATAACGTTTCCCGTTACATTGCCGGTTACTATCACGGTGTCCTTAAAACGTTTTACCGAGTCTGCCTCCAATTCCAGCGCGGGAGTTGAAGTCAGAATCCGCCGGTATAACCGGTTGTATCCTACCATTCCTGCGGGAAGGAGTACATCGTTAGCAAAAAAAGAACCCAGAGAAATGAATATTCCTATGCACAAGGCAGGCGCCATGATATTCCGGTAGGAAAGCCCCGATGAAAGCATAACGAGGATCTCATTATCCGAAGATAACCGGCCCAGCGTCATCAACGTCCCTAGGAGGGAGGCAAAGGGCGCCGCCATCGCTATTATCGAAGGCAGGGCATAGAGTACCAGAAGAACCACCTCCCTAAAAGGGACTTTTTTGCTCAATATATGCTGGGCTAATAACAAAAGCTGGTTGATAAAAAAGATAAAAAAGAAAAAAAGAAACGCTACCAGAAAGGAAAAGAGGATCTCGGAAACAAGATACCGGAAGATCGTGCAGGACATCCCGCGATTCTGTCGTAGCTTTGGTGTTATGCCGACGCTCATGTCCCCGTAGAACCGAACCCCCCGGCTCCCCGTTTTGATTCGGATAACTGTTCGGCTTCAATAACCACCGCCCGGCTTACCGGGGCGATTACCAGTTGGGCAATCCGGTCTCCATTGTGTACGGTAAAAGACTCCGCGCCCACATTAACGAGGATTATCTCCAATTCCCCCCGGTAATCCGAATCAATCGTTCCTGGAGCGTTGAGCACCGTTATCCCATGGCGGGCCGCAAGCCCCGACCGGGGCCGTACCTGGGCTTCATAGCCCGCCGGGATTTCTAAAAAAAGCCCTGTCGGTATCCGCCCCCGCTCTAGGGGGTGGATACAAAACGGCGCTTGAATAAACGCTTTAACATCAAGCCCCGCCGCCCCTTCACTTTCGTAAGCGGGCAGAGAGACTTCCGGGCTCTTTTTTCGTATCCTCACAAGAGGCTGCATTCCTATTACCGTCGGCGGCGATCATCCCGCCGCTCTTCGCGCCGGGGCCGTTCTTCGGTCTCACCCGCCGGATCAATGGCATCAATATAAGAAAGATTAAGCCGTCCCATCTTATCAATTTCTAAAAGCTTTACCGGGATTTCCTGGCCTTCCTTTACCACATCGGTAACCAGGGCGATCCGCTGCCGGGAAAGCTTGGAGATATGCACCAGCCCTTCCTTACCGGGAAGGATCTCCACAAACGCGCCGAAATCCATGATCCGCCGTACTACCCCGTTGTAGATCCGTCCGGTTTCGGGGTCGGAAACGATACCCATGACAGCGGTCTTGGCCTCCTCAGCATCCTTTGCGTTCTTCCCATAGATAGTAACCACGCCGTCATTCTCGGTGTTGATGCTCACGCCGTACTGTTCGCAGAGGGCTTTGACGTTTTTACCACCAGGCCCGATGAGGGCGCCAATCTTGTCCACGTCAATACGGATAGTAAGGATCTTGGGAGCAAATTCGCTGATGTTCCCTACGGGCTTGCTGATGGTCTGGTTCATAATGGAAAGAATATGGAGTCGGCCCCGTTTGGCCTGATCCAACGCCTGCCGCATCACCTCCGGGCTGACTCCGGCAATCTTAATATCCATCTGAAATCCGGTGATGCCATCCTCGGTACCGGCGACCTTAAAGTCCATATCTCCCAGGTGATCCTCCTCACCCAGAATATCCGACAGCACCGCGAACCGATCCCCCGGCCCGCCTTTGCCTTCGGTGATAAGCCCCATAGCGATCCCCGCCACAGGCTTCTTCATGGGCACCCCGGCGTGGAGCATAGAGAGGGTTCCCCCGCAGACCGTCGCCATGGAAGAGGAACCGTTGGATTCCATGATCTCCGATACTACCCGAATGGTGTAGGGAAACTCTTCTTTTGAAGGGATCATGGCCTCTAGGGAACGGCGGGCGAGGTTGCCATGACCTATCTCCCGGCGCCCAGTACCTAAACGGCCTACCTCGCCAACCGAATAGGGGGGAAAGTTGTAGTGAAGAATAAAGTGTTCCCGCTTATCCCCATCGATGTCATCAAAGATCTGCTCATCAAAAACCGTGCCCAAGGTGGTAACCGCCAGAGCCTGAGTCTCGCCCCGGGTAAAGAGGGCTGAACCGTGGGTTCGCTTGAGGATACCGATCTCGCAGGTGATGTTTCTAATGTCTTCGGTTCCCCGTCCGTCCACCCGCAAGCCTTTGTTCAGAATAGATGAACGGAGGATCTCGTACTCCATATCTTCAAAGAGGGCGTCAAAGAGCTTTTTTTGGTTTTCGCAGGTCAATTGTTCCGCGTATTGAGCGGCCAAGTCTTCTTTAACGGCGTGAATAGCCTCCCGGCGTTCCAGCTTGCCTTTAACGAAACACGCCGTTTCCAGCCGGGGATAGGCGGCGGTACGGATAGCCTCCCCGTTTTCCAGCGTATAAGAAAGCTCCGCAAGGGGAAGTTTGGCTTTGCCGGCCAATTCCCGCAGTTTCTCCTGCAATCCGCAGAATTCCACGATCACGCTTTGGGCTTTTTCCAGAGCGGCAATCATCAGATCTTCCCCTACTTCAGAGGCGCCGCCTTCTACCATGGTGATGCCGTCCCTCGTTCCCGCCACGACGATTTCCAGCCGGGACTTCTCGATCTGCTCGTAGGTAGGATTGACGATAAGCTCATCCCCTAAAGCGCAGATACGTACTCCCGCGATGGGCCCGTTGAAGGGAATGTCCGAAATATGCACTGCCGCCGAAGAAGCAATAATAGAAAGAATATCCGGCGGATTGATCTGGTCGGTGGATAAGGTGGTAGGCACCACCTGGATCTCCCTGCCGAAACGTTTGTCAAAAAGGGGCCGCATAGGCCGGTCGATAAGCCGGGATACCAAGATCTCCTTGTCTTTGGGGCGGCTTTCCCGTTTGATGAAACCTCCGGGAATTTTCCCGGCGGCATAGTATTTTTCGTTATAATCCACCGTCAGGGGTACATAGTCCAACCCTTCCACGGCGTCCGCCGACGCGCAGACCGTAGCAATAACCGCGGAACCCGCATATTGGGCAAAAACCGCGCCGTTGGACTGTTTGGCAATTCTGCCGGTTTCGAGGATAAGCTCTTCACCGGCGATAGTGTAGGTAACTCTTTGAACCATATTTCAACCTAATTTAGAGTCCGCCCACGAAGCCTGTTACTTCGCGGACAAACCGAGCATATTCTCACCTACGAACTTTAGGTTCACTGGTTTAGAAAATGCGATTTTTAAGGCTGTCTATCCATAATGTGTCTGCAATGGATAGACACCAGACCTGTCTGGAAACCCGGTTGGTTCCCGGATAGGTGCGGAAGCTGTCCGAAAACTGAAGTTTCCGGACAGATCTACTATTTACGGAGCCCCAATTCCTTGATGAGCGTCCGGTATTTTTCAAGATTCGTATGCTGAATGTACTTCAGCAGGCGGCGGCGTTTCCCCACCTGGATCAATAAGCCCCGCTGGCTGGACTTATCTTTCTTAAATTGCTTGCAATGTTCCGTAAGCTGGTTTATCCGCTCGGTCAGCAGGGCAATTTGGACTTCCGACGCGCCGGTATCTTTCTCGGTCTTACCGAATTTAGTCACGATGGATGTCACCATTTCTTTGTTTAAAGCCATATCTTTCACTCCTTGGGAACTATGTTAGAGCCGCTCATTCAAGGGCCTGTTAATAATTCAATCCGTAACGGATTGACCTGGGAAGGAACGAAAACTTCGCCCTCTTCCACTGAAACAACCGCTTCTTCGCCATGGGGGAGATCCGTTCCGTAGAGAAACGCCGAATAGACGCCATCCGGCGGGATAACTCGTTTCCGTAAGCGGGCGTCGTAACGAATTCCCCCTTGCTCCGGGGTTTGGGGGAGACCGTCAACATCGATCTCTACCCTCCGGCCCAGCAACGCCGCCGCGCCGGCAAGATCCCCTTCCTGAATGGCTTTTCGAATTCTACTGGAACTTACCGGAAGCCCCCCTTTGGAAACGGGGGCAACCACAGCGGTAGGTATATCCATTTCGTTATTCAGCGCTCTAAGCTCAAAAGCGCCGGTATCCAAACCAAATCCGCAACGGAAATTATCGCCTACCGCCAGAAATCTCATATTTCCCGGGCCGCGAAGCAGTTCTAGAAAATCTCTGCCCCTTAGTTTACTAAAACCTTCAGAAAAGTCAATGAGTACCGCCACGCTTACCCCGAGGTTTTCAAAGAGGGTGAGCTTCCGGTTAAGGCTTAAAAGCTCACCTTCCCAGGATTTCCTGAGTACCTCTTTGGGGTTCCGCCTGAACGTAAGCACGGTAGGTATCAGCGGAAAGCGGTTGATCACCTGGCCGATGAGCCCCTGATGCCCCCGGTGGACGCCGTCAAATACGCCGATAGTCATGGCCGTTTCCGCCGGTAGATCCGGCCCCTTCCGCTCAACAAGATCGGCCCAGTCGAGGACGATCACGGTTCCCTTGCCCGGGCATAGACATACCCGTAACGCCAAGACTCAAGAACAGGACTCCGACCGGCGAAGGGCTTTTTTTCAATAACCGCCAGGAGTTCTCCCCGAACATCAAAGAGCCCCACGCCGGTTTCCCCTTCAAGATGTGGAATCTGCCGCTGCAGTAGCCGGGATTCTTCGAGAATAGCGCGCAAGGGGAATCCCTTATGAATCTTCGCCGCGGTTATTTCATCGAGGGTGATCTGTTTTATTCCCAGCGCGGCAAAGGCGGCGGTATCTATTGGCCGTAACGCCCGATAGAGCTCGGCGCCATAGAGGGTGGCGCCCTCTATGGCGGCGCCCTCTATGGCGGCGCCCTCTATCTCCACCGCATCGGCCAAGGTAAACCCGGCGGTGGCGGTACGAGTTAAGGCCGCCAGATACCCCCGCGATCCCGCCGCGAGGGCAATATCCCGGGCCAGAGAGCGGATATACGTTCCCTTGGAACAGCGTACATATATACGCGCCAAAGAAGACTCGTAAGAGCGGAGTTCCAGCGCGTAGATCGTCACCGGACGCTTTCTCATCTCCGGCGACATTCCGTTTCGGGCGAGGACGGAAGCCCGCTCACCGTCTATATGCACCGCTGAATAGGCCGGAGGCGCTTGGAGAATATTCCCCCGGAAACTATCAAGAACCTCGGCAAGGGCTTCCGGTGACGGAGGTTCCGCTTCGCCAATAACCGTTCCCTCCGGGTCCAGCGTATCGGTTTCCTGACCCAGGCGGATTGTCCCTTCGTATTCTTTCTCGGTACCGGTAAACCAGGAGGTAAGCTTTACCGCCCGTCCCACCAACGCGATGAGTAATCCCGACGCGAATTTATCCAGTGTTCCGGTATGGCCAACCTTGGAAGGCGCGAAGGCTTCCTTGATACGGTTCAACGTTTCAAAAGAGGTAAATCCAGGTTTTTTGTTTAACAAAAGAAAGCCGGAATAGGCTTCCGGGTTTTTATTGGTTTCTGCCCTCATGGGCGGTCAAATCCTCAATCTTCTTAATAAGATCAAAACCTTCCCTCACGCCGGGGTCTTCGTAGAACCGGAGTTTGGGGGTCTGGCGTAAGCGTACGAGAAGCGCAAGCTGAGCTTGGATGAAGCCTGCGGCATTCTGGAGCCCTTCCACCCCTTTGGCGAGTCCCGCCGGACTCTTGTAACTGGAAACATACACATTGGCATAGGAAAGATCCCGTGACATGGAAACCCTTGTTATGGAAAGAAAAGTATCCACCCGCGGATCTTTGATCCTGCCTTCCAGGATAAGGCTCCCTATCTTTTCTTGGATTAACCGCCCTACCCGTTCTACGCGATACATCGCCATACTGAATATAGTATATCCGTATCTGCTTTTTCTTCAACCTCGCCGCCGTCCGTTTTTATCTTCTTCCCGGATCTGGACACGGCGGATCTTGCCGCTGATGGTCTTGGGAAGCTCGGTAACGAATTCTACGATGCGGGGATACTTGTAGGGGGCGGTGGTCTTTTTGACGTGGTTCTGTAGTTCCGTCTTGAGTTCCTCCGAAGGAATCCAGCCCTTTGCGATGACGATGGCGGCCTTGACCACCGTGCCCCGGTCGGGATCGGGCGTCCCCGTGACCGCACATTCCAGCACTGCCGGGTGTTCCATCAAGGCGCTTTCCACCTCGAAGGGGCCAATCCGGTAGCCGGAGCTTTTGATCACATCATCGGCGCGGCCTACAAACCAGTAGTAGCCGTCCTCGTCCCGCCAGGCCATGTCCCCGGTGTAATAGACGCCGTCATGCCAAACGCCGGAGGTAAGGGTTTCGTCCCGATAATAGCCGCCAAACATGCCTATCGGTTTCCGTTTATCGGTACGCACCACGATCTGGCCTTCCTCGCCCATGTCGCAGGAGCTTCCATCTTCCCTCAAGAGGTCGATGTCGTACCCGGGGGAGGGTTTGCCCATGGAGCCGGGCTTGGGTTCCAGCCAGGGGTAAGAGCAGAGGGCGACCGTGAGTTCTGTCTGACCGTAACATTCCCGGAGTTTGAGCCCCGTACCTTCCTGGAACCGTTCGTAGATCTCCGGGTTCAGGGGTTCCCCGGCTACGGAACAGTGTTCCAGGGCGGAAAAGTCGTACTTTTTAAGATCTTCCTTGATAAAGAAGCGGTAAATCGTGGGCGGGGCGCAAAAACTGGTGATGCGGTATTTACTGATAACCTCCAGCATGGCGGAAGGGACAAAGCGGTCGTAGTCGTATACAAAGACTGCGGAACCGCAGAGCCATTGGCCGTAGATCTTCCCCCAGGCGGCCTTTGCCCAGCCCGTGTCCGCCACGGTGAGGTGAAGCCCTCCGGGCCTGACCTGCTGCCAGTATTGCGCGGTGACGAGGTGCCCCAATGGATAGGCGAAGTCATGGCGTACCATCTTGGGCATTCCCGTGGTGCCCGATGTAAAATAGAGGAGCATGATGCCGTCGTTTGCGGAGGCGCTGACGGGCCGCGTAAAATCCTCCGGCGCGGCGGCGGATCGGGCGTTGAAATCTTCCCACGGTTCCGCTTCGGCCTGGAAAGCCCCGGCGGCGCGGGCCGGAATATCCAGATCCGGCGGCGTATGGACAGAGCGGACAAACGCCTTGTACCGCACCGTCCCGTTTCCCTCAGCGCGAAGTTTTACCAGGGCTTCATCCACCCGGAGCATCACCTCCTCGTCATCCACACAGACAATAGCGGCGATGTCCGCAGCCTTACAGCGGTAAACAATATCCTTGACGGTCAGGAGGTGGGTGGCGGGAATGGCAATAGCGCCGATCTTATGAAGGCCCAGAAGAACCGGCCAGTATTCATAGCGCCGTTTGAGGATCAGCATAACGGGATCGCCTTTGCCAATACCTGCGGCGCGGAATACATTGGCCGCCCGGTTGGAAAGGCTTTTGATACCGGCGTAGGTAAAAACTGCCTCAGCGCCCCGTTCGTCACACCACACGAGGGCCGTATCGTCGGGCTGATCCGCCGCTCGAACATCGACAACATCGTATGCGAAATTAAAATTTTCCGGTATGGTAACGGAAAAATGACGATAAAAATCCTCATAGGAATCAAATTCAGCGCGGGACAAAAAACGTTCCAGCATGGTTTCTCCTCAACCTAAAAGATAAAGGCCAGGAACCGGGCGTTGTTCCCATCCAGGGCCTTCATTCCATGGGGTTCGGTGGAATCGTAATAGATACAATCCCCCGGCCCCAGTTCTATTTCATGGCCTCCCACAGAGATAAGAAGCCTCCCGTCTAGCACATAGTCAAATTCCTGCCCGGGGTGGGTGTTAAGGGAGAGCGGCTTCCCCTCCGTATCAGCGCTTGCTTCCACCATAAAGGGCTCCGCCTTTTTCCGGTGAAAATTGTAAGCCAAATTTCGGTAGGTATACATAGGCCGGCGGCTCACTTCCGGGGCGCCGCCGGCGCGGGTCACGCAGAACGTCTTGAGCCGGGAAGGTTCGCCGCTTACCAGTTCCGTCAAATCTACCTTGAACCGGGCGGCAATCTCCACCAGAACGCCGATAGGGAAGTCGGCCTCTCCCGCTTCCCAGCGATTGTATTCACCGGGATCAAACCCTAACTCTGCGGCTAGGGTTTCGGCGGAAATTGCTTCTATTTCCCGTAATACCCGTACCCGCTCAATAATATCCCGCGATGTTTCGGACATAAAGCCTCCTCGAATCTTCTGCTCTACCGTACTATAGAAAGACGCAAACTGTAAACGAGGCCAACATTTGTGAATTTTCTATCGACAGAACAAAAAAACCGTCCTATAATTGAAATGATCTTATAGAGACTGTCGCGGACCAAAGCTCTGTGACAAAAATTAACGGCCCTTTCATCTAAAGGAGGAATGTCATGGCAGAAGTTTTATCCATCGTATTAGGCGGCGGGAAGGGTACCCGCCTATTCCCCTTAACGCAAGCCAGAGCAAAACCGGCGGTTCCCTTTGGAGGGAAATTCCGGTTGGTCGATATTCCCATTTCAAATTGTATCAACGCCAATCTCAGACATATCTACATATTAACCCAGTTCAATTCGGCATCCCTCCACCTTCATTTAGCCCAGACCTATATCTTCGATGTATTCTCCACCGGATTTGTGGAAATTCTCGCTGCCGAACAGACCTTTGAACACTCAGGCTGGTTTGAGGGAACCGCCGATGCGGTACGAAAGAATTTTGTCCATTTTAGAACTCAGAATCCCTCATATTACCTCATCCTCTCCGGCGACCAGCTTTACCGTATGGATCTCCAGGATCTGCTCAAAAAACACAAGGAATCCGGCGCTGCCATCACTATCGCCTGTACGACGGTGAACCGGGAAGACGCGAGCCAGTTGGGAATCCTTAAAGTGAACAAGAACAACCAAATTACCGAATTTATGGAAAAACCGGGCCCTTCCAAAGATATAAGCTCCTTCAAGGCTCCGGCGGAACTACGGCGGGAT
>JAIRPG010000093.1 GCA_031257105.1 Treponema sp.
ATTCCGGCCTTTATCCGGGAATTCGGCAAAAAGGTCTTCAACGTCCATCTGAAAGATCATATCGGCAAACAGTCGGTTCCCATCGGGGAAGGGGAAATAGACCTCCGGGGCATCGTCAAGGCCCTGGACGAAACCGGCTACGAAGGGGCGCTGGCGATTGAGATAGAGCCCGAAGAGCCGGCAAAACTCCCCGGCTATGTCAAGGACGCGCTTGTTTATATGCGCCGCCTCGTTAAAGAAGTTACCGGTCAGGACTGCTGAGCCGGGGGAGGGGAGGAATATGAGTAATGCCATTATCGCGGCGTGGAATATGTCCCTAGAAGGGGTAAAAGCCGCCTGCGAACTGCTTAAAAACGGCGGAGAAGCCCCGGAGGCGGTAAAAAAAGCGGTCAATCTGGTGGAAGATAATCCGGGCTTCAGTTCCGTCGGATACGGCGGCCTCCCCAACCGGCTAGGGGAGGTGGAACTAGACGCCGCCTATATGGACGGCAGCACCGGGTACTATGGCGGGATACTGGGAGCTAAGGGCATCGCCAATCCCATTGACGCCGCAATAAAACTGAGCAAACGCCATCTCAACTGCCTTCTTTCCGGGGCCGGGGCGGAGCAGTTCGCTAGAATTGAAGGCTTGGCCTTCAAAAATATGCTCACTGCGGAATCAAAGAAAAAATGGGAAGAAGCCCTGGAAAAAGAAAAAACCAGCCCCGGCGCGTACCGGGGGCACGACACGGTCTGTGTGATTGTTCGCAAGGACAAGCATATAGCCGCCGGAGTTTCTACATCGGGGCTCTTTATGAAGGAACCCGGCAGGATAGGGGACAGCCCCATTGTCGGCGCGGGCCTCTACGCCGACAGCGCCATAGGAGCGGTGTCGGCCACGGGTCATGGGGAGGACATTATCCGGGGCTGCCTCTCCTACGAAGCGGTACGCCTGATGGAGCAGGGCAGAAGCGCTCAGGAAGCCTGCAAAACCGCTCTCGCGGCCCATATTGCCCGGATGAAATCCAAGGGCTTCGCTATAAAGGACGTTTCCCTTGTCGCCCTGGGAGCCGACGGCAGTTTCGGTGCGGCAACCAACTTAAAAGACGGAGAATTCACCTTTGTCTATGCTGATGAAACCCATCCCCCAGCGGTTTGGACTATTTCGGGCGGAGTTCAGCATATAGCTGCGAGATAATACGGAGGCAATGAGGCAAATATGATAAAGACTACGAAAATGACTTGTACCGCTCAGCTTCGTCTAGAAAGGTTTTTTCCCCCGGTTCCGATTCCTTTGAGCCAAAAATCAATTGGGCTGTTAAAACCCAGTTGTCTGGAATTTTCCACTCCGCCGCGATTTGTTCATCAATAAGCGGGTTGTAGTGCTGTAGTGTCGCGCCTAGTCCGAAATCAGAAAGGGCGATCCAGGCAAGCGCTGCGGCTATTCCGTGACCTTGTTCAGCCCATAACGGAAACATTTTTGCATAACCGGGAAATTTTTCTTGCAACCCTTTGATTACGCTCTGATCTTCGTAAAACAGCGCAGCCCCTACACCGCCCCGGAAGCCGTCCAGCTTCGCTTTGGTCTTTACAAAACCTTCTGGGCCTGTTATTGCCTTGAGTTTTTCTTCCAATATATCAAAAAACCGCTCTTTATGTGCGCCATAGAGAAAAACAACACGAGATGACTGCGAATTGAACGCAGACGGCGCGTGTTTTATCGCCGTTTTAATCACGTTTTCCACTTTATCAACCATAAGGCCGGAAATAGGTCCGAGCTTATAGATACTGCGCCGATTTTTCACGGCATCCAAAAATTGCGCCATAATTTACTCCTCTTGCAAACTCGATGACGGATTCCATACCCCCATCCTACCGCAAAACCCGGCGCGGGGACAAGGTTTCACGTCACCATGGCGCAGCAGATAATGCAGAACGGTCTTACGCATTGGGGAGCGGAATAAGGTTTTCTCGCGTAGAAAGACCCGGCGCGAGGATCGCGGGAAACATGACGTCTTCCGCCGGGGGGAGCCCAGAGGAGGGGGCGGAAATCATCGCGTGGAGCGTTTCCACGGCTTTTCGGCCTATCGTTTCCTCATCCTGCAAAAGATGGGTAAAGAGAGGCGTCCCCGCAATAGAAGGAGGCGAATCGAAGGTAAGGATAGAGAAATCTTCCGGTATTTTCCTGCCCAGTTCTTCCGCAGCGGCTTTGACGATAAGGGCCATGTTGTATTCCGCCACAAAGGCCGCGCTGATTTCGCTCCAGGCTGAAAGATGGGCTTTAACCCGTTCAATGTCCCGCCTTACGGAATTTTTTTCATAATACGGATTCGTCCAAAGGCTTAGAAGGTCGTTGCAGAAAAAATCCTCGTTGATGGGAAACCCTTTAGCCGCATAAGCGTCGATAAAACCATGGCGGCGATCTTCGATGGTAGAAGTGTTCTTGATGGGCCCGGAAAAAAAAGCGATATTCCGGTGGCCCAGATCCAGAAGATATTCCGCGCCGGTACGGGCTGCGGCGATGTTATCTGTGGAAAAAGAAGGCGCGGAAAGCCCTCGCATCTTGCGGTCTACAAAGGCCGTAGGCTTTTTCGCCAAGATCAGGCGGAGTATTTCTTCATTATAATGCTCCCCATGGACGGGGAGTATCAGGAGGCCATCCACTCCCAGATTGATAAGGGAATTGATAGCCGCCGCTTCCTCGGTTACGGAATCCCGGCTGCGCTTGAGGATAAGGCTGTAGCCCAGTTCATCACAGGCGGTTTCGATGGCGAAGAGTAGCCGAGTGCCGAAATTATCGCTGAAATCGGAAACCACGTAGCCGATAATGCGGGAATTATTTATCTGCCGGTCTGGTTTGGAGGGTTCCTTGGTTACAAAGGAACCCTTTCCAGGGAAGCGACTTACATAGCCCTGTTCAGCGAGCAGTTCCAGCGCCCGCTTACTGGTGATCCGGCTTATGCCGAACTGATTGCAAAGATCTTTCTCCGAAGGAAGCCGGTCTCCAGGCGAGAGTTTTCCCGTCTGTATGGACTCCATGAGGAACTCGTAAACATGGCGATAAAAGGGCTGGTTCTTCATAGCGGCGCTCTCTGAATATAATGATATAACATATTATAAAGAAAACAACAATGATATGTGACTAAACAATTTCGTTGACATATAGAAAGACCGGTGTTAAAATTATACCATAATGATATAAATAGCATAAATGATATATCATTTATAACAGGTGGTATGAAATATGATGAAGGAAAAGACAGGGAATACCGGAAACCAGCGGCTGACGGCGCGGCTCAAAAACAACGCCCAGCTCTACCTGATGGCTTTACCAGCGGCGGCGCTGTTTTTCTGCTTCGCCTATATGCCGATGGCGGGCCTTATTATCGCTTTTAAGCGGTATACCTTTGACGGCGGCATCTTCGGCAGCGCCTGGGCGGATCCCTGGTACCGCAATTTCAAAATTCTCTTTAACAATCCCGACGCTTTTAACGCCATGCGGAACACCCTGGGGTTGAACGCCCTCTTTATCGGCGCGGGAACCGTGTTCGCCCTTCTCCTGTCCCTGGGGTTTAACGAGCTTCGGAGCCCTCTCTACAAAAGGATCACCCAGTCCATCACCTTTTTGCCCTTCTTTATCTCCACCGTGGTGGTGGGGGTGCTGGTTTCCGGGGTGCTGGCCTACGAGACCGGCTCGCTGAACGCGCTTCTGGCGTCAACGGGCAGGGACAAGATCAACTTTTATATGCAGCCCTCCTACTGGCCGGCGATCATGCTTATCGTCAATATCTGGAAGGGAGCAGGTTACAGCTCTATCGTGTACCTGGCGGCCATCAGCGGCATTGACGGGGCTTACTACGAGGCCGCGGAGATCGACGGGGCCGGACGGCTCCAGCAGACCTGGTACATTACCCTGCCGCTCCTGCGGCCCACGGTGATCATCCTGACCATTATGGCGGT
>JAIRPG010000057.1 GCA_031257105.1 Treponema sp.
CGCCTGGGGGCGACCAAGTTCGCCGGGCGGATACTGGTGTTCGAGAAGGGCCGCATCGTGGAGGAGGGAAACCACGCGGATTTGATGGCCCGGCGGGGGACGTATTACGCCATGTACACCGCCCAGGCGGGGATGTATAAAGAGTGAACGGCCATGCGTAAAATGGAATTTAGACAAGGAATAGAGCAGAATGATGTATTGGCGATTGATGCTTGCATTACCAAATAGATTGTGATACAATACTCTATGGAGGCAGCCATGGCATCTCTCAGGCAGAAGTTGGGGACAGTGTTCTGGGCGGTAAAAACAACCTTCTTGATGAATCCGGTATTTCTTATTGTTAGTTTCACGATGGGAACCGCCTTACAGCTTTGGCAGCCGGTACAGGCGGTGTACCTTGGGCGGGCGGTAAACATTTTTAACGGCATCTCCGGGGGCGGTATAAACACGGGGGAACTCATAACCACCCTCATCATACTCTGCGGAATTCGCGCCTTCGCCTGGATTTGGTGGTCCCTTTATACCGTCGCGGAAGCGGCGAGCCGTATGCCTATAAATATAAAAACCGATGAAAAAATAATTTGTATGACCCAGAATATCCCTATAAAAAACTTTGACGACTCGGATTTTTGCGGCCGCTATCAATTCGCCCGTGACGGATTTGACCGCATCCCCCGCATTGGGAGCCAGATATGCGGCTTTACCGGCGCCGTGATAGGGTTTACCGCCTCCATCATCGTTATCCTTAAAACGGCGGTCTATATTTTCCCCCTGATTGCCGTTTCGCTGGTTATAAGCTGCATCCTTAACATGAAAAGCGAAAAGGCCCGGTATAACTTCCAGCGGGAAACCACCAACGCCAACCGGTTCAGCGGCTATCTGGCCGGGCTGTTTTGTTCAAAACAAAACGCGAAGGAAATAAGGGCCTATACGATGCGGCCTTTTTTATACGACCGATGGAGCGCCGTCAGAGGCGGGATAAGAACCGATTCTTTCGCGCTGGAAAGAAGGGCTAACAACCTTTTTAGCGGTTTCCATCTTTTTACCGCCGCCAGTAATTTTGTGGTGCTCGCCGTTCTGATTGTCCTTGCCGGGAAGGGGCTTACCGCCATAGGCAGCGTCATAACCATTTGGAAGCTGACGGAAAACATGCTTTGGGATGTTAGAAATATCGCCTCCCAGTACGCCGGCCTGTATTATGACAACGAAAAGATCGCCCGGGCGAAGGAATTCTGGGACGCCTACGGGCGGAAACAAACGGCGGCGCGGGGGGAGAAGACATCCCCCGGGAACAGAACGGCGGACGCCGCGGCGAATGCGGCGGTGAATGCCGCGGCAAATGCCGGTACGGTCATCGATCTGCGGAACGTCAGCTTTGCCTATAAGGGGGGAAAGGACGCGCTCAAGGATGTTACCCTCTCCATTAAGAAGGGGGAGAGCGTCGCCCTGGTGGGGGAAAACGGCTCCGGCAAAAGCACCCTGGTAAAGGTTATCCTGGGGCTCTACGCCCCGGACAGCGGCGGCGTGTATCTTGCGGGTACGGGGGACGGCGCGCCGCTCAAGGCAAGCATCGGCAAGGCCGTGGGCGTCGCGTTCCAGGATTACCAGGAGTATCCCTTTACCCTGCGGGAAAACATCGGCTTTGGTTACATTGACGAAATGGACAATGACGAAAAAATACGGGCCGCCGCGGAGAAGGGGGAAGCGCTGTACCTGGTGGAGCGGCACGGGATAGACAAAATAGTGAAGAAGGCGCTGGATGAGAACGGCGTGGATTTATCCGGCGGGGAATGGCAGCGCCTCGCCTTAAGCCGGGCGAACATGAACGACAAACCGCTGCTGATCTTTGACGAGCCCGCGGCAAAGCTGGACCCCCTGGCGGAGCTGAACCAGTTCAGCCATATACAGGAAATGCTCAAGGACCGCACGGCGATTCTTATTTCCCACCGCATCGGTTTCGCCCGGCTGGCGAAGCGTATCCTGGTGATGAAGGACGGCCGGATCATCGAGGACGGAACCCACGGGGAACTGAGCGCCCTGAGGGGCGAATACAAACGGATGCTGGACGAGCAGGCCCAGTGGTACGACCTTGCATGGGAGGCGAAGGCATGAACCGGCTGTTGAAAAACATTCCCTTCGGCATAAGACGCGCCTTTTCCATCCTGCCCGGAAACCGGGAGCGGCGCTGGGTGTTCCTGGTTTGGCTGCTCTATCTGCTGGCCTTTTTCGCCGCCATGATGATACCCTCCGCCCAGATGTGGATCACCGACGGTTTGGCCTCCCTGCTCTCCTCACCCCGCTATGATCTCCTGCTCA
The DNA here is from genome assembly GCA_031257105.1 of Treponema sp. Taxonomy (GTDB): domain Bacteria; phylum Spirochaetota; class Spirochaetia; order Treponematales; family Breznakiellaceae; genus JAIRPG01. The sequence goes on from JAIRPG010000057.1 coordinate 2,317, forward strand.
TGGGATTGGCCGCCATACTGGTAAACGTCGTGATCGTTTTCTTTGACAAAAAAAAATCGGACCTCTGGCAGAACCATATCAACAACACCCTTTCCGACAGCATCTACGGCGACATCATCCAGAAGGCGGCCCGGCTCAAGTACAAATGCTTTGACAACAACGAGATGTACAACAGCCTTACCCAGACCGCCA
>JAIRPG010000124.1 GCA_031257105.1 Treponema sp.
GAAGCGTTGTGAAGGTGTAAACAGCGGCGTCTTCGTTAAAGGACATATCAAAACTTGATACGCCCGGATTGTTTGACGGCTCAAACGCGAGGGCATCAAACCATTTGGGACCGGCGGCGTTTATGTTCACCACGTATTCCTGCGTTGCGCCGTCCTCGGCGGTTACGGTAACAACGACGCGGTTCGCCGCGCCACGCGCAAGCGTTACAATGCCATCCGCCACATTAGCCGAATAAGAAAGCATCGCCCCGGAATCCGCACATTCGGCGCTTATCGTAAGCGTTTCTACCGGGTAGAGGACGGTATTCGCGTATTCAAATACGTCCGGCTGAAAACCTGGCGTGAGTTCGGTTTCCCCATTTTGCACGCTCAAACGGGCAAGCAGCGCGTTGGAACTTATGACGTTTATGTGCGCCACGTATTCCTGCACAGCGCCGTTTTCGGCGGTTACGGTAACAACGACGCAGTTTGCGCCACGCGCAAGCGTTACAATGCCGTCCGCCACGTTAGCCGAATAAGAAAGCGCCGCCTTGGAATCCGCACATTCGGCGCTTATGGTAAGCGTTTCTACCGGGTAGAGGACGGCGCCCGTGTACTCGAATACCTCCGGCTGGAAGCCCGGCGCGAGTTCGGTTTCCCCATGCTTCACGCTCAAACGGGCAAGCAGCGCGTTGGAGCTGAGCGCCGCATCCCTGATGTATATATCAGTACATCCTCCAAATAAAGCGACAAATACCGCCGCGAGCGCCGTAATACGCGCTCCTGCCTTACAAAGTGTTTTCATCTTTACCCTCCATTTGTGAGAACAGCCGAAAAAACGGCCTCTATTTCAACTCATCCTACCAGAAGACTAGAACCGTTACATCTATAGTATAGATGTAAAGACTGTTTGTCAACAAAGCGGGAAAGAATATCTAATAAAAAAAGGGGGGAGAAGAACGAGCCTTTTATCATGGAAGAACAGGAACTCAAGAACGCTTTAGGTAAGAACATCAAGTTTTTCCGCTTTCGCAGCCAATTTTCTCAAGCGGATCTCGCTGAAAAGGTCGATATTTCCATTACTTCTCTCTCGAATATCGAGCGCGGCAACAATTTTCCGCAGGCCGGAACCCTTTGTAATCTTGCCAAGGCCTTTGAAATCGAAGTATGGGAACTGTTCAGGGGGGAAGGGGCCGGCTATGATGAAAAAACCGTTATAGCCCATATTACTGAGGATTTTTCCAAGCACGTCAACATCGCCCTTGCTGAAGTTACCAGGCAATATATGGCGTGAGAGACTTGACAAGCCCGATGTTTCTATACAAAGATACATCGTTAGCTGGCGTTTCTTTGTATAGTATCGCCGGCGCGGAGGTTAAATGGTGATAAAAGAAGCTATCGTCAAGGCGGCAAACCGGGAAAACTTGAGCTACGAAATGACCGAGGCGGTGATGCGCGAGATCATGGGAGGCGAGGCCAGTCAGATACAGATGGCGGCCTTTCTGACGGCTCTGGCAGTAAAGGGCGAGACCATCGAGGAGATAACCGCCGCCGCCGCAGGGATGCGGAAGTGCTGTATACGGCTCCTTCACGAGATGGACGCGCTGGAAATCGTGGGTACCGGCGGCGACCGCTCCAATTCCTTCAATATATCTACCACTTCGGCGATAGTAATCTCCGCTGCGGGGACGCCGGTGGCCAAACACGGGAACCGGGCGGCATCCAGCAAATCGGGTTCGGCGGACGTGCTGGAAAGCCTGGGGGTGGACATCACCATCCCCCCGGAGGAGAGCCTCAAGCTGCTGCGGGACATCGGCCTCTGCTTCCTGTTCGCCCAGAACTACCATATCTCGATGAAGTACGTGGCCCCGGTGCGGAAAGAGCTGGGCATCAGGACGATCTTCAACATTCTGGGCCCCCTGGTGAATCCGGCGGGGGCCAACATGGAACTCCTGGGGGTCTACGAAGAGAAGCTGGTGGAGCCCCTGGCCCAGGTGCTGGCCAACCTGGGGGTCAAGAGCGCCCTGGTGGTCTACGGCCAGGACGGTCTGGACGAGATCTCCATGAGCGCCCCTACCACCGTTCGGGAAGTGCGGAACGGGACGTTCAAGTCCTACACGATTGAGCCGGAACAGTTCGGTTTTACGCGCTGCAAGAAAGAAGACCTGGCGGGGGGAAGCCCCGAAGAAAACGCCCGGATCACCAGAGCCATCCTCGCCGGGGAGAAGGGCCCCAAGCGGGATGCGGTAGCGCTCAATTCAGGAGCGGCGTTGTACATCGCCCGTCCCGCCTTGAGTATGAAAGAGGCCGTCCGTCTGGCCGAAGCAACTATCGACAGCGGCAAGGCGTTAGCTCAGCTTGAACGCTTTGCCGCGCTGTCCCAAAACGCCCCGGTTCTGAGAACCGCAGTTCCGAGAACCACGGCTTCGAGGATTCCATCGTGAGCGCGGCCCCCGGAGGGATTCTGGAACGCATCGCTGCCGGTACGCTAAAAAGGGTGACCCGGGAAAAAGAAACGACCCCCTTGGAAGCGCTCCGGGAACAAGTCCAAAAGCGCCCGCCCTCTGACGCATTTTTTTTTGAAAATGCCCTTGCCGGGCCGGGGATCTCCTTTATCTGCGAGGTCAAGCGGGCTTCTCCTTCCAAAGGGATCATTGCCGGGGATTTTCCCTACCGGGAGATCGCCGGGGACTACGAAAAGGCTGGGGCCGCCGCGATCTCGGTGCTCACCGAACCGGAATTCTTCATGGGAAGCGATGAATATCTGCGGGAAATCGCAGCGGCGGTGAAAGTTCCGGTCTTGCGGAAGGACTTTATCCTGGACGCCTACCAGATATACCAGGCCCGTCTGCTTGGCGCGGGCGCGGTATTGCTCATTTGCGCCTTGCTGGACACTCCCACGCTGGCGGCATTTATCGAATGTGCGGCTGATCTGGGACTTTCCGCCCTGGTAGAGGCCCGCACGGAGGAGGAAGTCCGTTCCGCCCTGGACGCCGGGGCGCGGATTATCGGGGTGAACAACCGCGATCTCAACACCTTTCAGGTTGATTTGAACGTCAGCCTCCGTCTTCGGCCTTTGGTTCCTCCGGACGCGATCTTTGTGTCCGAAAGCGGGATCAGCCGGGCGGAGGATCTGCGCCGTCTGGCGGACGCCGGGGTAGACGCTGTTCTGGTAGGCGAAGCCCTGATGCGGGCGCCCGACAAAGCGGCGTACTTGGCTGAACTTTCGGCAGGAGGAGGCGCCACTCGGCGGCGCAACCCGGCGGCGGGTTTAACTTCTTTTTAACACAACGCTTATCAAGCCCTAACAGAGATTTCTTAGGTTTACGATGCAAGCGGCATTATCGCCGCTTGATAGGAGTGAATGATGAGAAACATGAAAAAGATACCGGTAGTGGTACTGTTCAGCGGCTTTATCCTGGCCCCGATCTTTGCGAGCGGCGTCAAGGATCCTTCCCGGCCAGCGGCGGCGGCGGCTTATACGATCACCATTGCCGGTTCTACGTCGGTTAATCCCCTGATGGAACTGCTGATCGCGGACTACCAGAAGGCGCGGAGCGCGGTCAGCTTTAACGTCAGCGCCACCGGTTCTGGAGACGGCATCAAGGCGGTTCCTGCGGGTACCGCCGAAATCGGTATGTCCAGCCGGGATCTTTCCCCTTCGGAAATGGGAACCGGCATCGACATCCACCGTATCGCCATTGACGGCATCGCGGTTATCGTGAATCCCCAAAACCCAACGGGAAACCTTACCATTGATCAAATTCGGGATATTTACACCGGACGGATCACCGACTGGAGCCAGCTTGGATCGGGCAAGAGCGGCGCTATCTCTGTGGTTTCCCGTGAGCCCGGTTCCGGAACCAGGGGCGCGTTTGAAGAGATCGTCAAGTTCCAGGATAAGCTGGTGAAGGGCGCCACCGAGTTTGACGGCACCGGGGCGATCAAAGCGGAAATTTCCCGAAACGCCGATGCTATCGGGTATATCTCCCTGGGCTCCCTGGACAACACGGTAAAAGCCCTGAGCGTAGAGGGCGCGGCGGCAACAGCGGCGAATGTGGTCAACGGCAGCTACCGGATTGCCCGGCCTTTCCTGCTGCTTACCAAGAAAGGCGGACCGCTGCACCCGGAAACGCAGGCTTTCCTTGACTGGATTCTTAGCGACAACGGTCAGAACATCGTAAAAACAAACTGGATCAGCGTAAAGTAAGCGCGACCAGCACCGCCGCAAGCGAAGAAACCAATAGGATAAGGTATGATCTCTATCCGTCAGAAAACAGATGTACTCTTTAAGCGCTTATTTGCGGCGGTTTCTTTTTCTTCCGTTCTTGCCCTGGGAGCGATGCTGCTTTTTATTTTCATCCAAGGAACCGAACCTTTTGTAACTTCCACCGCCCGGGGAATACGGCTTGTTACCGAGCGGATCGATGCGATAACCGTGAACGGCGTGGTTTACCAGGATCCGGGCGATTTTATAGAATTGCCGCCGGAGGCGTTTTCCTCGGCAGCGGAAACCGTATCGCTTTCATTTGCGGGCAGGGAAAAAGAACAGTCCCTGCGATTCGCCGTAAACCGCTCCGAAGCGGATCCGGAAAAACAGCTTTCTTTTTTCTCCGGCGGCGAATTGCCGGAAATAAGCTGCCCGGAAGCGTATATCTACACGGCAACGTACCCCGGCATACCGGGGATGGAACAGAAGATCCATATTCTTCTGCCGGAATTGCCATACAGCCTGGCCCGCTTTCTTGGGGGCCTTGAGTGGCGTCCCTCGTACCGGAAGCTCTACGGTATCTTTCCGATGATCAGAGGAACCATCCTCGCGGCGTTTGGCGCTTTGCTTTTGGGGCTTCCCCCGGCGCTTCTTTCGGCGCTGTTTCTCGCGGAATTCGTGCCCGCTCAGGCGGCCTCCGTTATCCGGGCGGGGATAGAACTGCTCGCGGGAATTCCCTCGGTGGTGTACGGATTTTTCGGCCTCATGGTAATCGTGCCGTTCATAAAAAATACCTTTCACACGGCATCGGGAAACAGCCTCCTTGCCGCAGTGATAGTGCTGGCGGTGATGATCCTCCCCACGATTACAACTATCGCGGAAACTGCTCTGCGGGCGGTTCCCCAATCATACCGGGAGGCAAGCCTGGCGCTTGGGGCCAGCAAGATGCAGACCGCCTGGGCGGTGGTGCTGCCCCATGCCCGTTCCGGGGTCATTACCGGGGTTATTCTCGGAATTTCCCGGGCGGTGGGAGAAACGATGGCGGTGATCCTGGTGGCGGGGAATTCGCCCCAGTTAATCACGAGCCCCCTGGACAGCGTACGAACCCTTACCGCGACCGTCGCGCTGGAGATGGGCTACTCATCGGGCCGGCACAGCCAGATGCTCTTTTCCATCGGCGTGGTTCTTTTTATCTTTATCCTTGCGCTCAACAGCGTTATCCTTCAAATCAGACGGCGGGGGAGGCGATATGAAAACGAGAAAGCTGGTTGACGCCTTTCTTTACGGCCTTATGGCCTCGGCGCTGCTGCTGGCGCTCGGGGCGCTGATCTTTATCCTGGCGTACATACTCCGGCAGTCGGCGGGGTATCTAAACCCGTCTCTTTTCGCGCCGGATTCACCCACAGGGATCCTTCCAATGGCGATCACCACCGTCTACCTGGTGCTGCTCTCCATTGGCATCGCCCTGCCGGTAGGCGTAATCACGGCGATCTTTCTCAACGAATACGCGAAAGATACCGCCCCCATCCGGCTGCTGCGCCTGGCGGTGGAAACCCTGGCGGGAATTCCGTCAATACTCTACGGGCTGTTCGGACTTTTGGTATTCTGCCGCTTTTTCCATCTTGGGCAGTCTATCCTGGCCGGAGCGCTTACCTTGAGCATCATGATTCTGCCGGTGATCATTCGTACCACCGAAGAGTCCCTTAAAACCATCCCCGTTTCCTTCCGGGAAGGGTCCCTGTCTCTGGGGGCCACTCAGTTGCAAACTATCCTCCACGTGGTGCTGCCGCCGGCTTTGCCGGGAATTGCCGCCTCCGCCATTCTCGCCATAGGCCGGGTGGCGGGAGAATCCGCGCCGGTACTCCTAACGGTGGGCCTTGCGCGAAATATCCCCAAATCGGCGCTCGATTCAGGCCGTACCCTGACGATACACCTTTATTATCTTACCAAAGAGGCGATAAACCCGGATGACTTCGGCATAGCCTTCGCCACATCGACGGCGCTTATCATCCTCGTACTGCTCCTCAATACGGCTACCACCATTATCTCTCGAAAACTAAGCGGAGTTACACATGGGAAACAAGATTGATGTCCGGGACTTGGATCTTTACTACGGGGATTTCCATGCCTTAAAGAAGATTAACTTTACCCTGGGCCGGCAGGAAATCGCCGCTTTTATCGGGCCTTCGGGGTGCGGCAAGTCCACCTTTCTGCGGGTCTTCAACCGGATGAACGATCTTATCCCTTCGTGCCGTATTACCGGCGCCGTCCTTTTAGACGGAGACGCCATTTACGGAAATATGGATGTTACCGGGCTGCGGCGCAGAGTAGGAATGGTGTTTCAAAAACCCAATCCCTTTAACATGAACGTTTTTGATAATGTGGCTTACGGCCCCCGGATGCGGGGAATGAGGGACAAGCGGCGGCTTACGGAACTGGTGGAAGTATCCCTGGTTAAGGCGGCTCTTTGGGACGAGGTAAAAGACCGGCTTAGGAAACCTGCCATGAGCCTATCCGGAGGCCAGCAGCAGCGGCTCTGCATCGCCAGAAGTATTGCGATGGAGCCTGAAATAATACTAATGGACGAGCCCACCAGCGCCCTCGATCCCATCGCCACAGGTCGGATTGAGGAACTCATGGTGGAGCTAAAAAAAGATTACAGCATCATTGTGGTTACCCACGCGATGCATCAGGCGTCCCGGGTGAGCGACCGAACCGCATTTTTCCTGCTGGGAGAACTTATCGAATACGGCGACACCAAACGGATCTTCACTACCCCTCAAGATAAGCGCACCGAAGACTATATTTCCGGCAGATTCGGGTAAGCTCGATTCCCCGGCTCTAATGGGGACTCCCCATAAAAAAAGAGGCGGAGAGCAGGCTAACACCCGCCCCCCGCCTACATTAGAGCCCGGAACCTTGCTGATTCATTTGCAATACCTTACTTGGCAAGGATAAGCACATTGGTGCTAAAGGCTTCGGTGATTTCGGTAAAGTCTGTTGCGGCTTTGGCAAGCGCGGCAGTCGCGGCAACGCCTGATGCCGCGATGGCGGCAGTCGAGGTCACTGGCTGCCCGTCTGAATCGGTCACCGGGATGATATTACCTGTGGCGTCATACTGAAAGAGCGGGACGCTTACCGATTCGTTCACCGAAAGACCGTTTACCTGTACCAACTTCAGCCTACCATCATCGGTTAACGTAATCTTGAACTTGGTGTAATACTTCTTCTCGCCCAATGCGGTCGAGTTCCCGTTTTGTAGTATATCTACAGTTACAATCTTGAACGCCAAAGCATCGTAGGCGCCCGAATTTTCTGTAACCTCAAGGAAACTAAAATAATAGTCTGCCAGTATCTTGGATAATGCCTGGTGGATGAGGATTTTCGTCTGCGTTATATACTCGGAGCTGGGCCCCCCCGACGGGCTATTGGCGGGTAGTTCAGCGGTAAATTCATCGATACCCGTGTCTATCCCCTCAAAATCGGTGATTAGCGATACCCCCCAGGGAGTAACGGAGAAAAAGATAGAATCCACGAGTCTTTCGCCCAATCCTGTGGCAGGGGTAGCGGCAGTGTCGGCCCGGTAATATATGCCGCTTATGCGGGTTATCAAGTCATTTTTTACCGCTGTGGGAAGCTGATACACACCGGTCCATGCGGCAGGCAACCCCGACGCCGTCCCGGCATCAGGCGCCGCAGACGCGCTCACCTGCGCCGTGCTATCGAATACGACAGAGGCTTCGGTTTCCGTCCACTCCTCTCCGTTTTTGGTTTTGACAACCCCCTTTAGATCCTTGGCTCCGTTGTCCGTGATAGAGCCTTCAATCGAATACCCGACGCCGAGGGTTGGCGACATCGCGGCGAGGGTGAACTTACCGCTTACATTGTCGTAGGTTCCTGTAAGGGGTATCGCACCATTGCCGCTGTCAATCTGGCCTTCCAGTTCCGTTCCGCTCCGCGTCACGGCGCGGTCGCCTCCTTTTTCGTCCGCGTAAAATTCCTTGCCATTAATCTTACCTCCAACCAGGTGCCTGTCGAGAGTGTCGACGGGGCTATCGGTGTTTGAATCGCACCCCAGCAGGGAAAAGGAAAAGACCGCCGCGACAAGCATCACGGCCCAAGAGAACAAGAGACCATGCTTCGCTTTCATGGTTTGCTCCTTCGCCGTCCGGTTGTACCGGACAGCATGGCCAACGCCCCAATGCAGCCGAAGGATGCGGGAACGCCAGCCGAATATAAGATACCCGCCCACAAGAGCGGATTTGAGAGCCAAATTCAAAGAACGGTTCAAGAAACCGGAAACCCCTTACAGAAGGCTGCCGGATAGGGTTTTATTGTCGTTTTTTATGAAAAAAAATAGTTTATTAATATCAAATTATTTTTAATTTGTTAATGACAAATTGTCAACCCCTCACGGAACTCTAAAATGACTTTTAGGCACAGTTGAGGTATGATAAGTCTAAAATCGGTACTGGCCTTCAATATGAAGGCCCAAAGACGTATATTGGGAATCACCCAGGCGCAGCTTGCCGAGCGGGTGGATACTTCGACCAACTACATAGCCTTGATAGAAAGCGAGCGGAATTTCCCCAGCCTCCCCATGCTGGAACGCATAGCCGCCGCTCTTGAAATTGAACCGCCTGTCCTTTTTATGACCGAAATTCGGCCTCCAACAGAGACTGAAACGCTGGTAAAGGCCCAAAAACAGATTTTAGGCGACATCACCAATTTTGTTACGTATCGGATTAAGCAAATAGGGCAGGAAAGTCCGCCATTCCCCGGCCCTCATGGGGACGCCGGACATTCCATCGTCTAATTTAATTCAGGGGATTGTAAGTAAACGCTATCGTCGTAATGTCATCGGACTGTTCGGCGCCGGAAACAAATTCCGTTAACCGCGCGCGGATTGCCGTGTCAAACGCTTCCGGCCCCAGATCGATGTATTTGTTCGCGGTTTTCAGAAATCTATCGTTACCCCATTCCTTGTTTTCCCTGTTCATGGCCTCGTTAATGCCGTCGGTGTACAAATAAAGCTTGTCTCCGGAATGTAATTGCATTGAACACTGCCGGTACACGCTGGTTTCCATCATGCCGGGGGGAAGCCCTCTTTTCAGTTCCATAAATTGATACCCCCCGCCCAATGTGGAGACGAGCGGCGGGTTATGTCCCGCGTTGGTGTAAATCATTTCACCAGAAACAAGATCAATAGAGCAAATCAACACGGTAACAAACATGCTGCGGGGGTTGTTTTCACAGAGCAGCTTGTTGACCGCCGTGAGCGTACCGGCGGGATCGTTGGTATGCAGCATCTGCTGCTTGACAAGCGTCTTGGCGATAACCATAAAAAGGGACGCCGGCACTCCTTTCCCGCTCACATCGGCGATAACCAGGGCCAGCTTTGTTTCTTTTTCGTCAAGATAAAAGAAATCATAAAAATCGCCGCCGACCTCTTTTGCCGGAACCATTTTGGCAAATACGGAAAAGTATTCATTACCCGAAAATTTGGGAAAATTCGCCGGCAGCATATCGTTCTGGATTTTCGCCGATATATTAAGCTCGCTGTTGATGCGTTCTTTTTCAGCGGTCACTTTTTCTATATTCAGGATATAGCCCTTCAGGTCGCCGGTCATTCTGTTAAATGCCTTTCCCAGTTCCGCCACTTCATCGCTGCCGTTAACGGGAATTTGAATATCAAGCGCGCCTTCACCGATTTTTCGCACATTGCGGGAAAGCACTTCGATGGGACGGGTGATGGCTAAAGACAGGGTGTATGAGAAAGCGATGATGAAAATCACCGCAACCGCAAATATGGCAGCAAAACGCATGACAGCGCTGGAAAGATTTTTTTTGATATAGTGCTGTGCCTCAAGTGTAAATGTGTCAATTGTTGTCTGTACCCGCTCCAGAGGCGTGATAATTTCCAGAACCGGTATCATAACGCAGAGTTTCCAGTCTGTCTCCGTAAGCGGCGCGGAAAACAAATAGTATTCTTCTCCGCCGGTTTCGACTATCGCCGTACCATAAATGTTGTCTGCCATATCAAGAAGCGCCGCCCGCCATGAACCCTCCGCGTCTTCCAGCGGATTCATGTTAAAGCCCGGCTCCTTGTAGCGGGGATGGGCTATGTATGTGCAATTTTTGTCTAGTAAAAAAGCATAACTCCCCGCACCAGTTGGCAGGGCAATTATGTTTTCAATAATAACATCGGGGGTAATATTGGTTGCTAAAACGCCCGAATAAACGCCCGCGCTGTTTTTGAATGCTACCGAGCAGGTAATCAGAAGCCTCCCGTAGTAATCAACATGGGTATCAAGCCATATAGCCCTGCCCTGGCTGTTCATAGCCGCGGTATACCATGGCCGTGTGCGGGGATCGTAGGCGCTGTCATACAAATTTGATTCGGAATACCGGAAAAAAATACCGCTTTCGGTTCCCAGGTATATATTGTTCAATAAGGAGTTCGCCTCAAGAATACTTGCAAGCCCAAACTCGGCGCTGGAAATTAGGCGCAATTCCTGGCGTATGTCCGCCGTATTGCGGACTCCCGGCGCCAGCATATACTTGGCGGCGGCTATTTCTTTGGGAGCATCTGGTATCTGAGGAATAAAACTTCCGACAAATTTTTCAGGATGAGTATAAACCTGTTCGATAAAACTGGCTCTGGCGGTCAATTCCATGCTGATCTGAAGCAACCTCGCGTTTGAAAGATCCGCCTTGGTTGCGACAATATTTTTCATATACTCCTGCGCCTGCTCCAGCAGCGCGTTCTTTGACTCAAAAGATATGGTATTACCGAGCTGTACATTCGCCTCCTGCGAATATTTTGCCAGGTCCAGCATCTGGGTATATGAAACCAGCGAAATGATCGACAACGTTAAAAGCGACACCGACAGAACCACGGAGAGAATTTTTATGCCAATCTTTATGTTTCTGAACGATTCGACCGCCTTCTTTCCGCCGATAGTTTTGTACAGGGTAAGCTGATTTTTATCCCCTGCCCGGCTGTACTCTACGCGATCCATCCACTTTCTCATGATGAAGATTCCCAGGCCGCCCGGTTCCCTGTCGGCGATGGGCGCGGTAATATCAGGGGACGCATGATCCAGGGGATTAAAGGCAATGCCCGAATCTTCAAACCGCATCACAAACCGGGATTTGTCCATGCCCGCCATGACGCGGGCGGAACCTTCCCCGCCGCTGTATGCGTAGCGGCAGATATTAACGAAGATCTCTTCGGCAGCCACCGCAATCTGGTCACGTGTTCTGGAAGCGCAGCAGGTTTTGTCCAAAACAGCGCCAAGCCAATCTTGCAGTGTATCTAGTTCGCCGGTGTTTGCGGATAAAACGATCTCTTTGTCAAAATGAACCACGCTCAGTATCCCCGGGCCCGGCTATTCAAAGGTAAGGACATCGTCCAACCCTACCAGTTCAAAGACATCCATCACCGGTGCGCTGACATTACGAATGACAAGCTCTCCGCCGGCAATATCCAGTTTCTTCTTGGTGGATATGATAATTCGCAGCCCCGTCGAAGCCAAATACTCCAGGCTGTTAAAGTCCAATATCAGCTTCTTTGTTTCACTTAATGCCGCTTCAACCGCGCTGCTTAACTCTTCCGCCGTTACCGCGGTCAATCTTCCGCTTACCGTGAACGTTATGCTTCCTTCGTCCACTGACTTTTCAATCTCCATCTTTATCCCTCCACGAAGTTCCTTACAGTTTATCCAGATTGAACCGCAGGCCAATCGATATGGGCAGCATAAATCCCGATTCGTTGATGGAAGCGCTGGGCCCGTCCATAACGCGGAAGGCCAGCGCGTATCCAGGAAAAACATCCACCGTTATGGCAATGAGCGATTTGGG
>JAIRPG010000109.1 GCA_031257105.1 Treponema sp.
GTCTGTCCACAAAGTCGGTTACTTTGTGGACAGACCTTGCATTTTCTCGTCTAAAGACTACGAAAATGCTCTTTTAAGGTAGTCTGTCTATAATGTGTCTACATTATAGACAGACACTAGATACCACTGAGGCGACTGCCGAGGCGCCGCCTCGCTTTTCTTCACAAAACGAAGGTGTTATAATCAAAAACCATGACCAGCAACCACAGCTACAACATGGACAGACTCTACGAAGCGGTCTCCTCAAAGGGACACGTATGCGTGGGCCTAGACACCGCCGCGGCGTATATCCCCGAAGCGGAACGCCGGAAGGCCCCCTCGGACGCTGAAGCAATCTGGGCTTTTAACCGGGCCGTTGTCGACGCGGTCTTTGACGCGGCGGCCTGCTTTAAGGTACAGATTGCCTATTACGAGGAACTGGGCCTCGCGGGGATGGAGGTTTACGCGAAGACCTTAGCGTACATCCGTTCCTGTGGAGGGCTGGTAATCGCCGACATCAAGCGGGGGGACATTACCGAAACGGCCCGGCGCTACGCCGCCGCTCACTTCGGTGGGGATTTTGAGGCGGATTTCGTGACCCTCTCGCCCTACATGGGTATGGATTCCATCGAACCATGGCTGGCTTACGCCGAAAGCCGGGGTAAAGGGGCCTTCGTGCTCACCCGAACCAGCAATCAAGGGATGCGCGACTTTGAATACCTGGAAGTGACGGAGGCCCCCCCCGCAACGCCCCGCCGTCTCTACCATGCGGTTGGAGATAAACTCGCCCTTCTCGCCGCCGCCCACCGGGGCGTTTCCGGTTACGGCGCGTTCGGCGCGGTGGTTGGTTGTACCGAGCGGGAAGAAGCCGCCGCCATCAGGGAACGGTACGCCAACCTCTTCTTTCTCATCCCCGGATACGGCGCGCAAGGCGGCGCCGCATCTGACGCGGCGCTGCTCCTCCGGGATGGTAACGGCGGGGTGGTGAACGCTTCCCGGTCTATCCTCAAGGCGTGGACCGGGCGCCCCGATGTTCGGGAAGACGCGGATAATGATTTCGCGGCGGAAGCCGCCCGAAGCGCCGTAATCGCCATGCGAGATGACATCGCAAGCGCGGTTGGAAAGAACCCATGACCCCGGTTTCGGATGGAACCAAAGCCTGCCTTCAAGCGGAACTTCTGGACAACACCGCCATCAACGAAGAGATCTTCCGGTTGGAATTTATCTGGAACGGACCGGTTCCTCAGGCCGGCCAGTTCTTTATGATACACCCTCGGCGAAGTTCTCTGTTCTTGAGCCGGCCTATCAGTATGGCCCTCTGGGATCCCGCTGCGGAAGATAATACATACATCACGAATAAAGGGGGGGGCAAGAAAAACCCCTACGTCAGATTCCTGGCCGCTCAGCGCTTAAATTCCAATACGGTTATTTTCCTTATCGCCCGGCGCGGTAAAGGAACATCGGAGCTGTCGGAACTTCGCGCCGGGGAAGAAGCGGAACTTACCGGCCCCCTGGGAAACACGTGGGCCGGCTTTCTGCCCCCAGGGATATTCCGGGAAGGGAGTATCGCCCTTGTTGGCGGCGGCATCGGAATTGCCCCTTTGACGGCCCTCGCATCTGAACTGCCCGAAGATTCTTTTGATTTTTACGCCGGGTTCAGGACGGGATTTGCCACGATAGAGGAACGGTACGGCCTTTTAGGGGCTCCCATTCTGAGCTTGGGGAAGGTCGTTATTGCCACCGAAGACGGCAGTGAGGGATTCCGGGGCAGGATTCCCGATTTCCTGGATCCGGCCCGGTATGCGGCGGTCTGCGCGTGCGGTCCGGAACCCATGCTCAAGGCGGTAGCGGCCCGTTGTAACGCGGCGGGAACCCCGTGTTTTATCAGCTTGGAACGGCGCATGGCCTGTGGGGTAGGGGCTTGCCTGGGCTGCGCGGCGCCAACCGTCAACGGAAACCGGCGGGTTTGCGCCGACGGCCCGATTTTCAACGCTCAGGATGTTGTGTTCGATGCATGATGTTTATTCGGATCTTTCGGCGGTCATTGCCGGCGTTCGCTTTCAAAACCCGGTCATTGCCGCTTCCGGTACATTTGGCTATGGCCGGGAGTATCGGGAGCTCTTGGATGTTTCCTGCCTGGGGGGAATCTGCACGAAAGGGCTTACCCTCAATCCCCGGCAGGGGAATACGGGACGGCGGCTCCACGAGACTCCTTCGGGCCTCCTTAATTCAATCGGTTTGGAGAACCCCGGCATCCCTTCCTTTCTGGAAAAGGAACTTCCCGCCCTTCGGGAGTTGGGGCCGGTCGTGATAGCGAACCTTTCGGGCGCGGATGTGGAGGAATACGCCGAGGGCGCGCGGCTCTTAGATGAGTCTTCCGTGGATATGATCGAACTCAACATCTCCTGCCCCAATGTCAAAAAAGGGGGTATGGCTTTCGGCCTTGATCCGGAAAACGCCGCTTCGGTGGTCGCGGCGGCGCGGAAAGCGGCGGCTCATAAACCGCTCATGGTTAAACTTTCCCCAAACGCCCCGGATCTGACCGCCGTGGCGCAGGCGTGCGTGGATTCGGGCGCGGACGCGCTTTCACTGGTGAACACCTTCAAGGCTATGGCGATTGATATATACCGAAGAAAGCCGGTCTTCGATAATGTAACCGCCGGACTTTCAGGGCCCGCTATCAAGCCCATCGCCCTCCGTATGGTGTGGGAACTCAGTGAACGCTTCCCGGCGGTTCCCCTCGTGGGTATAGGAGGAATCGCTTCCGCGGAGGACGCCCTCGAATTCCTCATGGCCGGGGCTTGCGCCGTTCAGGTTGGTTCGGCAACCTTCGCCCATCCCCCGGCTTCGGCGGAGATTATCGGCGGCATCGCGGCCTATATGGTAGATCGCCGGTGCGCTTCCCTGCGGGAATTGAGAATCGAAAAACCGGGCTGTCGAGGTAACGGTGAAAATCCTCGGTATTGAATCTTCCTGCGATGAATGTGCCGCCGCAGTGGTAGAAGATGGCAGGCGGGTGTTGTCTAACGTGGTGGCTACTCAGATTCCCTTTCACGCGGCTTACAACGGCGTAGTGCCCGAAATCGCCAGCCGTATGCACACCGAATGGATCTCCGGCGTCACGCGGGAAGCCCTGAGCAAGGCGGGACTGCGGGTAGAGGATATTGAAGGCGTGGCCGCGACCGCTCACCCCGGACTACTGGGTTCGCTTTTAGTGGGCCTCACCTTTGCCAAAACTTTTGCCTGGGCGCGGCGGCTTCCCTTTATCGCGGTGGATCACATGCTGGCCCACCTCTACGCATCTCGCCTTACGCCGGATGAGCCTGAGCCGTATCCCTTCCTGGGCCTTCTGGTATCCGGAGGGCACAGCATTATCTGCCGGGTGGACGGGTTTGACGATATTACCGTGCTGGGAACCACCATTGACGACGCCGTGGGGGAAGCCTTCGATAAGGTAGCGAAATACTACCGCTTGGGTTATCCGGGCGGTATCGTTATAGACCGGCTGGCTCAGAGCGGCGATTCAGACGCCTTCCATTTTCCCTTGCCTAACCTGCACAAAGGAAACCGCCGGTACGATGTATCCTATTCGGGCCTTAAAACCGCGGTAATCAACCAGCTTGAACAGTTCCGGACGCCGGGTAAGGAACCCGTTCCGGCGAATATCGCCGCGTCTTTTCAGAAAACCGCGGTGGAGATCCTCTTGCGGAGCCTTTTCCGGGCCGCCGCCGATACGGGGCTGACCACCGTGGTGGCGGGCGGCGGGGTTGCCGCCAATTCATACCTCCGCGCCAGATTAGCGGAACGGAAGGATCTGCGCTGCGTCTTCCCGCCCCTGGAATTGTGCGGAGATAACGGCGCCATGATCGCCGGTTTAGGCTGGCAGTACCTCGCCCGGGGAGAGAGATCGCCCTTCTCCGTTACCGCTTCCGCCAGAGTCAGAGCCTTTAAGCGCCGTTACCCGTAGAATCTCTCTAGACGCTCCGAATAACGGTATGTTTTACTGGGAGTTATGAATATGAAACAACAAGAAATTTTCCTTGCCGCCGCCGCCCCGGAGATCAAATACTTCGGCAACTGGCGGGAAGAAGGCGCGCGCCGTTTTACCCGCAGCCGGTTCAGCGCCTGTTATTTCAACTTCCGGGGCCCAGCCGCCGCTTTTCACGCCGTCACCGGGCCGGACAAGGGCATTGTCCATATCTTTCTGGACGGGAACCAGGCGGCCTCGGTGGACTGTTACGCCCCCGGCCCGGCGGCCCCCAAAGAGGTCTACCGCATAGACGGCCTTGAGGGAGACCGGGTGCACAACCTGGTAGTCCAGGCGAGCCGGGATCGCAACCCCGCCGCCTCGGACTGCGTCCTGGAGATCGCCGGATTTTCCGCCGGGGAGCCGCTGGACTATATCGCCGAACTCCGGCGGCAGATGCTGGCCGAATACGATGAAATCCTGGGGAGCCGGAAAAAGTGGCTGCCCCCGGAAAACTGGAAGCGCGTACCCTATCGGGCCGTCAGCCCCGAACGGGGCGTCTCCCTGGGGGACGGCGTATTCCGCGATATTTTTGAAATCAACGTTAAAATCGTCAAGCGCTGTTTTACCCTGGAAGACTATTGCGAAGGGGACGGCGCAGAGTTCCTCAAAACCCCCGAGTGGGGCCTTGACCACGTGGGCCACGGCTGGAGCAGTTGGCTCCCCGCGTCCATCGAAGCCAAGCTCCTGGCGGGGGCGGCCCATGCCCTGCGCTGGGGGGAAGACCCGGAACTGCGGCGCATCATGGACAAGATCGTGGCGGACATAAAGGCCCGCATGAGGGACGACGGCTACTACAACTATTACCCCGAAGACAAATCCTTCAACGTCCGCCACGTGAACGAGGACACCTTCAAACCAAACGCCGGCCCCACGGCGGCCTTTGGGGAACGCAAAAATTACGACCGGGTTTTCTGGACCAGGGCCATGATCGCCGCCCACGCTGTGGGCAACCCCGACGCGCTCCCCCTGGCCCGGCGCATGTACGACTGGTTCAACGGGGGGAAGAATTTTCTGCCCTTTATCCTCTTCGGCGGCAACGCCACCAACGGTATGCCCGGCGGCCCCCTCATGTACCACACCCCCTTAGGCAAGAACGAAGACATCATCACCAGCGAGCGCTTCTTCGATCAGGATTACTGGATGGACGCCTTTATCGAACAGCAGCCC
>JAIRPG010000028.1 GCA_031257105.1 Treponema sp.
CTCGATAAAGCGGTAGAGAAAGCCTACGGGAAGGAGTTCACCAACGACGCCGACCGGGTGGCACATCTTTTCTACCTGTATCAGAAAGAGACCGAGGGCCTGATAGCGAAGCGGACGCGCCGGAAAAACCTGTAGGGTAGTTATGCTAAAGCTGCCGTAACCCGGTTCCCCGTATGCTCTTTTATGTCATTTAGACTGTCTTTATACCGCTCAAATGCGGCGTTATGAAGAGTTAAAAAGTCTTTGCCCTCGGCGTATGCTTTTTTTGCCTCATTAAGGCTTATATGATTGGCCCCGCCGTCATCGTCCGGGTGTTTGTTCTGGATTGGGTCGTCCTCCCAGCCGCAAACCGGGCAAACATCGAAAAATTTAGCGTTAGGGTCAAGTGTTTTCTGTCCGCAGCAAGCGCAAACCTTATTTTCCATATTCTTCCCTCTGGTCATACCAGTAGTTAATACCCCTTGTGGGCTTAAAAAAGGTGATTATCGGCCCGTCAGGGCTGCAAATCCCGAATTCATTCCTCTTTTTATCGTATTTGTAGAGGAAGCCGTCAACATCTTCAAACCAAAGCATATCACTGGTTACAGGTTTGTCAAAGAATTTCCGCGCCAGCGATAGATACTCCCTTTCACTTATATTTTCCCCGAATTCCTGTCCATGCCTCTTAATATGCTGTTCCAATTTTCCGGGTAAAAAATCGGTTGCTTTTATCCTTCCTCCGCAACTTGTCTTGCCATCGGCGCCTTTTGTATGGGAATACAGGCCGCTTCTGCCGGTTCCCATTACGCCCCCTCCCTCAGCGCCGCTTCATCCCAGGGAAGGAGCGGCCCCCGCGCCGGCTTTAGCTTCCGGCGGGAAAAGACCCGCCCGGTATCGCTTTTGTACACGGAATAGGCGGTATCGGCGCCGTCCAGAAGGGCGGTGATTTCCAGCGGGGTCGATCCGTAGATAATAATCCTGCTGGGATGGAGCCGCCGGATTGTGGCGCTAAAATCCTTAAGCATATATCCCAGGTTCTCTTTGTCTTTGGTGTTCCCGTGGGTTCCTATGGCTATGACACTGTTTTCAGGTATGCCGTCAAAACAGAATCCGTAGGTTCGTTCATCCCCGAAGCGGACATTGGGTATCACCCTGACCCCGTTCTTTCCGTACCAGTAGCACAATTTAAGTCCCCGGTTGGTATTGAAAATCTGATCCGCCAAGGGCATATCCCGGTAAAGGCTGTAGTCAAAACCGATAATTCCGCGAAACCGCCTGAACATCCGCAAATATTCCCGCGGGTGGGTCCAGACGTTTTCAAATTCCTTGTCCCGTTCATAAAAGCAGATGAATTTTTTATATTCAGAACTTTTCCTCGCCCTTGAAAAAGTCGTAATGTCATCTGGAATTTCATTACAGGACGCAATAACCGGGAATTCATACTCTCCCGCGAATTCCGCCCCCCGCACAAGGAAGGCGTTTAATGAACCGTTTCCCATCGCCGTCTTAGTTCCCCTCGATAAAAATAATACCTCAAATCATAACATGGTACAATAGCCGGTTTAAATTGTATCAGAGGCGAGGCAAGGCATGGAAAAACGCTCGCCGCTCGTGGCGGGGAACGAGCGGACAGACATGACGAAAAGCAAAATCATAGGAGCCGGAGGCCGTCCCGGCGGGGAAGCGGAAGCCATCACGGATGGAAAGCCGTCTTGACCCATCACCCGGCGGCAGCCGCGTCCGCCACAGTCCTAATCATGTATAATTATGCCGGAAAGGCCGTCCTGTGTCAATGGTTCTTTTTGACCTATAACAGATATACAAAAAATATCTATTGACTATTAATTATTTATCTGTTAGAATACATATCAGGAGGGGCAGCCCATGAAGAAGATATGTTTTTACATCCAGAAGGGCGGGGTCGGAAAAACCAGCGTATCCGGCACCGTGGCGGCGAACCTTGCCCGGAAGGGGAAGAAGACCGTCTACCTCGACTGCGATCCCCAGGGCAACGCCTCAAGCTGGTACTGCGGGGAAACCATAGAACACGACATCGCGGACGTGCTGGCGCGGAGGGCCACCCTCGCCCAGGCGATACAGGCGGTGAACCCCAGCCTTTCGATGGTTCCCGTGGTGGCCATCGGCGGCACCCTCAAGGAATGGGCGGAAACGAAGTTACAGCAGAACCCGAAAGCCTTTGAATTTCTCAGCCAGGACTTGGCGGCCCTGGGGTTTGAATTCGCCATCTACGATTGTTCCCCCTCGTTTTCCCAACTGGAGCGGGCATTGATAGCCGACGCGGACGAGGTAATTAATCCCCTATCTCCGGAGTTTTTCAGCGTGGACGGCATAGAAATCTTTCTGGCGGAACTGCGGAAGATCGAGGACGCCTACCGGCGCACGATACGGAACGACAAGATCGTCCTAAACATGGTCAACAAGTCCTTTGCCCGGCACCGGGAATTCCAGCGGGTAATCCAGAAACTGCACTACCACATCTTCACGATCCCCCAGGACGCGAAGATCGCCGAGTGCCAGATCGCCCACCAGAGCCTGTACGACTACGCCCCCGGCGCGAAATCCCTCGAAGGCTTTGAGTCCCTGACATCGGCCTTGTTATAATCTTATAGATATATAAAATATATCTATAATCAGTGCAATAGATAATCAAGGGAGATATAATAGATATGGCAACCAAAAAACCCGGTATTGCCGCTCTGGTGGATAAATCAATGGAGGGCCGGGAACTCCCCGGAGAGCCGGAGCCGTCCGCCGCCCCCCCGGACAAGGGCCGGGAGCGTTTCAAGCCCAATCCCAAGCAGGCGGTAGTGATCCGGCTGGATGAGGGGGACTACGGAATTTTACAGCGCATAGCGGAACGGAAGGGAACCAAGGCGGCAGCTCTTATCCGTCAGGCGGTCAAAGAGATGATCCGGCAGGAAGGCGGAGCCTGACCGTTACGAGTAACGAAAATCGTATAACCTGACCCAAAGTACACTAGTCGCCCTGGTGTACTTTGGGTCGGTTATCAGTGTACTTTTGGTCAGGTATAGGTGTACTTTGGGTCGGTTATCAGTGTACTTTTGGTCAGGTATAGAGGTATTTTTGGTCAGGTGTGAGGAAATTTATACTTTGTAACTCATTATATTGCAATGAGTTACAAAATTTTATTGGCATTAAAAAACAGTTTTACTATCTCCTAGAATTATAAGAATTATAATAAATATAAGAAGGGGCCTTTTATTTTTATACAAAAAGAAATTAGGATGGAAGCGATGCAGGACGAACTTTTTGAGGTCAACACTACAGAAACCCTGGGGGTAACGCCCCGCTATATATTGCAGCACAACGCCATCAGCCGATCCGCCCATAACTTCTCTGCCACAGCAAAAAAACTCACCGCAATGGCGATGTCCCTGCTGCCCCCGGACTTATCCAGTCTGTCCGCCGCTTTTACGTTTACCGAATTCTGCGATGCTCTGGGCTACACCAAAAGCGGGAAGTCCTTCAGCCTCTTTAAGGCGGCGGTAAAAGAATGTATGGAAAGCGTCATTGAGGTGAAAGGACCTAAAACGGTGAAGGGAAAAACGCCTTGGATCATGCACCATTGGTTTCAAAGAGCGGAATTTAACCCTGATACCGGCGTCTGT
This sequence comes from Treponema sp., assembly GCA_031257105.1. GTDB lineage: Bacteria > Spirochaetota > Spirochaetia > Treponematales > Breznakiellaceae > JAIRPG01. The sequence continues at coordinate 3,630 of JAIRPG010000028.1, forward strand.
ACGATGACCTTTGATCAAGACCTGGCGGATTTCCTGAAGGAACTCAAAAGACTATACGCGAAAATAAGCCTTACCGACATGGGACGGCTGCAAAGCCGGTATGCGCTTCGGATTTATGAAATCGCCCTTAGTTACAAAAGCCTCCAGGGGAAAGAAGGCAACGCTGAAAACGCCTGGTACATCGAACGAACCCTAGAGGAACTGCGAAAACTATTCGGCATACAGGCTGATGAATATCAGGAAACATACGTCTTCCGGCGGAAAGTGATAGAAGGTCCGGTCAGGGAAATAAACGACGCCGGGATCGGAGTCAAAATCAAAACCGAGAGCATAAAGAAAGGCCGGAACATAGCGGGTTTCCGATTTGCATGTGAAACTGTAGCCAAAACTACCGAAAAGAAGCGGCAGGGAAGGTCTACTCGTGTTGCCGTTGCCCTTCCCGAACCCAGGACAGCAATGCACGAGAGCAAGATCGAAAAAGAAAACCAGCTTCTGAGGGAACGATACCCCCAAGCATTCGCTGACCTCTACAAGAAGGCACTAGCCGAATTGCCTACGTTTGGAAGAGATTCAGGCGAAAGTTTAAGAAAACGAGCCGCCGAGGGAAAAGCCATAAATGAGTTACGGGTTATGCACGGTATAGTACAATAAAAAACGCAAAAAACGGCATTTAGAAGAACTTTTTCATAGTTTTGGTATACAAACACGGTAAAGGCAGAAAAGAGCCGTCTATAGCCCGCTATACGCAATTCTGGGGGTATTATTCCGATGTCCAGAACCGGACAACAAGGGGGCGCGTCGTAAGCCCACCCCAGGCCGCGCCTTTCATCACGCCATGAGCGATCCGGCGGGGGCGGTGTGGCGGCCTGTATCGTCCCTCCCCCTCGCCGCGGGGCTTCCCCCGCTTGAAAGAAAATCGGTTGGGTTTGTTCTCCCCAGGGGGAAGGAACAAACCCTTCGATGATGACGCCCAAAGGGGGGAGGGCCAGCCCCCAGCCGTAGCTGGGCGCCGCAAAGTAAACACCAGCGCCGGCGTCCATGCCGGCGCTGGTGTTTCTGGAAGGCGGCATCCATGCCGCCCTGCCGCCGCCCCGCCGCAGAGGGG
>JAIRPG010000082.1 GCA_031257105.1 Treponema sp.
GGCTGTCTCCCGGCCCCCGGGGGGCGGGGAGGAATCGTATACCCTCACCGGTTTTATCTCGTTCTCCTCCAGGCTTGCCTACGGCGATCTGGTGGGGCGCTGCCTTCTGGCCCTGGCCCTGATGCTGATCATCGCCTTTTTCGGGGCGGTGCTCTTCGCCAAAAAGGTGACCCGGCCCCTGGAGGAAGAGCTTGAACGGGAACAGGTGATGGAGGAAAACCAGCGGCTTTTCTTTTCCGCCGCCAGCCACGAGCTCAAAACCCCTATCGCCGCGGCCCGGGCCATGGTTGAGGGGATGATCGCCGGGGTGGGGGATTATAAGGACCATCCCAAGTACCTGCGGGAATGTATCAGAACCCTGGATTCCCAGAGCGAGCTGGTGTCGGAAATCCTGGAACTGGTGAAGCTGGACGAAAAGGCCGAAACCGGGGCGCTCCCCCTGGATCTGGGGGAACTCTGCGGCGCGGTACTGGCGGAATACCGGCCTATCGCGGAACAACGGGGTCTTATAGTCGAAACGGAGATTCCGCCGGTGAAAGTGAGCGCGGGCCGGCAACTTCTCTACCGCGTCTTCTCCAACGTACTCGCAAACGCGGCGCAGAACACCCCGGCGGGAGGGACTATCCGGGTCAAGGCGGAAAACCAGAACAAGGGGATCCGGCTTTCTATCTTGAATACCGGGGCAAAGATACCGGACGAAGTTTTTTCCCGGCTTTTTGAACCTTTTTACCGCCTGGATGCCGCCCGTACCCGGCGGGAGGGCCGCAGCGGCTTAGGGCTGGCTATCGTGAAGAAGGCCCTCGACCGGATGAAGATACCCTTTACCCTGGAAAATACCGCCGATGGGGTTCTTTTTCGCATGGATCTGCCGTGCCCCTCGGAGAGTACAAGGCGGTCTGTCCACAAGGGAGGATGCGATGCGGATAGTTGAAGCGGCGCGTATCACCGATGCGGTGGCGCGGCTGTGCGTCGAAGCGAACAGAAAGCTCCCCGGCGATGTACGGGACGGCGTCCGCGCCGCCCTGCAGCGTGAATCTTGGCCCGCCGCCCGAAATACGCTGGAAAAACTCATCGCTAACTTTGAGCTTGCCGAAGAACGGCGTTTGCCCATCTGCCAGGATACGGGAATGGCCTGTGTATTTCTCAAGATAGGGCGGGAAGTTCATATCCGGGGAGACATCGAGGCTGCGGTGAATGAAGGTGTCCGGCAGGGGTATCGGGAAGGCTTCCTCCGCTGCTCCGTTGTCGCCGATCCCCTGAACCGGGTGAATACCGGTGATAATACCCCCGCAATGTTGTACCTTGACTTTGTGGAAGGCGACCTGATTTCCGTTACGGTGGCGCCGAAAGGGTTCGGCAGTGAAAACATGGGGCGAATCGCCATGCTTAGTCCGTCCGAGGGCGCCGAAGGGGTCATTGACTTTGTAACCCGGACCGTAGAAGCCGCGGGCCCCAACCCGTGCCCGCCGGTCGTGGTGGGCGTGGGTTTAGGCGGCGTCTTTGATAAGGCTGCCCTCCTTGCGAAAAAAGCCCTGCTGCGGCCCCTGGGGCGGCGGCATCCAGATCCGTATTACGGGGAGTTGGAGGCGGAGATGGAAAAACGGATCAACGCCCTGGGTATAGGCCCTCAGGGATTTGGCGGCGCCGTTACGGCTTTGGCGGTGATGGTGGAAACGATGCCTACCCATATTGCGGGCTTGCCCTGCGCGGTGAATCTTAACTGCCACGCCGCCCGGCACGCGGAGGAGCATATCTAATGGAACGCCGTCTTACCCTGCCGCTGACCAGGGAAAAAGCCGCTTCCCTTACCGCGGGGGATCTGGCGTATGTAAGCGGTACGGTATATACCGCCCGGGACGCGGCCCACAAGCGATTCGTGGAACTGCTGGACGAGGGGAAGCCGCTTCCCTTCCCACTGGAAGATGCGGTTATTTATTATATGGGCCCCACTCCGCCGGCGCCCGGCCAGATTATCGGCGCTGCGGGACCGACCACAAGCTACCGTATGGACGCCTATACCCCCCGGCTCTTGGAACGGGGACTGCGGGGCATGATCGGTAAAGGAAAACGCTCTCCTTCCGTAATAGAAGCCATCCGGCGGGCTGGAGCAGTGTACTTTGGCGCTATCGGCGGCGCCGGAGCCCTCTTGTCTGAATGTATCAAGTCCGTTGAGCCGGTTGCCTTTGAAGATCTGGGCGCCGAAGCCGTACGCCGCCTGGTCATATCGGACTTCCCGGTGACGGTGGTTATCGACAGCCGGGGAGGGAACCTCTATGTATCAGGCCCGGCGGCTTACCTGCAGGCGGCGCGTTAGCGCGCGTTTGGCGGCGCGTTAGCGCGCGTTTAGCGGCGCGTTAGTTGCTTCAATACGTAATTACTGCTATACACTAATCTATGCTTGTCCGCCCCCCGTTCACTTCCTCCGCCTGCGTATTTGACTGGCTTTCTGGTTTTATCACCCTGGGTGGAGGGCAAAGTTCAAAAAGTTTCCGTTTGGACCGCATGGAGATCCTTTCCGGACTGGCGGGGCATCCTGAACGGAGCGCTCCGGTAATCCACGTGGCAGGTTCCAAAGGAAAAGGTTCGGTTACCGGTATGATAAGCGCCATGCTGGAAGCCGCCGGTTTTTTCCCTGCCCGATACACCTCCCCTCACGTCTCGGAATACCGGGAACGGATCACGGCGGGAAGCCGCTACTTTGATGAGTCTGTGTACATTCAGGCGGGCATGGAACTGTGGGAGATCGCCGAAACCGTGCAAAGAGGCTCAAAGAAAGCGTACGCCCTCTTTGATACTCAGAGTGAGCGGGGAGAAGCGCCGTCTTTTTTTGAGCTGCTTACGCTCTACTTTTTTCTCTGCGCCCGCGCCGCCCGCCGGGATGTGCTGGTCGTGGAAACCGGTATGGGCGGCAGACTGGACGCCACGAACATCGTGGATCCGCTGGTATCGGTGATTACCGCTATCGAATTAGAACATACCCAGTATCTGGGGAACACCATTGCCGCCATAGCCGGAGAGAAGGCGGGTATCATCAAAGCGGGGCGTCCCCTGGTCTTGTTTGAACAGGAAGCGGAAGCGCTGAACGTGTTTCAAGAAGCCGCGTTGGAAAAAGGAGCTCCCCTGTACTATTTTCCCCGGCTTGCGGAAATACAGTCGCTCTGTTTCGATCGGCAGGGAACGGACTTTTCGCTGGTCTTCAAGGACGGGGAAGGAACGGCGCCGCAAAAGGAAACGCCTCCGTTCAGGCGGCTCTCCGATACCGGTAAAATAGACATAACCCTTTCAATTCCCGGTAAAATTCAGGGAAAAAACGCCGGCTTGTCAATATTGGCCCTTAAAGCCGCTTTTCCCCGCATCGGGGCGGAGGCAATCCGTTCGGGCCTGCGGAATTTCCGCCTCCCCGCCCGGTTTGAGCGAATTCGGGAAAACCCGCCGGTGATCATTGATGGAGCCCATACCCCCCGGAGTACGGAACTTTGCGCGGATACCTTTACCAGCCTTTACGGCGAGGGGGGGATTCTCCTCTTTGGCTGTACCGCTGGAAAAGACGGGGAAACCATGGCGCGGCTTCTGGCTCCCCATTTTTCCCGAATCATCGTTACCGCCCCCGGATCTTTCAAGACCAGCGATCCGGAAAAACTCTTCCGGTTCTTTCAGTATGAGGCGGAAAAGATTGAACGTCCCGCACAGCCTCGCGTTTCTTTCATGAAAGACACGGAGCAGGCGGTTCGGGCGGCTTTGAATCTGGGGGAAGAAAGCGGCCTCCCGCTCCTGGGGACAGGTTCTTTCTATTTAGCGGCGGCAATCCGGCAGGAACCGCATTGTAAAAAAAGCTAAAGTTTTAAGGGATTTCTGCCGAACCTATTAATAGGTTTGCTTTCATTCCAAGTTGAACTGTCCGCGGCGGTTTTAAGGGAGAGAAAGCGGCCGTAATCAAAGGCACGGATGCTTTTGATGACTCATTCAAGGAGGATGACATGATCATCAACCATAATCTGTCCGCTCAGTTTGCCGACAGATCCCTCAAAGTTACCCAAGATGTACTTGGCAAGAACATGGAAAAACTCTCTTCTGGTCTCCGTATTAATCGTGCGGGGGATGACGCGTCGGGCCTCGCGGTTTCCGAGAAAATGCGCGCTCAAGTGAGGGGGTTAACCCAGGCTTCCGCCAATGCGGCAAATGGCGTTTCTTTTATTCAAACCAGTGAAGGCTACCTCCAGGAAACACAAGACGTTATTCAGAGGCTTCGGGAACTGGCGGTTCAGGCTGCCAACGGGATCTATACCGAGGAAGATCGTATGTATATCCAGGTAGAAGTTTCCCAGCTTGTAGACGAAATTGACCGGATAGCCAGCCATGCCCAGTTCAACGGTATGAATATGCTTACCGGACGCTTCGCCCGGGCAAATGGTGAAAACGCCATAACCGCGTCTATGTGGTTCCATATCGGCGCCAACATGGATCAGCGCGTCCAGATATTCATCGGTACCATGACCAGTCAAGGTCTAGGAATCCGTGAACCGGGGAACGATGCGTCTATTTCACTGGAAAATGTCGATGACGCCAACCGCGCTATCGGAACCTTGGATGCGGCGCTCAAAATGATTAACAAACAGCGGGCCGATCTGGGCGCGTATCAGAACCGGCTTACCCACACTATCGGAGGGATTGATATTGGCGCCGAGAATCTACAGGCTTCGGAATCTCGGATTCGTGACGCCGATGTGGCTAATCTGATGGTCAACTATGTACGGGATCAGATTCTCTCGCAATCGGGAACGGCTATGTTGGCTCAGGCTAACCAACGGACCCAGACGGTATTGCAACTTCTCCAGTAACATACTATAGTTTAAGGAGTACTATTTTAAGGAATAGTACTCCTTACTCTTTTTTCGGGACTTAAAGAGGAATGTTTCAAGTCCCGTGTTCTTTGAAAAATACCTTCTGTTAGTGACCGGCGGCGTGAATCAATGCCGGTGGCGTATGACGGTGTGGAACGTTTATCAGCAGTCTCAGGCAGTCCGCCTCAGTACCGATAACCGTTCCGTTCCGTTTCCGGTGTTCCCCAAAGGAGTGGCGCGAATCTCCCGAAAGGCCGCTGGGCATACGGTTCGACTCTGGCTATGGACAGCCGGAGTTACTGACTCAAGGAGGGTTATATGATAATCAACCACAACATGAGCGCTCTATTTGCCGATCGCAACTTAGGGGTGACCCAGGCTGATGTAGCAAAAAGCATTGAAAAGCTGAGTTCCGGCCAGCGGATTAACCGTGCGGGGGATGACGCTTCCGGATTAGCGGTTTCCGAGAAAATGCGGAGCCAAATTCGGGGCTTAAATCAAGCTGAGCGCAATATCCAGAACGGTGTATCCTTTATCCAGACAACGGAGGGGTATCTTCAGGAGACACAGGATATTCTGCACCGGTTACGGGAACTGTCGGTACAATCCGCTAACGGCATTTATACCGATGAGGATCGTATGCAGATCCAGGTCGAAGTTTCCCAGTTGGTCGATGAAGTAAACCGGATTGCGAGCCACGCTCAATTTAACGGCATGAACCTTCTGACCGGCGCTTTTGCCCAGGATTCCGACCGGGTTATGCAACTCCAAGTGGGAGCCAATATGGATCAGAACAAAAGGATCTATATCGGCAATATGACTGCACAAGCGCTTGGTTTACAGAGTGATCAAGGAGACGGCGCGGGACTGAGTATTGCTTCTCCCGAGGAAGCGAATGCGGCGATTGGCACGATTGACGAGGCGTTGAAAACGATTTCAAAGCAGCGGGCGGATTTAGGAGCCTATCAGAACCGCTTTGAAATGGCCGCTCATGGTGTTGCTATTGCGGCTGAGAATCTCCAGGCGTCTGAATCCCGGATTCGGGATGCGGATATGGCATCGGAGATGGTTACGTACACGAAGGACATGATCCTTTCTCAGTCGGGAAATGCGATGCTGGCCCAGGCTAATACCCGGACGCAGTCGGTATTGCAGCTTCTCGGTTAAGTTCGTAAAAAATAGTGACGAGGCGGATTAAGAGACTTCTGGACGTTGTCTTTTGAAACGCAGGTGGGGAAGTTCGCGCCCTTCTCCGCCTTATTTTATAATAATATCCCTTCCACGGACGGAGGGGATTTTTTACATGGAGGTACCGATGAGTATTCAATTTACCACGGCGGGGATACATAAGAATTTCAACCGGGATGTGGTAGAAAAGGGAACCTTATTGCGGCGGAATCAAGCGCAAAGCCGCACGGCGGAACGAAAATCCGCTGATTCGGAGCGGGCGACTGCGGCGTTTAACAAAAAACTCAAAATTACGGTGGATCATCAATCCCACGAAGTTATTGTCAAGGTCATCGACTTAACAACCGATAAAGTAATCAAAGTACTTCCACCGGAGGAATTGCGGCGGCTTCACCGCCGTATCAAAGAGACCATCGGTTTTTTGTTTGATCAACGGGTTTAACCCCCCGATCGGGTTTGAAAGGGAAGCGGGGTATGGCTGATATTTATGTGCCCGGAATAAGTAGCCGGTTTAACACTGAAAAGATCATAGAAGACCTTATGAAGGTCGAGCGGGTTCCTCGGGATCGGGCTGAAAAAAACCTGGAAGGAATGCGGGCGGAGAAAACCTACTGGCAGGATATAAACCGCCGTATCGGAAATTTGCGGGACAGCGTTAAACTACTCTACTCTTTTCAGAATCCTTTCAATGACCGGGTAGTGGTTTCTCATGACGAATCGGTTATTACCGGTACCGCTACCCGGGAGGCGGTCCAGCAGGAACGGCGTTTCACCGTTAAACAAGTTGCCCAAGCGGATCGTTTCTTATCCGCCCCTCTGGATAATTCATTCAAAGTCGAAAGCGGAACGTATACTTTTTCTGTTGGAAAAGATGCTATTTCTTTTAACTTCCGGGGAGGTACCCTGGGGGAATTTATCGAAGCCCTCAACCGGCGTGGACGGGATAAGGTACAGGCCGGCGTTATTACCGTGCAGAGCGGGACGAAGTCTCTGCTTATAGAATCCTTGGTGACCGGTGAAGCAAACCGGTTACAATTTTCCGACAGCGCGGAAAAGCTGGCGCTCCAGATTGGTATGATCGAGCGGGGCAACGCTATCCAGAACATCAGCTTTGATAATACGCTGAACGGCGCCGGGGCGGAACCGGACGCCGGTACATCCGCCGCCGGGTTCTCCGTAACCGGCGGCGTGTTGAAAGCGGAACCGGGCGGGAAATTAGAGATACCCCTCGATCAGGCGATCCGCCCCCTCCCTTCTTACGAATTGAGTTTTGAAGCCCTTACGGGATTCATCGGTTCCGAAGCCGTTTCCGCCGACCCTGAACCGCTTCCAAAACCCGTTCTTCCCAGTACAGGGTCTATTACCTATGGAAATGTCACGATTGAAAATGATCCTTCTTTGATCCCCGACGTGCCGGGCGATCTTGCGAGCGCATCCAAAATAGTTAACGACCTGAGTATTCTTTCCCTGGTTCTTTCAGACGGCACTACCGTAAGGTTGCCTCCTGTTCAGGATTCGGGGACATTTACGCAGTATAAATATGCTCTCACGCAGTTTTCAGGCGATGCATCCGTTACCTCCATAGTGGTAGATAACCTAAATACCAACCGGAGTATCGAGATTCGGAATCTCAAGATAGCTGATCCCACGGTTTCTCCGGATGGGTTTAGGCCGAAAACGCCCGTTTCGAGCGCTCAAGATGCCTTAATCACGATGGACGGTATTGAAATTCGCCGGTCTTCAAACGACATCGGCGATCTTATTCCGGGGGTCACGGTTACGGTGAAGGATACCTCTGACAAATCGGTAAGAATAAAGATAGAGCCGGATCGGGAATCGGTGAAAGAAGCCATCATCTCCATGGTAGGGAACTATAATCGTCTTATGGCGGAGATCAATGTGGTTACCCGCAATGATGAAGGAATAATTCAAGAATTGACGTACCTTTCCCAGGACGAACAGAAGGAATTGAAGGAGCGGTTAGGGAAATTTTCCGCGGATTCTTCTCTCAATCAGCTCAAGACGGCAATGCAAGGGGCCGCATCTTCCGCCTACACGACTCAAGCCTATCGGGATTTAGCGCTGCTGGCCCAAATCGGTATTGGAACCGATGTACGCCGAGGAGGGGCTTCTTCGGGCTACGACGCTTCCCGGCTGCGCGGCTATCTGGAAATTGATGAAAAAACGCTGGATCAGATGCTGGAAACGAAACTGCCCGCAGTGCAGCAGCTCTTTGGGTATGACAGCGATGGTGATTTAATCGTTGATTCCGGCTTTGCTTTTGCGGTGGATCGTTTGACCAGGCCCTATGTGGAAATCGGAGGGCTTATTGCCCTCAAGACCGGTTCTATTGATTCCCGTATCGATCAGGAAGAACGCCGTATCACTTCTCTGGATCGGCAGCTTGCCGCCAAAGAGTCGGCCTTAAAAAAACAATACGGCGAAATGGAAGGCGCCTATAGCCGAATGGAGCAAATGTCCACGTCTATTGATCAGTTCTCCCAGCAAGCGAATAACAACCGCCGCTAAGGGCGAGAATGGACAGGAGAGCGTATGGATATCAGTATTAATGGGAAAACGGCGGATATTACCTTGGAATCAGAGCAAACGCTGGGAGAAGTATTATCCGGACTGGATAGCTGGCTGAAGGGTTCCGGGTTCTCCCTCTGCGGGCTGGAGCTTGACGGTGAACCGGTACAGGCCGAGGCTATTCCGGGAGTATTTGAGCGGGAAATCAAAGACATTTGCCGTCTGAATATCAATACCGGCTCTCGGTTTCAACTGTTAAGCGAAGCCCTGGAGCATACATACGCTTTTCTTGAAGCATGGGAAACAGCCATGCCGGGTGAGCGGGAAGCGTTGTTCGTTTCCTGGGAGCGGGGCGCTGCGGCGAGTTTTCTATCCGATGAAGATCCTCAGCTCTTCGATATGATAGTACAATCCCTTAAGAGGGGCGATACAAGCGTGCTCCGTTTACTGGTGACTGAACGGCGGCGGGAGATTCAGAATCCCCGGGGTGAGTTTAGCGCCCTCGCCGGTACCATTGCCAAGATCATCAAACGGCTGGAAGATCTGCCCTTGGACATTCAAACCGGTAAAGATGGACAGGCTGCGGAAACGGTAACGCTCTTTTCCAACGCTGCGGAAAAACTCTTCCGGGTTTTTATGTTTCTCCGGTCTCAGGATAGCGCGTTTGGGGAGCTTTCTATAAATGGAATACCGATAGACGCCTTCCTCGATGAATTCAGCACGGCTCTTAAAGAACTCCTTGCGGCTTATGGAAACAAAGATTCTGTGCTGGTAGGAGATTTAGCGGAATATGAACTGGCGCCCCGGTTACATACGTTTTACGAGGAACTCAACGCCTTATGCTCCGGCGCGGGAATGTGGGGAGAGGTTTAGATGATGAGCCGCTTGTCACTGGTTCTGTTGCAAAACACTGGGTTTATGGGGATCAAATGGTTCAAAGATGACAGCCCCCTCGGAGCGGTGTTGCTTTTCTTAGTAATAGGGGTTCTGGCGGCAATCTTAATAATACTCAACATCAAGAAGGTAGGTATCGGCGATACGGGGCTCCGTCTCGGGAAAGCGTCTTCGGACGAAGAAGATAAACCCCGCAAATTCAGCGCGTCCGCCATGCATAAAATCGCCCATTCATACGGGTTGAATAGTGAGCAAAGCAAGCTGTTAGAATCGATCTTTAGGTTTGAGGAAGTGAGTAATCCGGCTAAGGTAATGACGGATCAAAGCCTGATAGACAAGTATTTTAAAGACGCATACAAACGGATTGAACGGGCTTCCGATGAAGAAGAAATAATGCAGAAGCATTTATCTTTGCTCTTTTCCATAAGGAACGCTATAGATTTTTCCCATACGCTTGCTGAATCGGCGGTTCCGCCCAAAATTACGAAAGATATGCCGGCGATTTTGACGCTTGGAGGAACGAATGACGGTTATCCGGTACGGGTCTTGAGCGTTAAAGGCCCTAGTCTCGTGACCGAATGTCCCCACAATGCCGCAGGAGCGTCCGTTAAAATTCCCCGGGGGTCAAAAATAAATCTTTCTTTCTTTGCCAATACAAGCAAAGGATTTAATATGGAGGGGCACGTTACGGCAATAACCAATTCCAATGGGGCGCAGACATTGCAAATCGCTTCAGGGAAGACGCAAACGCTGACGCAGCGGCGGTTCAGGCGCCGGCAGGTTGGTTTGAACTGCGGTTATTACCAAGTCAATATGCCGGATACCCGGCACGGCGCGAAAAAAGGCGCAAAAATGACGGTCAGCAGCCGCCAATCTTCCGGCAGTATCCTGGATATTTCCGTAGGAGGCTGCGCCATTCAGACATCGGGAACCGTCAAACCGGGTACCTATCTAAAGATCGAATTTCAAGTTACCGGCGCTCCCAGTTCCGCCGTGTTGGGACAGGTGTTACGGATCAATAGTGGAGGGGCGGCGAATACCCTGCATACCAAATTCACCAAAGTTCCCCGAAAGGCTATGAACATCATCAATGCGCTGATTTTTGAATATAATACCGATTGACGCCGGCAGGAGAAGGGAGTATAGTAAAAAAATGAAGATTCTTCAAATTAAAGATATTTTACGAAAAGATAGTCCTATTTATTATCGGATGTTCTATACAGGTACGCTTGTCTTGGATTTGATGAATACGGAGGTAGAACGGCAGATCGATTTTACGGTAGAAACCATGCCCACAGGACATAAAGAAATCACCGTAACGATGCCGGATCCTATCGATTACCCGCTGATTCCCCTCACAAAACAAATAAAGACTTTTATTAATGACCTTTCCGACGCAGGGAAACTTCCTGTCTGAGTTACATTTCTCTTCATCTTCTCCAGAAGAAACCATGGCCGTTGGAGAAAAAGTCGGGCGTTCATTGGCGCGCGGCGATATTGTTGCTTTACGGGGTACATTAGGCGCGGGGAAGACGTGTTTTGCCAAAGGGATCGCCCGAGGCCTCGGCGTATGTGAGGAGGTTACTTCCCCTACGTACACGATTATCGCTGAATACCAGGGAGAAAAGCTGCCGTTCTATCATATCGACGCGTACCGTTTGAACGGAGATGATGACTTTACGGCTTTGGGCGGCGAAGAATTCCTCTACGGAGACGGAGTTTCGGTTATCGAATGGAGCGAGCGTATCCCCGGTTCTCTCCCTCAAGATGCCCTTATCGTTGAATTACAATTCCGGGAGGGGGGCCGGAACATTCGTATTACGGGCAGCAGGCTCCCCGCATTGGAGAGAGAAACGCCATGAATATCCTGGCTATCGATACCGCCACCGCTCTTATATCCGTCACGCTTTCCACCGGGGAGGGAAGCCGGAGTCTTGAATTTGACGCCGGGATGCGACATTCAGAGGTTCTTCTTAATATGATAGAAACGCTGATCTCAGAAGCCTCGTTGACTGCGGATATGCTGGAACTCGTTGCTTGTATGCGGGGCCCCGGTTCCTTTACGGGCCTCCGCATCGGATTTTCCGCCGCTAAGGCGTTAGCCTTGGCTCTGGAACTCCCGCTGGTTTCTGTCCCGACGCTGGACTGTATGGCCGCTCCGTTTTCCGTTTGGCCCGGCGCCGTTATTCCTGTCATCGACGCGAAGCAGCGCCGGTTTTTCACCGCCCTGTACCGGCAGGGAAAACGGATTTCCCCGTATTTAGACGCTGAGCCGCCGGCTATCCAGGAGACCGTCGCTGGAAGCGGCGTGATAGCGGGCGCGCCAATCCTTCTTACCGGGCCTGACGCTCCGCTGTTAAAAGAACGGTTTTCTCTTTCCCCAGAATGGGTCTGTGTAGATCCCGCCTTTCGGAGGGGGTGGTCTCGTAATCTGCTGGAAATTGCACAAGAATATTATATGCGGGGAACCGTAGACGCTGTTTCCGCCGGCCCGCTGTACCTGCGGAAAAGCGACGCCGAGTTAAAGGCCGGAAAAGCGGACGCTATCGAGCATCTGTCTATGTGGACAGACACTAGATAGGTTCCCGCCGGGCGCCAAAATCAAATTCGGGAAATACCGGTGTAGACGCGGCGGCCGCTTTGTTTTCGAGCAGAATGGCGTCAAAAACTTCCTGCCTGAAGACCTTTACCGTTTTAGGAGCATTAACACCGAGCCGTACCTGATCGCCGCGGATATCGATGATAGATATGGAAATCTCCTCACCGATAATGATTTTTTCGTTGACTTTCCTGGATAATATCAACATGAGGTTTCCCTTACGGCGGCGAGTTCTTCTGCGATGTTATGTTTTGTCGTCCACCGGGGATCGGTGAGGATTGCCTGTATGCCGAGCCGTAAATCTCTATTGATCACCAGCGGGCCTTGGAGGTTGGCGGTCATGGGGCCGCCGTCTGGAGGAATCGTGACTATCGAAAAAATCAATGCCTTTTCCGGCGAGGAAATATCGATTTCTTTGAGGGCGGCATCACCAATATCAATCTCGTAATCAGGTCGAAACAAGAAAGGGTTGATAAGGATAAAGGCCGCCTGCTTTACATCCACCGACTGCAGCCAATAAAAAGGTTGCCGATCCGCATCCAGCAATATATATTCCTTTAATGGTTCAAATCCAAAAAGTCCGGCGGCGAAGGTGATCCGTTGGCGTTCATTTACCTCTATCAGGCCGTATGCTTTTGTCGCTACCTTCACGTGTCACGCTCCTCTTTAGCGCAGAAAATCCAACAAGGTTGAAGGGATGATCTTTGCGGCGGTTTGCAAAGCCGCTTTGTGGGCAAATTGCATCATGCTTAAATCGGTGGCGGCGGTAGCGAAGTCCAAAGACGACTCTCGGGCTAACGCGGCGGCTACCTGGGGGATCTCCTCGTTGAGCCGTTTCCAGGTCATTTCCGCCCGTTCTTCCCGGCTGCCGATGACGGCGATACGGCTTTGGATATTTGACAGCGCCAGATCGATACCGCCGATACCCTGGCTACCTACGAAATCCTGGTCTCCCCGGAATAAGGCGTCCCGAAGGCGAATTACCATGTCAAAAGCGGAACCGCCGCTTACCTTTGCCGCCGGATGCCAGTTCGGCGCGCTGGGATCGTTATTAAAGGAAACGATCCCCAAGTCCTGTAAGATCCGGGAATCCTGCCTGTCTTCCATACGGATCAGGTGAGCGTTCGTACCTTCCAGGGCGAGACCCTTGGTTTGAATATCCATATACGCTTTTACCGGCGCGGGAGATTCGTTTATCTTAGCCACTATGGTCTGCGCGGTGTCTCCGGGAGCTACCGGTATCTCTACCCCATCCACATAGAAAGCCCCGGCTCTTTCCGCCCGGTAAGAAGTAGCGTCGATGGTAGAGAAAATCTGCATTTTTTCCGCCCAGAATGCCTCCCCGCCTCCGATGTCGAGGTCTGAATACGTGTGATCCGTAAGCTCCGTTCTCCGCGCCGAACCGGCGCCCCGGTATTCAACCCTAACCACCATACGCTCATCGCCGCCTTCGATGGCGCCTTCCACTTGCCGGAAAGGCTCGGTGAACGCTTTGTCGCCGGCAAAGAGCTGTTTGCCGTCTGAACCAACGGCATTGGAAAGGGATATCAGTTCTTTGAGGAGTTCATTTACTTCCACCGCCATATACTTGAGGTCTTCCTTCGTATAGATGCCGTTGGCTCCCTGTACGGAAAGCTCCCTGATCCGCTGGAGCGCTTCATTAGCCTGTCGAAGATAGGAATCTACCTCGTTGTAATGATCTTGGGCGTAGAGCGTATTTTCCTCAAACCGTTCTAACCGGGCAAGGTAGGACTCGTAACGCACCGCATGGGAAGCGGCAAGGGGATCATCCCGTAGTTCCCGAATCCGTGTGTTGCCGGCTATCTTAGATTGGATATTGGAAAGGTTTTCCTCATGACGGCGAAGGTAGTACTGCGCGTCAGTATTCGGCATATCGGTTGAAACACGTCGCATCGTTTATTACACTCCCATTCTGTTGATTACCGTATCCAGCAGACTATTCACCGTGGTGATAAATCTGGCCGCCGCAGCGTAGCCGTGCTGGTATTTGATCATATTGGAAAGCTCTTCGTCCACATTCACTCCAGATATGGATTCCCGCATCTCTTTGAGTTCTTTCATAATAAGGTTCTGGGTTTCCAGAGCCCTTCCGCTCTGTTCTCCCAGCATACCAACGCGGCCTACCGCGTCCGCGAAATAGTCGTCAAAGGTTCCCATGCGGCCAACCATGACCCGCGTATTTCTAATGGCGGCGATAGCCAGCGCGGCTTCTCCGTTCCCCGGGTGAGCGGGCCTGCCGTTTTCCCCAAAACCGGAAGCTACCGATGACGGATCCTTTACCAAGGCGGGATTTACCTCTATCCACCCTGAAGGGTGAGCCGTTGGCGCTACCGCCCGGTCACGGCTCCCGCCGGCCAACGCATTCACCGCGTCCGGGCCGCCCCAGTCGTAAGCCCCTCCGTCCCCCGATTCGTTGAGAAGGCCGGCATAGCCGGTAAGAAAGCGGCCTGAATCCTCAATATGGCGAATAACAAAATCCGGGTTTTCCCGGCCTTCTGAAGGCGTTCCTTTGAGGGATAACCGTCCATCCCGGTTAATCCTCGCCGCCACTTCCGCGCCTGAGTTATTAATCCGGTTGACAATATCCCCTACCGAATCGGTGGGATAATAGGGAATTGCTACATTACCCGCAGCCCCCGATAGGGTAATCGTCCCTTCGAGTCCTACTTGAGCCGTTTCTTCCAAGGTATTAGTCCCATTGATCCGGAAAATGTAAGAAGAATCGTAGGCGCCGTCTCCGTCTTGGTCGTAGTTTCCATTGACATTAGTCACCAAGGCATGTTCGGTAAAGAAATCCTGCCCCGTGCTGCCGTTAATCCCATAACCTGAACGGTGTACTTCATTGACCAGATCGATAAAATTCATGGTTGCCGAGTCCAGACGCTGAATTTCATCCTGAATGGTATGATCCCGAAGCTCCAGCAGCGCCGCCAAGCTGCCATCCTGGAAACGCGCCTCGTCTCCGGTTTCTTTCCAGACGATCCGGGCGTATCCTTCGGTGTCGATCCCCTGTTCCAGGCCGAACTGCCGGCCAAGCTGCCCTTGAACCAAAACGAATCCTGCGGTATGAACCATGAATTCATCGGTATCCCGTTGATCCACCGTGACATCAATAAGGGAAGAAAGCTTATCCACCAGGAGATCCCGGCGATCCAAGAGATCATTGGGGTTATCTCCCTGAGCGCGGACACGCTGAATATCCCGGTTAAGGCCGGCAATCTGCCGGGAAAACTCATTTACCCGATCCACCGTGAGGCGAATATCTTCTTCCACCATGTCCTGAATACCCTTAAGGGCCTTAAACTGCTCATGGAACCCATCAATAAGCGTTTTGCCTCGTTCAATAACCGCCTGCCGGGGAGCCGTATCCGCCGGGTATACCGAAAGTTCCTGCCACGCATCCCAAAAAGCGTCCATCTTGCCGCGGACGGAACTGCCCCCTATCTCCAGATAGGTCTGTTCCATCAGACGGACATAGGGATCCCGCGCGGTCCAATACCCCTCGCCTCCGGCTTGGGCGATAATACGCCGATCCAAAAGCTGATCCCGAATCCGTTCGATCCGATCGGCGATGACGCCCTGTCCCATCTGCCCGGAAGTTTCCGCCCGGTTAAGGCCGGGAAAATACAGCGGTTCAAAAGCCGCCATTTCCACCCGCTGCCGGGAATATCCTTCTGTGGAAGCGTTGGAGAGGTTATGTCCGGTGGTATTCAGGGCCTGCTGATGGGTAATGAGCGCCCTTTTTCCTATTTCTATGCCATGAAAAGTTGATGTCATACGTTCCTCTTCATAAATGTTGGTTTAATACCATGCTTCGCATATCCGCATTGATCTGCGTTCCCCGCCGGGAATAGATCCTGCCTCTCCGCTCGGGAAAAAGAATCTCTAAAAAACCGGAAATCATAACGCGCGCCTCTGAGAGGTATTTCTGTAAGGCGTCATTTTCCAACCGGATCTTGGTAATTTCTCCCTTGAGCCGTCTGAATAAGTCCGTAATGTTCTTCCGCTCGCCTTCGGGGAAACGAGCGCAAAGAGCGTAAAACCCTCTTTCTTCCCCAAAGATCCGCGCCCGTTCAGCGTCAAGGGCTTCAAATTCCTCACCAATGGAGGAGAGATCTTCCATAAACGCCTCAAAATCGGCCCATTCCCTGTTTCGTACCGCTTCACGTACCAAAATTTGGATGGCGGCAATCCGTTCAGCCATCCCTATTTCCAATTGTAAAATATTCTGGTATTGCCCGTATTCCGGCGCCCTGCCTTCTGTATCCGCTTTGGTCTCCATACCATACCTCTAATCAAATATCGGAGTAATAGCGCGAAGGTTGAGCCTTTTTCAGTTTCTTATGAGGCGTTCTGAGCCGTTCTGTTCCCGGATCTCCTGTCCGTCAAAGACCAGCGTTCGTCCGGCGTCCTTAATCGTGGAAAGCCGGTGGGCAATGATAAAGCTCGTCCGGCCTTGGGACAGACGCTTCAAACTTTCCTGAATGATCCGTTCACTTTCGTAATCCAGGGCGCTGGTTGCTTCGTCGAAAATCAAGATCGCCGGATCCTTCAAAAACACCCGCGCAATAGAAAGCCGCTGGCGCTGCCCCCCGGAGAGGGTAACGCCCTGCGGCCCGATAAGCGCGTCATAACCGCCGGGCATCGCCGTGATAAAATCGTGGGCATTGGCCTGTTTCGCCGCCCGGACGATTTCTTCCCCGGTAGCGCCGGGTTTTCCATACGCGATATTCTCCCGAATCGTACCGGCGAATAGGTAGACATCCTGCCGTACTATCCCGATATGTTTCCGTAGAGACTCAAGGCCGATACTCCGAATATCCCGTCCATCCAGCAAGATGGAGCCGGATGTAACCTCGTAGAACCGGGGGATCAGAGAACAAAGGGTGGTCTTCCCAATCCCCGAAGGGCCGGTCAGGGCCGCGTACTCTCCGCTCTTCACCGTAAAGGAAAGATCTTTCAAAATATAGTCCGTTTCCGGGCTGTATCGAAAGCTTACGGCGGAGAATTCCACCTCTCCCTTTACCCCAACCGGGGCCGCTCTGCCCCGGCGGATTTCTCCTACGGGAGTTTCTCCCGCCGGAGTCTCTCCTACGGGAGTTTCTCCTACGGGAGTCTCTCCTACGGGAGTTTCTCCCGCCGTGTCCATCACATCCATAAAGCGGTTGAATCCGCTGATCCCCTGCTGGTACTGCCCCATGATCCGGGCCAATTGAGGAATCGGCGCGGTAAGGTAGTTCACATAGAGGATAAAAGAGATGAAATCCTCCACCTCCAAAGACGCTCCGGAGAGTTTCATGCCGCCTAAGACCACTGTGGATACCAAAATAAGCTGGGTAAACAAGGTTCCGATGGTAGTGTAGTACCGGGCTTCATGTTTGTAGATAGAAGCCCTGCTTTGGAAATACTCCTCGTTTGTTTTTTTGAACCGGGCGATCTCAAGCGCTTCGTTTCCAAAGGATTTTACCGTCCGTATGCCGGAAATGCTGTCTTCGATCCGGGCGTTTACTCCGGCTATTTTTTCGTAACACTGAGAAAAAACGCTTCGCAGTTTCCGGCTGTAAACGTAAGAAAACCCAAACATAAAGGGCAAAAAGGCGCATACCGCCAATGCCAGAGAAAGGTTGATCTTCATCAGTATTGCCAGCGCGCCCGTAAAGGTTGCCAGGTAGATGATGATGTCCTCCGGCCCGTGGTGGGCCAATTCGGCGATGGAAAGCAGATCGCCGGTCAGCCGGGAGATAATCGTCCCGGTCTTTTCCCGGTCAAAGAAACTGAACGGAAGGCGCTGATAATGGGCGAAGAGATCGTTCCGCATATCCCGTTCCATCCGCGCCCCCATCACGTGGCCCTTATGATCGTAAAAGAGGGCGCAGCCGGTCTGGATGATAACGAGGCCCAGCATGAGCAAAGCCATGGTGAAAATACCCGGATCGCCCCCTTTGCCGCCGAGCGCGAGGGCCGTGACGCGCCGTACGCAGAAGGGCAAGATGAGCGATAGAGCCGATACCGTTACCGCAGCGGCCACATCGGCTGCGAATAAAAACCGGTACGGTTTATAATAAGAGATAAATTTTTTGAAGCGCGTCTTTGAAGCATGAGACATAGTAACTCCTGTTGATGATAGTTTTCCGTCGGGGGCGGCGGACATCAAGCGGCGGGTATCGGCGGGCCGCCGGAAGCTCAAAATTCAAACAAGGGCATTTGCAAACCCGCGCCGTCGGCATCGGCAAGGATACGGCGGATCCGCTTGGGATCATCGGGTTTATCCAGGAAGGCGCCTCCCACGGTGATAAAGTACCGGGCCCGTTTGAGTACCACCCCCAACCGGCGGAGGCTGTCAAAGGACAGCGACCGGGAACGCCGGACTTCTATGATCCGCCGGGCCGAAACCGCTCCTAAACCGGGCACCCGGAGGAGTTCCTCTTGGCAGGCGCTGTTGATCTCCACCGGGAACCGTTCCAGATGCCTTACCGCCCAAGCGGTCTTGGGGTCGATATGGGGATCCAGGTAGGGTGTGTTATCCAAGATCTCGCCGGGGCTAAAATGGTAGAACCGGAGAAGCCAGTCCGCTTGATAGAGCCGGTGTTCACGTACCAAAGGCGGGCCGGGGATATCCGGCAGGCGGGGATCCGGTATGCCGCCCCGTCCAGGAACCCCTACGGGAATAAACGCTGAATAGTAAACCCGCCGGAGGGAGAATTTCCGGTACAATGCCTCGGAAAGGGAGATGATCTGCCGGTCATCTTCGCCGGTAGCGCCCACGATAAGCTGGGTGCTCTGCCCCGCCGGGGCGAAGGCGGGGGTGGAATTCTTGCCTTGGGAAGAAAACCGGATCTGACGCCGGTCTTCTTCAAACTGAGCGCCGGTTTCGGCAACCGCTTCCATGGCCCGCAGAATCGTTTTCCCCGATTTTTGAGGCGCGAGGGTTTGGAGGCTCCGGTCTGTCGGTAGTTCGATATTGGCGCTGAGCCGGTCGGCCCAGAGTCCCGCCTCCCGGATAAGCTTTTCTCCGGTTCCCGGGATGATCTTGAGGTGTATGTAGCCGCCGTAGCCTGAGTCGGTACGGAGCGTTCGGGCAACGCCGATAAGTTTTTCCATCACAATATCCGGATCGGCGAAAATGCCGGAAGAAAGAAAAAGCCCCTCGATGTAGTTCCGTCGATAGAACCGGCAGGTAAGATCCACCAGTTCATCGGTGGTAAAAGAAGCGCGCGGCGTATCCGCCGAAACCCGGTTTACGCAGTACGCGCAGTCAAACCGGCAGACGTTTGAGTACAGCACCTTGAGGAGGCTTACGCAGCGTCCGTCCCCCGTCCAGCTATGGCAGACCCCGGCGGGCAGGTTGAAACCGAAACGCCTCCCCTTCTGGGAATCGGCGCCGGATCCCCCCGTATCGGTAAGGCCGCTGCCCGACGAGGCGCAGGATGCGTCGTACTTTGCCGCTCCCGCGAGGATCGTGATCTTGTCGCTCAGTTCCATAACCTTACTATACAATTGTATAGGTTTATCTGCAAGGGGATACGCCGATATTGCCAATATGGAAAAAATAACGATTATGAAACCATGGCCTTCCCTCCAAGTCTTTGCCAAGACGCTTTCTCTCCGGGGTGAAGAAGAGACGCTCTTCTATTATGATACCGAAGCCGGATCGGATTCCCCTTCTTCCAAGCCGGTACTGGCGCTGATCCACGGCCTCGGAGATGAGGCCGACTCCTGGCGGCGCGTGATCCCCCTGCTGCGGAACCGGTTCCGTGTTTTGGCGCCGGATCTGCCCGGTTTTGGCCGGTCGAAAGCGCCGGGCCGTATCAACCTCAAGCGGCATACACGGGCTCTGTTCCGGCTTTTAGATGAGGCCGGCGTCTCGGAAGCCTATCCTGCGGCGCTGGTGGGGAATTCTATGGGGGCCGTTATCGCCGAAGAAGCGGCTTTTACCCAGCCGAAACTGACGCGGGCGCTCATTCTGGAGGACGGCTGTTTTCCCTCCGCGCTGCCGCTCGGCGCCGGCCTTCTCCTTATGGCTTGCCCCTTTATCGGGAAAAAGCAGTACCGCTCGTACCGGAAGAACCATGAGAGAGCTTACCGGTCGCTCCTTCCTTATTACGAAGATCTGGAAGGCATGAATGAAGAAGACCGCCGCTTCCTCCGGGAGCGGGTTATCGCCCGTGTTGAAAGCTCAAGCCAGGAGCGGGCTTATTTCGGATCGCTCCGCAGCTTGATCTGGACGTATCAGACCGGTAAAGATTCGTTTGCCCAGCGGTTTATCGCGTTTCCTGGAAAGACGCTGATCCTCTGGGGGGACAGAGACCGGGTTATCTCGCCCGACTCGGCGCGCATACTCCGGAATCTCAGGCAGGATGTGGTATTCAAAAGCATCCCCGCCGCAGGGCATCTTCCCCATCAGGAAAACCCCGCCGCAGTCGCCGAGGCGATAGCGGCGTTTCTTATGGAAAGAACTTAACCCGGAATCATTGAACGCACGGCATCGAAGATAGTAACGCACGGATCGATTTCCGCCCTGACCCGCTTGAGGAAAGAAAGATCCGTACCGGGGGGGCGGCGGCCTTCCGCTCCGGCGCAGTCAGGAAAGTGCGCCCAGAGGTAGCCGCACTCGTCGAGCAAGCGTTCCAGCGCTTCAGGGGCAGGAGCGATCTCTCCGAGGAGGATCCCCCGCAGCGTGATAAGAGCCTCCCGTTCCCGGTGGATAAAGGCTTCCAGCGCGGGCTTGAGGCCGGAAGGAGGGAGGCGGGAGGAAGGCTTCCCCCGGATGGCCGGGGTTTGTTCAATACCGGCGCCTTCCAGGAGATCAAAAGCCGCCTCCTGATCCACAATCTCCAATCCCAATGGAAGCCCCGATCCGGCTATATCGCGGAACCGGGGATCGCGGGAAAACTCCCGTTCAAAGAGATCCCGATACCCCCGCAACGCCGGATCGCTCCGCACGGGA
This sequence comes from Treponema sp., assembly GCA_031257105.1. GTDB lineage: Bacteria > Spirochaetota > Spirochaetia > Treponematales > Breznakiellaceae > JAIRPG01. Next base: position 21,020 of record JAIRPG010000082.1, read on the forward strand.
AGGCCCGTCTTGGAAAGGGTGGCAAAGGTTCCCCGGCGAAAGGCGCTTTCCCCGCTGATGAGGGAGAGGAAACGGTTCTGGCGGCGAAGCCGTTCCTGGCGGGAAGGGGCTGAACGGGCATGAAAACTGTCTATCGTGAAGGAAAAATCGATGCCTCCGATGAGGATCGGCCCCGAGGTAAGCCGCCGGGCAAGGGCTGCGGCGGTAAGCCCCACCGAGCCGAGGGGTGGAAACGGTTCCGGCAGCAGCCCCGCCGCTTCCAACCGCTTGAAAATTCCCAGGGATGCCCATGGGGTAAAGAAAAGGTAGGGACGCCCCCCCAGCGTCTCCCCGGTAGCGGGCAGCGCTGAAAGATCCATCGCTACCGGGACGCTCCAGTCTCCCAGACCAATAAAATCCCTCAGGTTCCAGTGCTGACTTTCCAATGCCACCGCGAGGTCGGGCTTGATATTCATGGCTTTGAGGGCCGGCAAGGCGGTATCCACGCAGATAATCTTAAATCTCCGGGAATCTCCAGAAAGCCGCTCATCCTTCAAGCGCTTTGTAAGCCCATCCAGAACCCCGTCCAGGGAAGGTCCCGCCCCCAGAACCAGCGCCGGGGCGCCGCCAAAGCTGAGTTCGTCCAGGCTTGGGGTGGAAGGGATCAATCCCAGGTTACGCAGCGCGTTCCGCAAGTAGCGGCGGCCCAGCTTGACCAGAGTCAGAGCGTTGCTCCAGTCCAGGGCGATTTCGCGGCGAAGAACCTCGGCCAGGGTCTCGTACCGTTCCGGCGCAAGCTGCCAGCCTCCGGAAAGGCGGATGACTTCCAGCCGGCGGAAACGACGGCTCCCCCAGGTTCTGCGGACATACGCGCAGAGCGACTCGGGTTTTTCGGCTTTTGTGAGGCGGAGCTTCGAATTTTCTTGAAGGAGATCCCCCATTGCCTCTGCCGAGAGGGCCAAGAGTTGATCGTCCTGTTCAACGCATAGTATTGCCGAATCGTCGCCGATACGCTCCAGAAGCCGGGGGAGGCCATACCCATAGAGCGGGGAGGGACAGAGATAGAGGGTTCGGCCCAAAACGGGAACGACTCCGGCTAACCGTTCAGCCTGTCCTTGAGGATCAACGGTGGAAAGGAGCGTTTTTCCTTGATAAGAAAGAGAAAATCCCCGGCGGGTTTTGAACTGCCGGGGAGCGTCGCGGCCAGGATTGGCCGCATTGCCGGACGCCGCCATTATTCACGAGCGGTCAAGACCCTCCCAAAGACCGCGTCAAACTGATCGACGAACTTGGAACTGCCCAGAAAGAAGGAACGGAGGCTCAACTCCGTATTGTAACTAAGCCAATAAGAGGAGACGATGCTTCGCGCCGATTCAATCTTATCCTCGGCGGCGGTATTTTCTTCCAGCGGGTAGAGTACCAGCACATCACTGCCGACGACAAATGGCGCCGACGGGCTGCCTACCGGGGTAAAGAAAGCGGTCCGCCAGAAAATATCACTGGTATCGGCGTTGCTTAACTCCGGCACGGCGAATGAATCCAATGTGGTAAAGAGATCCCCGTCCCCGTCGCCGTAATTCAAAGGCAGGGGGCCGAACGTCCGCTTGACGAGCCCCCTGGACTCCACAGCGCCGTCAAAAGAATCGGCCTTAATCAGCGTGATAAACTCCTCCGCCTGACCGGTTGCCCAGTCCTGAATACGGCCCCGTTCAAATCCTTGCATATAACGGCGAACCTTCGCCAAGGTATCGGCGTCGGCGGTATCCGCGGCGAAGGGCGTTTCCTCACAGCGGAAAAAAGCCCAGCCCGTACGGGTCTTTACCACGTCGCTGAACTGCCCCGCGGAGAGGGCAATAACGGCGGCCCGTTCCCCCTCATCAGACGCCTCCGAGACTAACTCGTAAACCATCTTGCGGCCCATATCGCCGCCCTTCGCCGCATAGGTATCCTGGGAATGGGTTTCGGCGGCGTCCTCAAAGCTCAAAACGCCGTCCTGGATTGAACTGAGGATCTGCCGGGCTTCACGTTCATTACTATTGATAGAGATCTTGGAAAGGTGGGTGGTGAGGAAGTTATCCGGGTTAGACGAGGCGTAGGAGCGAACCTCCGAATCCGGGTAATCGTTCAAGGGGAAAACCACCATATCAAAACTCCGCTCCGGCGACGCCATGGAAGCGATAAAATCCACTTCTTTTGAAGAAATTCGAAGCCCCGCGATTTCAGACCGGTAGCGATCTTCAATCATGGCCTCCCGGACTTCCCGCCAGATAGCTATCCGGTCTACGCTGTCATACTGCCGGTATTTAACGGTAGAAAAACGCCCGTTTTCTTGAAATTCAGGCCGCAGAGCCGTTTCTTTGTCCACCAGTTCATCCGGCGGCGTGTAACCTGCTTGAGCCATAGCGGCCAGTATCCCGGCGTGAAGCACGGTATCCTCAAAAGCGACCCGCCAAACCTGGTATGTGACCGCATCGTAATTGGCCTCGTTGATTTCGGACTGCACGTACCGGGCATAATACTCCTGCCTCTGGGCGAAATAGTTCCCCGGCACATAGCTCACCGGCGCGTTATTGTAGGTACCGAATGTCAAATCGGCGCCTCCACTCGCTTCGGGCACAATAGCGGGCACAAACACAAAAGCCACGATAACGATGACCAGAACAACGATCGTTCCCCCAAAGATGAGCGGGTTTGACTTAAATCTGCGGACAAACTCAGATTGAAGCGTTTCCTCATGAGCAGGCGGCTGTTTTTTACCCTTAAAAGCCATAAATTGTAAACCTCACCGATTAGATTAGAGTTACTTGGAAATTAAGCATAGCACGCAGCTTGCGGGGCGTCAATGTTATGCGTTGAAGCCGCGGAGGCGAGGTATGGTGATGGGCTGGGCGGCGGGTTTATGAGTTCACTTTTTCAACAAAAAAGCGGAAGCCGCGGCCCATTCCGCAGCCTCCGCGACTTTTTTAGAAATACCGCGTAAGGAGCCCCTTGAAACCGGCGCAATGGCGGGCTTCATCCCGGGCCATTTCGTGTACCGTGTCATGGATGGCGTCCAGACCTTTCTCTTTGGCCCGTTTGGCGATGTCGGTCTTACCCGCGCAAGCCCCCGATTCAGCTTCTACCCGCAGTTCCAGGTTTTTCTTGGTGCTGCCGGTGACGACCGTGCCCAAAAGCTCGGCGAACTTCGCGGCGTGTTCCGCTTCCTCCAGCGCGGCCTGATGGTAGTACGCGCCGATTTCAGGATACCCTTCACGGATGGCAACGCGGCTCATCGCCAGGTACATGCCGACTTCGCAACATTCACCGTTAAAATGAGCCTCGAGATCTTTGACAATGTCGGCGTCCACGCCTTTGGCAATGCCTAACACATGTTCGGCGGCAAAAGCCGCTCCGGCAGTCTGTTCTTTGAACTTAGACGCCGGGGCCTTGCATTGGGGGCACTCCGCCGGGGCCTCGCTTCCGGTATGAACATACCCGCAGACTGAACAAACCCATTTCTTCATTCTTCTACTCTCCGTCACAAAATATATACTATCGGCTTATGCCGTAGTTTCCTCTAAACACGCCTTACATAAACCATAGAACACGGTATTTCTCATATCAAGAGAAAAATCCGGGATCCGTACCGGTTCACCGGGCGGTAAGCCGGTAAACAATTCCGCCTGAATGTCTTCCGGAAGATCCGCTATCTTTCCGCAACGCCTGCAAACTGCGTGGGGGTGGGGTTCTACCCTGCCGTCAAAGCGTTCTTCGCCGCGAACCACCCCCAGAAAAGCAACATCCCCCTCCGCTCGAAAGAGATTGATGTTACGGTACACCGTGCCCAGGGAAAGATCCGGTATCTCCGGCTTAAGCTGTTCATAGACCCACCGCGCTCCCGGATGGGAGCCGGTTGACCGGATCAGGCGCAGTATCGCTTCTCGTTTCCGGCTGTGCTTCTTTTGTTCTTTCCGGTCATCTCGGTTCATATCTTAATAATAATAACTATTATTATTTTTGTCAAGGATTTAAACGCGCTCTTCAGAGCCTGTTGTAAAACCCAGCCTGAAGAGGCTGTGCAAAACTAACCTGGCTTTTGTTTTGAGGGGATCGGTGGAAACATCCGGGGGAGAGGAGGCTTACTGGTACATGATCACATAAGGCCGGGGATTCAACTCGTACACTTCTTTAGGGGAAAGAATGGGCCAATCGTAACCCGCGCCGGGGATATTGAAGTTATAAAACAGCTTGAACCCCTTGATAGGCATATTCGTTGCCTGGGCATTGTTGGCATAGGATGCCCGTTTAATCGTGGGATTGCCAAAACCATCGGCGCAGTGTACCAGTCTGACCCGTTCAAAGTTACTCAGAACCTGTTCGCGGTTTTGGATCATCCGCCAATTAAACTGATGGATAACCAGCATCCGTTCACCGGGCAGTTCGTGCTCGATGATATAATCCTCCATAACCCGCTGCGCCCGGTTGATTTCGTCGGCGGTGACGGTACCAATTTCCTTCATGGGTTTGGTTGTCCGCCATTCCGGGTCAAGGGCCAGATGAACATTGGGGTAGCGGAGGTAGGGGAGCATTACCTTGAGGGACTCTACCGGGTCGAAACGGCCTATCTGGTGATCGATAAAGACCAGCAGGTCATTGTCCAGGGCGTACTGAATATAGTCGGTTAACACCTTCTCGCTGAGGATTCCTATATCCCCGCCGGGCCATACGGTTCCATAGATAATGTAGAACGCCTTGCGGATACCCCGTCCGCCATTGACCGCGCCGTACTCCTCCGCGAGCGCGCTCAACCGCTCATCGAGTTCTGTGATTGAATATCTACCCAGGATCCCCATCCGTGTGGAGAGGGGATGTCCATAGAAAGCCAAAATATCGTTATTTAAGAGGATGGAGATGTCCCGGCTTGCGTTGCGGCTTCCTGCCTCCAATGTTTCGTCTTCAGTAGCGACCCAATAAAACGCCGCCGGTTCCTGATTTGGCGCATGGTCCGCCGGGCCGGTAAAATAGAGCGAAGGAAAAATTTTCCGCGAGGTTTCCCTCCTCCCCGCGTTTTTTTGATCCGTTTGGGCGCCGGCGGCGTTTTGAGCAAACGCGAACCGGGGAGGAAAAAAAACCGCCGCCAGAAAAAAACAAAAAAATAGCGGAGGCAGGCGATTTTTTTGGGCGGCGGGTAAAAACATAGTTCTTCTACTATCGGTACACGCCTTAAAAAACTTGAGCCGTTGGCGCCGCCCTGAGCTTGCCTGAGGGCGTTACCATTCGAAGTCATCAAGCACCTTGCACTCGGTAAAAGTCTTCGCCTTTGCGGCGGAACCCATGATAAGGTGGTGGGCATACAGAGTCATGCCAAAGGGGAGGCCCAACCTACAGACCAATGTTGTTCTTCACGGCATACGGGTCGCCATTCCATATAATGCCGTATTGCCGGGACAGCCGTATTGTAATAAATTTGACGTATGAGCGTGAACAGCCACTACAAATCGAGTGTGTTTTCGTTTCTCTTTAGCGACCCCGCGGCGCTGCGCGAACTCTACGGGGCCCTGTCT